>DNDO01000131.1:0-4727 GCA_003484265.1 Anaerolineae bacterium
AGCACCAAACCGCCTTTGCAGTGAAGTTGCAGGCGGTGGTGCCAAGCCATGGAAGCAAAAAGGTACAGGACGTGCCCGCCAGGGTTCACGTCGTGCGGCACAGTGGGTTGGCGGCGGACGTATTCATACTCCGCACCCACGCAGCTATGAACAACGCATGCCGAAGAAGATGCGAAAAGCCGCTCTGCGGTCTGCGCTTTCGGCAAAAGCGGCTGATTTGGGCGTGGTCCTGATTGATGACCTGGTGCTTGACGAAGCCAAGACGCGCACAATGGCAGGAAAGTTATCCGGTTTGGTAGGAGGCGCGACAGCGCTCATCGTGATGTCGGAAAAGGATAAATCCTATGATGCCGCCATACGCTCCGCTGATAACTTGCCGGATGCAAAGGTATTGCTTGCAGGTTATTTGAATATTCGTGATTTGCTTGGCTTTGACAAGCTGATCCTGCCGGTTAAGGCGTTGGACGCCCTCGTGGCGAACCTCGGTTAGGAGACAGATTAATGAACACAATTTTCGATATACTTCGTCGCCCGCTTATTACTGAAAAGACCAGCTACCAGTCGGGCGCTTTGAACCAGTACTCGTTCGTGGTTGTGGATTCGGCCACCCGAACTCAAGTCAAGGACGCAGTTGAAACACTTTACGATGTAAGCGTAAAAAGCGTAAACGTGATCAATGTCCCTGCCAAGCGCGGCCGCCGATTACGAAGCCGACGAATGTCAATTCGAAAACAAGGCTTCAAAAAGGCGATCGTTACCCTGGCTGAAGGACAGACCCTACCCATATTTGAAGGGGTGCAGTAATGCCAGTAAAAAAGTATAAACCAGTGACGCCCGGTACCCGAGGAATGACTGGATACACATTCGACGAAATTACAAAGTCCAAGCCTGAACGCTCCCTGCTTGTACCGTTGCGCAAAAGCGGTGGTCGTAATACACAGGGTCGTATCACGGTCCGACATCGAGGCGGCGGTCATCGCCGGTTTATCCGTCTCGTGGATTTCAAGCGTGATAAGTTAAATATTCCCGCAAAAGTTGCCGCGATCGAATACGACCCGAACCGCACAGCCCGCCTTGCCCTTCTGCATTATGCTGATGGCGAGAAGCGTTACATTATTGCACCGGTCGATATAAAAGTTGGTGATACGATCATGTCGGGCCCGAGTGCTGAAATTCGATCTGGGAACGCCCTGCCGATTTCAACCATCCCAGTGGGTACCTTGATCCATAACATTGAAATTTCCGAAGGCCGCGGTGGACAGATCGTACGTTCCGCTGGCGGTGCAGCACAATTACTTGCCAAAGAAGGCGATTTCGCACAAATTCGTTTGCCTTCGGGTGAGGTTCGCCTAATTCGCCAGACATGCTACGCCACAATTGGACAGATTGGTAATCTTGATCATGGAAATATCAAGTTAGGCAAAGCCGGTCGCAAAAGACACTTGGGAATCCGCCCATCCGTCCGCGGTTCAGCAATGTCCCCGCGCGATCATCCTCACGGTGGTGGCGAGGGACGTCAGCCGATCGGTTTGCCGGGACCCAAGAGTCCGTGGGGTAAGCCCACTCTGGGTTACAAGACTCGTCGCAATAAAAAGACGGATCAATATATTGTTCGGCGACGCAGTAAGAAGAGCCGCTAAAAGGTAGAGGTACGATATGTCACGATCATTGAAAAAGGGCCCTTTTATAGAGCCCAAATTGTTGAAAAAAATTGAGGCAATGAACCAAAAAGGCGAAAAGAAGGTCTTGCGAACTTGGAGTCGTGCAAGCGTGATTTTCCCCCAGATGGTTGGACACACCATTGCTGTTCATGATGGACGCCGACACGTCCCGATCTATATTACAGAGAACATGGTCGGCCATCGATTGGGCGAATTTGCCCCGACGCGCACTTTCCGCGGCCATTTGGCTGGCGAGAAGTCAGTGTAGTGAAGGAGAGTTAGGTCATGCAGGATATTCAAGCACACTTGCGCTCTCTTCCCATGTCTGCGCAAAAGGTTCGGCTTGTCGTCGATCTGGTCCGCGGCAGGAATGCAAATGAGGCGTTGGAAATGCTTCGCTTCGTAAATAAGGCGGCAGCGTTACCCGTTCGAAAATTACTTGCTTCCGCTCTGGCAAATGCCGAGGAAAATTTTGGGATCAGCCGGGACGATCTGTACGTTGCAAAGATATTTGCAAACGAAGCCGCCACGCGTAAATGGCGCCGCTTCGGAGCGCGTGGACGTTTCAAGCCGATATTGCGCCGCAGTTCGCACATAACCGTTGTGTTGCGTGAGCGCGGATCATAAAGCGGAAGAGAAGGAGTTATTATGGGTCGTAAAGTTCATCCGATTGGTATGCGTCTTGGTATCAACCAGGGCTGGCAGGGACGATGGTTTGCAGAAGGCACTCAATACCGCGAGCAGCTGCATCAGGATTTTGCAATACGCAGTTTGTTGATGGGAGTAACATCCAAAGGCGGCGCGGCGAAAAATGCAGATGTGCTCAAGTATCGCAAGGAGATATCCGATGCTGTCCGTGATGGGAAAGCCGGTATTTCCCGCATTGAAGTGGAACGCTACCCGGGCAAGATCCGCGTTGCAATTCATTCAGCCAAGCCTGGCATTTTGATTGGCCGAAAAGGCGAGGGTATTAAGAAGGTCCGCGCTGGTCTGGAAGCACTTATTGGCAAGAAAGTTGATTTGGATGTCAAGGAAGTATCCTCGCCGGATACCGATGCGACACTGGTTGCCAAAAATGTGGCTGACCAACTCGAACGCCGTATTGCATATCGCCGCGCCATGAAGCGCGCCATCCAACAGGCAATGAAGCAGGGTGCCGAAGGGATCAAAATCATGGTCGGCGGACGTTTGGGTGGAGCGGAAATGTCCCGTGATGTATGGTTGCGGGAGGGGCGTGTGCCTCTACAGACTCTTCGCGCGAACGTGGACTTTGCCATTGTCGAAGCGGCGACGACCTATGGCAAGATCGGCGTAAAGGTATGGATTTATAAGGGCGAGATCGCCCCTGAGGTTGAAGAAAAAGCGGAGGCAACCGAAGGCGTGTACGTGAGCGAATAGCCGCGTCCAATTTGCTTTCTGAGAGGTAGTAATTATGTTGATGCCTAAACGTGTTAAATGGCGCAAGCAAATGCGTGGTCGTATGAGAGGGAAGGCTCTTCGCGGCGCAGAAGTTAGTTTTGGTGAATTCGGTTTACAGGCTTTGGAACCGGGATGGGTGACTGCGCGGCAGATCGAAGCAGCCCGAAGGACCATCGTCCGAGAGATGAAACGCCGCGGAAAGGTTTGGATTCGCATATTTCCATCAAAGCCCTTCACGCACAAGCCGCCTGAAACCCGCATGGGTTCAGGTAAGGGAAACGTTGAGTATTACGTGGCTGTCGTCAAGCCGGGCCGCATCATGTTTGAGGTGGGCGGCTTGGATTCAGCCACTGCCCTCCAGGCGCTCAAGAATGCCCAGTATAAGTTCTCAATTAAGACGAAGGTCGTGGCAAGGCTTGATGCAGGAGACCAGGCATGAAACCTGTGAAATCCGACGCACTTAGAAATATGAAGCCGGGCGAAATTGAAACCAAACTCACGGATGCCCGCGAGGAATTAATGAAACTGCGCTTCCAGCAGGTGACAGGTCAATTGGCTGATTCGAGCCGCCTGCGCGTTTTGAAGCGAGATATTGCCCGCATGATGACCGTCCTTCGGGAACAGGGAAACGCGGAAGTTGTGGAAGGTGAAGGATGAACAATCGGCGTCGAATCGTTGGTGTCGTCACCAGCAATAAAATGACAAAAACCGTTGTGGTCGAATTTACGCGGAAGTTCCGCCATCCGTTGTATCGCAAGGTTGTTTTCACAAGCAAACGGGTTAAGGCTCACGATGAGATCGGCTGCCAAATTGGCGACCAGGTACAGATCGTTGAATCCCGCCCGCTCTCGCGTGATAAACGTTGGGTTGTCGAAAAGGTTGTGAAGCATGAAATCCGCACCGAAGATTCTGGTGTTGACAGCCTGAAGGTTGAGGAGTAGGTCATGATCCAACACGAATCTCGAATGAAGGTTGCGGATAATTCCGGTGCACGCGAATTGCTGGTAATTCATGTGTTGGGCGGCTCCTCCCGCAGATATGGCAGCATTGGGGATGTTGTTGTTGCAACGGTGAAATCCGCTACTCCGCAAGGCGGAGTGAAGAAGAGCGAGAAGGTCCGCGCTGTCATCGTCCGTTGCTCGAAGGAATGGCGCCGCGAGGATGGTTCTTATATCCGCTTTGATGACAACGCTGCGGTCATTCTCGACTCTGACGGTGTGAACCCAAAAGGCACCCGCATTTTCGGACCTGTTGCGAGAGAACTTCGTGAAAAAGGTTTCATGAAGATCGTCTCTCTGGCACCGGAAGTGCTCTAAGGTTTAGGAGTGTTATAAGGTTATGAAGATAAAGATACGCAAAGGCGATACGGTTGAAGTGATCAGCGGGCGCCTTGAAGACAAAGGCAAGCGCGGTGAAGTTATCAACGTCCTTTTGGATGTGCGTCGCGTGGTTGTGCAGGGTGTAAACGTCCGCACGAAACACCAGAAACAGGTGCAGACTGCTGCAGGTCGAAACATGAACCCTGGGCGCATCCAGTTCGAAGGCTCAATCGACATTTCCAATGTAATGCTGGTTTGTCCAAAATGCAAGGAGCCCGCGCGCGTCAGCGTTCAACGCGATGATGATGGGACCCACCGTGTCTGCAAA
>DNDO01000131.1:4893-5193 GCA_003484265.1 Anaerolineae bacterium
TGCAAAAATTGCCAGGCGCTGGTCGATTAACCCGGAGTAATGATTAATGAATACAATGCACGAACGATATAAAAACGAAATTGTTCCGGCGCTTCGCAAGACGTTTGAACTGAAAAATATCATGCAGGTGCCTCGTATCGAGAAGGTCGTGGTTAACATCGGCATGGGCGAAGCCATGGATAATCCCAAGGCTCTTGAATCGGCGGTTTCCGATCTTGTCATTATTACCGGTCAGAAACCGGTGATGACCAAGGCTCGCAAAAGTATAGCCAATTTCAAACTTCGCGAAGGCCGATTGAT
>DNDO01000131.1:5467-5858 GCA_003484265.1 Anaerolineae bacterium
GGTACCAAGGTCACATTGCGCGGGGAACGCATGTGGGCATTCCTTGACCGGTTGATGAATACGGCTCTTCCTCGGGTGCGCGATTTTCGCGGTGTTTCGCCCAATGCTTTTGACGGCCGCGGTAATTACACGCTGGGCATCCAGGACCAGTTGATCTTTCCGGAGATCGAGTATGACAAAATCGACAAACTTCGCGGCATGGAAGTCACGATTGTGACCTCCGCCAAAAATGACGACCAGGCGCGTGTGATGTTGCAGCTGCTTGGCATGCCGTTCAAAAAGAAGGAAGCGTAACTCATGGCAAAGAAATGCATGCAATATCGTGAAGCGCGCAGGCGCTACCCGAACCAGGTTCGGAACCGCTGTACCCGTTGCGGACGCCCGCGCGGTT
>DNDO01000131.1:6099-6247 GCA_003484265.1 Anaerolineae bacterium
TATCCGCCGATTCGGCTTATGCCGTATTTGTTTCCGCGAACTATCGCTGCGGGGTCAAATCCCCGGCGTGGTAAAGTCATCTTGGTAAGCAGGATGGAGGAATTAGCATGGTAAATGATCCAATCGCAGATATGCTGACCCGCATCCG
>DNDO01000098.1:0-855 GCA_003484265.1 Anaerolineae bacterium
GAGGAGATTGCTTCGTCGGGCTACGCCCTCCTCGCAACGACATTGATCATTTTTTCTTCCACTCAGGATCGTAGAACGGCAGTTTGACCACCTTTGCAGGCGCATGCTTGCGATGATGCTCCACCGTGATCTCCATGCGTACATCTGTACCCAACTCATAGTATGGCTTTTGCAAATGCGCAAGCGCGATGTACTTCTTCAACAGCGGCGACCAACTTGCCGTGGACGCATACCCCACCTGCACATTCCCAACCAGAATCGGCATACTCGCACGGATCGCGGTCCCAGGCACTTGCGGCGGTAGACCCACCTCGGCATACAGCTTCTCCATGCCCACCCAATCGATCTCGATGCCCACCATCTTCCATTCAGAACCTTCGCGCTTCTCACGCTCCAACGCGCGCCGCCCGACAAAATAACCAGGTTTATCCAGCGCCACCGTCCAATCTAGTCCCAGCTCGAACGGAGAAGATTTTTGCGATTCGATCCATGCGTGCCCCGCGGAGGTGTAATCCACATCGAGCATGAACAGTCCCGCCTCCACGCGTGTCATATCAAGCGCGAGAATGCCCACGGGTAAAATCCCGTAATCGTGCCCTGCATCCATCAACGCGTCCCAGACTTTGACCGCGCCCTGCGCGTCCATCCAGATCTCATAACCGAGATCGCCCGTATAACCCGTGCGTGAGATTGTGACTTCCACGCCTGCGAGATTATTCTTCATTAGTCGAAAATATTTCAACTCATCGACAGGGTTCTCGACAACTTTGTTGAGAACGTTTCTTGAATTCGGACCTTGAAAACTGAGTGCCGCCATATCGTCAGTGACTTCGCTGATCTCGACCTCCATACCCA
>DNDO01000098.1:1060-1328 GCA_003484265.1 Anaerolineae bacterium
CTTCGATGATCTCGACCTCCATACCCACCGCGTTCATCGTCAGCCAGCGCAGATTCGGTTCCGCCGCCGTCAAACGGAACGTTGTCTCATCGAGCCGCGCGATCGTGCCATCATCGATCATCTTGCCTTCGTCGTCGCACCAGCCTGTGTAATAGACCTGTCCCACGCTCATCTTCATAATGTTCCGCGTGGTGACCTTGTGCAGCAACGCCGCCGCATCTTTTCCTTTGACAATGTACTTCATCAAAGGCGAGACATCGATCAACGC
>DNDO01000098.1:1462-14471 GCA_003484265.1 Anaerolineae bacterium
GCCGCATTGCGGATCGCCCAATACTCGCGGTCGATCGTATGCTCATACGAACCGACCACGTAATATCCCGCCCACTTGCGCCAATTCTGCGGCAAGCACAACGCGGACGTCCGTTCATGGAAGGGGGTGTTTTTGAGTTGGAACATAAATCTCCTAAATAGAGACAATGGACGATAGACTATTGACCATCATCATCGATTGGTGTCCATTGTCTATTGTCCGTTGGAATACTCTGATGGCGCGAAGAAGACCAATAACGTCAACTCTTCCTCGATCGAATGGAAGCGGTGCTCCACGTTCTTCGCCACATAGACGATCGACCCTGCTATCAAATCACGATCCTCATCGGCAACCTTTATCTTTGCCCGTCCGCTCACCACGTAATAGACTTCATCCTCCGTGTGCGGTGACTGGGGATCTGTCCCGCCTGCGGGGAGGACGTAGAGTCCCATGCTCAGGTCGGGGACTTTGAGGAATTCAAGGTAGAGTTTGTTACTTTCTTTTTGTTGGGAAATCAAATCGGAGAGTTGAAAGGTATCCATAACCCCATTGTAAATTATATATAATCTTTAGGCAATTGATGTTTGTTACATCTGCCCAACAAAAGAACTGACCTACAAACCAGGTCATATCAAGTGGTTTATAGGTCAGAAGGTATTCCAATGAATTACGTGCATTACTTCCAGCCGCTCAACTCCTCCTCCAGCGACTCGACCAACTTGACGTACTTCTCCTCGTCCCCTTTTGCGCTGTTCTCGAAGGCAAGGGTGTTCAATCCCTCCGATATCTTGTGTTCATCTTCGGGCGAGATGTTCTGTTCAAGCAGTGGGAAGATCCGGCTCTTGAGTCTCTCCAGATGCGCCCGCATCGTGGACGTGTACTCGCTCGCCGCCCAGGCAACTTCGCCGCGCGCCTGTTCGTCGCCAGCCAGCCAGCCCTTTGCCGCGCTCAACATATGTTCAGCGGCTTCGCGGCTTTTCGTTTGCTCGGCGCGCAGCGAACCGATCGGACCGTCATCAATGGGGAAGCCGTTTTCCTCCAGCGCTTTGATAAGCAGTTCCTCCTTCTTGAATAAACTCTCCTCGACAAATTCCTGAATGAATGTGTGTGCAAAAACGAAAAAGCCCGGCCGAGCTTTCTTATTGCCCGAAAGGAGCGCGAGCCCGGCGCCAAGCGCATCCACGAAACGGAGGATGACTTCCTGATCGGTGCGGTAATTCTTTGTGATGAGCATATGTTTTCCTCCAGCCTAGCGGCTCTCCGCCTTGACCTTGTTCCTGATCTCGCCCAAGCCCTCGATCTCCACTGACACTTCGTCGCCGTCCTTCAACAAACCCACGCCGGAGGGAGTCCCTGTAAAGATCAAGTCGCCCGGCTCAAGTGTCATAACAGATGAGATGTACGCGATGATCACACCCACGCTGAAAACCATATCGCGCGTCGAAGCCATCTGCCGCATCTGTCCGTTCACACGCACGGTGACAACTGCATCGGCCGGGTCGAACTCGGTATCGATCCACGGACCGAACGGACAGAACGTATCGAAACCTTTTGCCCGCGTCCACTGACCATCACTATTTTGCAGGTCGCGGGCGGTCACGTCATTGCCAAGCGTATACCCCATGATGTGTTTCTTTGCATTTTCAGCCGTGATGTGGCGTCCGCGTTTGCCGATGACGGCGACCAGTTCACCCTCGTGCTCCACCTGGGTCGATTGCGGCGGCAGGATGATCGTGTCGCCGGGATTGATAATGGAAGAGGGCGGCTTCATAAAGGTAAGCGGCACCTGCGGCACTTCATTGCCGAGTTCCCTGGCGTGTTCCACGTAGTTCCGACCAACGCATATGATTTTGGACGGCTCGGAAGGGGCAAGCAGGATCACGTCTGAAAGCGGCGTTTCGGCTTCTTTGCGGCGGTACCGTCCAAACACGTTCCCGCCGATCTCGCCGACCTTGTCGCCCAACAGCCATCCGTACTTGGGTTTTACCCTGCTCTCTTTTAATTGATAACGAACAATGCGCATATTTTCCTCGGAATTTTTTGCAAGTGTAACGGCAAACCCTAACCGCCACAATCCTTATCGCGCCACTTTGCAACAATATCGTTTTGCGTGACGGGCGCATCCCCAACGACCAACATGCGCGGGTCTGTCTCGCCGCAATTAATTGGGCGCTCGATATTCTCAAATGACCCGCGTGTGTAAACATATTCAATGGTCGTGCCAACGGGCACATCAAGCGTCAGCGACCAGACGTCAGCACTTTTTTTCGTCAACAGGAATGCCCACGGGATCCAACTCGGATATTCCGTTCCGGGGATGAAGCCGCCAATGAAGACGTCTCCTTCGGTGCTGGCTGGAACCTCCACCTCGAGCGTGACATCAACAAAACGAACCGGCGCTTCATTCAGGACTGTCAGGCTGGTCGCACACGAATCGGATTTACTCAACGCCTCAGCCCTGACCCACGCATCGCCTCCAACCTGCGCCCACTCGGTCCCATCGTCAGATGTGAAAATGCCGTCGAGATACACTTCATCGTTTGCATTCAGTGAGCCCGCCACATTGGCATCTTCAGACGGATAACTCATCAATTTCGGCGAGCCAATTGCTTTCGCGAAACATGCCGTTTCATCAGGCGTCGGTGCGGAGATCACTTCCACCTCTTTATATCCCGCCCACGATGGACTCTCCAATTGCAGGAAACGCACAGCAACGACATCCTCCACTGGAACAGGAAGTTTATGCCGCAGACTCATTTCTACGGTTGTGTATCCATTGAAATCCGATAATAAAACAAAGCGCCCGTCACTTAACCTTGCCCAAACCTGATGATGTGTATAGCCTGGGGGCCACTGCCCAACCGCAAACCCGACCTGTCCCACTGTGCTGGGTTCGCCCAGATCGATCTCGATCCATTGCGGCGGGAAGTTTCCCGCTGTCCATTCGAGCTCGCCGCCGTCAACCGCAAAACGCGCGGGGCTTTCGGGCAACTCCCTCGAAAAACGGACGAGTTTGTTCTGGGAAATATTCTTCGTTTCAAGTTCTATTACAGACGAACAAGGGTCTTCCCAATTATTGGGAGATAACGTGTCGAATAAGAATTCGTCTGCCTCAAGCAGCGTCCACGGTTTGCCTACCATGTCTGCGGGCCAGGGATAGTAACCCCAATACAGCCAGCCGTCGAAACCGACCTCGCAGGATTTTGCATACCAGTCAATTGCCATCGTGGCAGTCGTCTGTGCAGAAGGCACGAAAGCATGTCCCGCCGCGGTCTCGCCCATAATGATGGGTTTCTCGTCATAGTCCACCATGCCAAAGTTTTCGGCATTTTTTTCAAGATCCAGAAAGTCGGTGTCGAAGTAGGCGTGGAAGTCCCAGAAGTCGAGTTGGGCGGTGTCCATGAGGGGAGCAGTATCCACGTACCAGTCGCCGCCGACGCCGGTCGGGTTGGGGAATTGCGGGACGAAGAATCCCATTGTGGTGAGCGCTTCGGGGTCATATTCCTTGATGATGGGCACGATGGTGTCAATGAAATGCAGTGTGCCGTCGGTAACCATTTGTCTTTTTTGGTCGGGATCAGACATATCGTAAGACTGCCCGTTTGAGATGGCTACCATGCCCGAGTCCAGGGAAAGAGGCGGCACTTGTTTCCATAACCAATATTCGTTCGTCAACTGCCACCCCAAGACAACCTCGAAAACTGCATTGCGTTCCATCAATCCAGACATGAGATCACGCCACATCGCAGCCTTGGTTTTGACCCCTGCCGAGTGGATCCAGTCGGCGTTGCGCCCGTCTATAAAGCCTTCGTGCCCGGTTGAATTAAATTCCTGGTCGAATATCTGCCAGTAGCCGCCGCCTTCGGGGATCGCGTTGGCAGTGAAGACGATGTAGATGCCTTCCTCGCCGGCGATCTGCATGAGGTCGGCCATGTTATCGAGGTACCCGCTGTTTAATCCATTGCCGTTTGGGTTCGCAATACAATATGGACCGGTGCCGCAAGTATCGAAAAAAATGCGGACAGTGTTATAGCCGTTCTCGTGCATATGGCGGAATGCCTCGCGCACGCGTTCGGGATCATAAACGTTGGTCGCCATAACGCGATCTTCATAAGTGCCCCGTTCATTTTTGTAAAAGTCCACGTAGTTAACGCCGCGCGGGATAAATTTTTGATCGGTGCCGGAATCGTAGAATTCTGCGTTGCCATCCACCGTGCGTATCTTGATGCGGTCCACTTTAGGAGAGGCGGGCAATGGTTCAGGTTGACCGTCTGGCTCAGCGGTTGGTTCTGTTTCTCCAGCGGACGGAGTGATTACCGATCCTCCCTGCTGAGGCAGGTTGCAAGATGTTACGCTTAAGATGAGCGCCGAGAACACGCAGATGATCTGTACGTATTTGTGTTTCATTGTTCTCCTTTGTCTGGTGGGTGCGGGAAAGTGAAATCAGTGTACCACTTTTCAATGTCCAATGAATCGTGCTTGAGGTATAATGTCGGTCACCCGGGCGCTTAGCTCAGTTGGTTAGAGCACCTCGTTTACACCGAGGGGGTCGGGGGTTCGAGTCCCTCAGCGCCCACAAAAGTCCCAATCCATCGGGACTTTTTTTAATGGGGTTCGTGCGCTTTGCGTCAGCGCCCATTTAAGTCTTACCGTTTTGTTGGGCTTTTGATTTGAACAGCTGTCACATTTGGAGCGGGTTTCCGTCTTGCAAATACCGATATTATGACTGATTCATTTCACGCCAGATTGCCGGTTTGTAACATCTTTCGGTAATCAGGGATTCGTGATATTTTTGTATAATTTACTCTTATAATGTAGTTGTCCCCAGCGGTATCGGGGATAAAGGTACATCGTGAGCATCCGTTTCAAAGTCATCCTGCCATATCTGTTATTGACCGTTCTCGTCGCTGTGACGGGCGCATTTGTAGTCACACGGCTCGTGGCAAGTTCCCTCGAGGAACGCCTTGCCAATCAATTGCTCGAGGCGGGGCGCGTCGTTTCAGACTCGATGGCTCGGCAGGAAATCGATCAGGTCCAATCGGCGCGGGTCGTGGCGTTCACGCGCGGGCTTGGCGAAGCGCTCAGGGACGGGGACGAGGAAAAGGTCGTTCTCCTGGCGAAGCCGGCTGCGGGAGGCTTGAACGTCGAAAGCCTGATCGTGTTCGACAGTCAGGGGCGTGAAGCGCTCCATGTGATCAAACAATCCGACGGCACGATCCTGGATGTCAGCCAGCGCGGCAAAGCCGCAACGCTTTCGATCGTGAATGGATTAATCGCTGAGAACGACCCCAACAGCCTGCCTCAACGTGAGATGACAAAAGACCTGGTGGACGGTCGTTACTATTACTTTACAGCCATCCCCGTTGCTTATGAAGATCGGGTTGTCGGTGTGGTGGTTGTGGGCACATCATTGAATACGATTGTCCCGCTTTTGAAAGCAACGTCTTCATCAGACGTTGTTGTTTACGATAATTCCGGGACCGCGCTCGCCTCCACGGCAGGTGTCAATACTACCGACCCATTATTCCTGCAAACCCTTAGCATAGAAAAAAGTTTTTACGAAGAGACCCTCGTTCGGGACGATTCGGTTGAAGGAAAGAACTTCGAAGTGGGAGGGCGTCTGTACCGAAGCGGTTTCAGTCCGCTGAAGATAGGCAGTGACCGTGTCGCCGTCTTTGCAGTGATCCTGCCGATGGATTTCGTTGTCGAATCAAGTTCCGTCAGCCGCAACAATTATATTTTCCTGTATAGCGCGGCAATGATCGGCGTGGTGCTTATAGGGTACTTTGTTGCGCGCGTTATCATCAGACCGCTGTCGATGCTGGTCTTCACGTCGCGCGCCATCGCTGACGGCGACCTGACCAAACGTACCGGCATCAAGACCAACGATGAGATCGGCGTGCTTGCCAACACCTTCGATGACATGACCGAACACCTGCAGCAACGCACCATCGAACTCGAAAAGACCAACCGGGTGCTCGAACAGATGGACCGCACAAAGATACGTTTTATTTCGATCTCCGCCCACGAACTGCGTACACCGCTTACGCTTGTTCAGGGATATGCCCAGATGATCGAAATGAAGGCAAAGGGCAACGCGGATCTTGAAAGATATGCAGGCGGGATCGTCGACGGCACCACCCGCATGGTGGATATCATCGATAACCTGCTGGACGCATCCCGTATCGACAGCAACCTGATGGAAGTCGTACCAACCGAGTTGGAGATCAAGGAATTGATCGCAAAGGCAGAGGCAGCCTTCAAGGACACATTTGAAGAAAGAAAGATCTCCCTTGTGACCGGCGGGCTTGCCAGCCTGCCGATTGTCCATGCCGATACCAACCTGTTGTATAAAGTGTTCTATCACGTCATTATGAACGCCATCAAATACACGCCGGACGGCGGGGCAATTACCATAGACGGGTACACCGTAGAGAACGGCACCGGGAAAAGCGAGGTGGAGGTCAGTGTCAAGGACACAGGCATCGGTGTAGACCCGCAATTTCATGAGCTGGTCTTCGAAAAGTTCTATCAAACCGGAGAAGTCCTCCTCCATTCCTCCGGGAAGACAAAATTCAAGGGAGGCGGACCCGGCCTGGGGCTTGCCATCTCGCGCGGCATCATGGAGGCGCATAAGGGACGCATCTGGCTCGAAAGCCCGGGGTACAACGAAGAAACCAACCCGGGCACGACGATCTTTATCCGCCTGCCGGTCAACGGGCATAAATAGATGGCTGAAACAGGGCAGGTCACAGAGCGCAGACGACGCGACTGGAGCATCATCCTCATCCTTCTTCTGGTGGGATTCCTGTGCATGATCGTCGCGGGAGACCGGGCGACCCGCTTCTCTCCCGACTGGATGCTGAACGCCAACATGCGCTCCAACATCGACCCCGACAGCGACTTCCTCACCAACCGCCCCGTCAACTTTATCGAACCTCTCGACCCTTCCATCCTGACCCAGCCCGCCTGGATCAATGTCTTTCTGACGCCCGGCGCTTTATTCCGAACCAACACTCCCGCCTCGACCTCAATCCCGGCAAATACAGCGTTTGCAACCGGCACATCCATATCCACTGTGATCACCACCCCGACAAGTACGTCGATCATTCCAAACCCTACAAATACTTCGCCATTTAACCCTCCGCGGACATCGACCCCCATACCGCCCACGTCTCCTCCTGCCACCTCGATCCCCGTGGATTTGCAGATCACCAAGGATGATTTCTCATCAACCTATACCGCAGGTTCAACGGTCAACTATACGGTCATCATAACGAACAATGGACCGAACAATGTGACCGGCGCGGTCATCAGCGATAATAAACCAGCGCAGGTGACGTCATGGGATTGGTTCTGCACCACGGTTATCAACGCCACCGGGTGTGACGCGGTTACAGGGAGCACATCCAATTTCACGGATACTGTGATCATCCAAAGCGGCGGGAGCATCGAGTACACAGTTACAGCCAGTATCAGCGCCGGCGCCTCCGGAAATCTGGTGAATACTGCAACTGTCGGTGTTCCCGCAGGGTACACTGATACGAACAACGGAAACAATTCGGCGACAGATACCGATACGCCGGTCTTCTCTGCTGACCTGCAGATCACGAAGACGGACTACGCCACACATTACAGGGCCAACGATGTAATAACTTATACAATCGTAGTATCAAACGCAGGACCCTCGAACGTTACAGGCGCAACTGTGACGGACTCCACGCTGACAAACCCACCGAATTCGAATATTGCCAATGCCAATTGGGTCTGTTCAGGGACAGGCGGGGCAACATGTACATCCGGACCCGTTTCCGGCAATATCAACGATACGGTGGATATTCCTGCTGGCGCATCGGTAACTTATACAGTCACGGTGAATGTTTCAGCCAGCCCGAGCGGACCCCTTACAAATACCGCAACGGTGAATTCACCTATTGACCCAAACAACGGCAACAATTCCGCGACTGACACTAATACATTGATTACTCAGATCGGAACCACAGGTGATACGTTTTACTATAACCTGCCCGCAAACGGGACGATAACATTAAACATCAACCTGATAGCCAATGGTGATACCAACCCCGACTTGGTTTTTTATGAATATGAAGTCCCGGCAACTGGTAATGTATATTTGGATCTGGTAATTATTCGGATCAGCAGTGACGGGACCAATTGGTTTGACATTTTCAATTGGGGCGACCAACTCAGGGATATGAACACGAACATGGATTTCACATTTTTGCCCCCGCCAACTAACGTTCCCTTGCCTCCTCCGGAAGAACAGGATGAACGGGATATACCGACTTCACTTTTCTATCCCTACCCTGGCTGGGGCGTCGCTATCGATATTGACGCGATCGTGCCTCCAGGAACCTATTCATGGATACAATTCTACGCCCCGCCTGATGGCAACGATAATAAAACAGAGATCGATGCGATAGAAATTTTGCCGTAAGCCCTAAAATTAAAATCGAACAGGTGAGTCGGAGGAGTCGACTCACCTGTTTTATTTACAACCTGCTCGGTCTATTCACCGTTCCCCACAGGAGGTTGCCCAAAGGGAGCGTTACCGCCCTTCGGTCCGCGCGGACCGCCGAAGCCTGGTCCATCGAGGAAGCCTTTGTCAAGCCCTTCGAGGAGCCAGTCGGCTTTCTCCTGGGTCATCTTGCCGTCTTCCACGGCCTGTGCAATTCGATCACGCATTTCGGTCTCGCGCACAGCCTGTAGCGCCGCGCGGACGTCTGCGATGTCCACACCCGCTTCATCGGCGAGGTCTTGCAGCGTCTTCCCATCCTTCAATGCGGATGTGACCTCATCGGTAGTCATGCCGAGCGCCTCGGCAGCAGCTTCCAACGCAGCGCCGTCAAGCTTGTGTCCTTCGCCGCCGGGACCGCGTCCGTGCATGGGTGTGTTTGCAGATGCCTGTGCGTAGGCGGAGGTGGCGCCCACAACACCGACCACCAGCAGGGCGGCAAGCAGACCGCCGATCACGATCAAATATTTTTTGTTCATTGTTTACTCCTTGTTTTCTGGCTGAACCGCGTCCAACCTTGCCCATATGATATGGGATGGGTGTTACAGGGCTGTGATGTAGTTGTGTGGAAATTATGTGGATGAAATGGGAATAAAAACAGCCTGACAACTGCTGATTGTCAGGCTATTTTTATTTATTAATTATATTTCTATACCTTTGTCACCGGAAACTGGACTTCGTTGATCGTACTCGGGTCATTCTGATCGCCCATCTTTTCGGGCATCTTGATGTTCAACTCACGCGCAGGGCCAACGATTTGATAACCGTTCTCATCGATCCATTTGGCAAGTGCATCGTATGCCTCGAATAGCGTGGCGAACGGTCCTTCATGGACTACACAAGCCATGTTTTCAACTTCCGGCAATTCATAAACCTTTATGTTTTCTCCCGGTTGCAACCCGTCAGCAATAGGCATGCAAACTTCGATATCCCAATCGCGCTCGCGGTGATCAGGGTCGTGATAGATCGCCATGGGTGTCCCGATCATGCGGGCATTCTGCTGGTGCAAATGGCTCATCAATTCATCCCAAAGCGTGCGCTGGTCGGGAGGCTGGGGAACAACTCCGCGCACCGATGCGATCTTCATCGCATCTATTTTCTTGATGACAACATCATATTTGGACATAGTATTCTCCTGTTCGATTTGTCTTAGCCGAATCTTGATCCGCTCCAAGCGCTGCGCTTCTTCCTCCACCCTCTGCCTGGCTTCNNGTTGTCTTGCAACCCTGCTTGGATTTGGAAACAGGCAACAAACCAAAAAAATTTTTCCATACAAAGCAAAACAATATTTCCTTTCAAATGCCGAAGCATCATTTCACCATTTCCTGAAACAATTGACGGGGGAAAATATCACGATTTTTCCTCACGCAGCACTGAGAGATCTGGTAACTGTAACAGGCGTCGACAAGAAGAGCTATTACAAATTCTTCAATCAAATCGACCGAAAACAAATTGATTTTCTTTTGGTGGATTCAAAAACACTCAAACCCATGCTCGTAATTGAACTGGATGATCAATCACACCAGCGTAAAGATCGTATCAAGCGTGATGAGTTTGTTGAAAAAGTTTTAGAATCGGCTGGAATTCCAATTGTGCGTATTCCAGTCAAACAATCCTACGATGCAAAAGAAATTGGCGAATTGTTTAGAAAAGCATTGCATAACAATCAATCAGAAATTAACAACCCAGAAAAAAGAAACTAAGAAGGAGACTCAACATGCCCGATTATCTTTTCCGCNNGCCGATCTCCTCGAGTGAAAACCCCAGGTCTTTGAGGGCAAGGATGCGGTACAGCGTGGACAGTTGATGATGCTCATAGAAACGATAACCTGAGGAGGGATCCACTTCCACAGGTTTGAGCAAGCCCACTTCGTCGTAGTAGTGCAGCGTCTTGACTGAAACACGGCTGAGTTTTGAAAAGTCTCCGATACGTATCATGACCGTGTTATACACCCTCCAGTAGAAGGAGAGTCAAGGGTGGATGTGTCATTTCTCACTTGACCCTTCCTCCCTCCCGTTCTACAATCAAAACATCTGACAATCAAATTAACTCTCACAAGGAGACATAACCATGCCCGATTATCTTTTCCGCGGAAACCTCGCCAAACTCGACCCCGATGTATACGAACTGACCCAACTCGAAGCGGAGCGCCAGGCGCGCAAGTTGATCCTGATCGCTTCCGAATCGACCGCGCCGCTGGCGGTGCGGGAGGCGTTATCATCAGCATTCCAAAACATTTATGCGGAAGGCTACCCGGATGAAGAGTCGCGTTGGATGACCGAGGAGGAGATCCTCGATTACCCGATGCGGCTTGCTCATTACCGCCGCAACAGCGACCCTCGTTACTACAAGGGCGTCGAATACGCGGACGTGGTCGAGGCGCTCGCCCGACGCCGCGCGGCAGAGACCTTCGCGGCGAACGGGATCTCGGCAGACCAAATCTATGTCAATATTCAAGCCCTCTCAGGCGGGCCTGCCAACAACGCGGTCTATCATGCGTTGATCGAGTTGGGCAGTACTGTGATGGGACTTAACCTGTTACACGGCGGACATCTCTCGCATGGGTCATCGGTCAACCGCTCAGGTAAATGGTTTAACGCGGTGCATTACACCATCGATGAAAATGAACAACTGGACTATGATGCCATCCGCGCGTTGGCAATGGAACACAAGCCAAAACTCCTGATCGCAGGGTACTCGTCCTATTCGTGGATGCCGGACTGGAGGAAGTTCCGCGAGATCGCGGATGAAGTTGGTGCGTATCTGTTGTCGGATATTTCGCACATCGGCGGACTCGTTGCGGCGGGTGTTGTGCCTTCGCCGGTCGGACATGCGCACGTTGTGATGTCCACGACGCACAAATCCATTGATGGTCCGCGCGGGGCGGTGTTGTTGACCACGGACGCATCCATTGCGAAGAAACTCGATAAAGCCGTCTTCCCCGGCGAGCAGGGCGGACCGCACGTCAATGTGTTCGCCGCGCTTGCTCTCACTTTCAAACTTACGCAAACCAAGCAGTTCAAGAAATTACAGGAACAAACCATCAAGAACGCCAAAGCGATGGCAGACCAGTTCACCAAGCGCGGACTGCGCGTCCCGTTTGGGGGCACGGATACTCACCTTGTGAATATCGATTGCACAAGTATCAAGGGAGAGGATGGGACATCGTTGAGCGGCGATCAGGCTTCGCGCATCTTGGATATTGTCGGCGTGGTTATCAACCGAAACACCATCCCCGGCGATAAGAGCGCGATGGACCCGAGCGGAATCCGTTTGGGGACCCCGTGGATCACACAGCGCGGTTTCGACGAGAAGAAGACCCGTCAGCTTGCAGATATTATGGCAGATGTGCTTCTGGCGTGTGCGCCGCATAGCATCGACACCGTCCGCAAAGGGAGTAATCGCAAGGCAAAGATCGATTTCGCTGTGTTGAATGATGCCAAGTTGAAAGTTCGCAAGTTGGCGGAGAGCGCGGGCATTGATTTCAAATATAAGAAGAGCGGATATCCCCATTTCTATTACATTGATGAAAAATCGAAAGCAAAAGATCGCGCTGTTTATGAATTGAGCGGCGACAGGGTCAGGCAGTTGCTGGATTATACAGTTTCATCTGACCTCTCGGCATTGAAAGCGGGCATGAGCCAGGCGACGGAAATTACAACTCCCAAAGGAAAAGTTA
Source organism: Anaerolineae bacterium (assembly GCA_003484265.1). Taxonomy (GTDB): domain Bacteria; phylum Chloroflexota; class Anaerolineae; order Anaerolineales; family Villigracilaceae; genus Defluviilinea. Next base: position 13,679 of record DNDO01000098.1, read on the forward strand.
AAGGGACGTTGAAGAATGTGGATAACATCTTTTTCCAATTGGCTGTGCCTGTTGCGAAGGCCGGCCTCGTGGCAACCTGGCTGCGCGATCTTTCTGATGGCTATGTATCCCTGAATTTGGACGGTGAAAAAGATTTTAGCGCGAAGCGCGTACCTGGTCCGTTTACCGTAAGCGAGACAAAGGAAAAAGTCGCAGAAGTAACAGGTAAAGTTTCCAGTGGAGATAAACCGTTTTATATCGGTATCAGTTCAGATGTTAATAAAGATGCGGGACTGCCTCCATTTGAATGGAAAGAGGTTGAAGGCGACCTCAAAAAGACAGCGTTGAATCAAACGCATCGAGACCTCGGCGGCAGGATGGTCCCCTTTGCGGGTTGGGAAATGCCTGTGGTGTATACGTCCATTTTCGAGGAGCATCTTGCCACGCGCAATGCGGCGGGCTTGTTCGATGTATCGCACATGGGCGCCTACGATGTGCGCGGCGCGGATGCGGCGTCGTTCCTCGATGCGGTCTGCGGCAACGACTGCGGCGGGCTGATGCCCGGGCAGAGCCTTTACACGCATTTCCTGACGCCCGATGCGGATGTGCTCGACGATACGCTCGTCTACCGCCGCGGCTGGGATGATTATCTGGTGGTGGTGAACGCCTCGAACGATGACAAGGATCGGACGTGGCTCGAAAGCGTGCGCGATGGAAAGGTGAAGATCGACAACGCGCGTCCCTTCGCGCGGACGTTTGGGTACAACGCCCAGATCCGCAACCTGCGGGACGCCCATCAGGTCAAATCCTCCAA
>DNDO01000144.1 GCA_003484265.1 Anaerolineae bacterium
TGCCCCTTCTCGATCAACATGGAAGGAAACCCATCAAGATAACTACGCATATTGCAACAGGGAAGGCCATCAGAGCGGTAGATCAACACAATGACATTCGATCTTCCAAGATCTTTATATGCAGTGTATTTAACACGAACTTCAATTGGCTCGTCGCTATAGATCTCACGAGTGGGTTCGCGATTCATATCCAGCAACTCCACCCTGGTAACCTCAACGCCGCCGCCTGCATCATCCAAAGCGTCATCTGAAAGACTCATCTTTTCAATCCTTCTTTTCTCAAGAACCTGATTATATTGATCGATGATCTCGCCGCTGGTTCCGGTGCTTTGCACTTGTCCATGTTCAATATGGATCGCGCGCTCACAAACTGCCCGAACAAGCCCCATATCATGAGAGACAAAGATCAAACTCGTGCCATTGCTCAACAACGTTTTAATTCGTTCGATGCATTTCTGACGGAAAGACGCATCGCCCACTGCCAGAACTTCATCCACGAGCAGGATATCCGGCTCGATACAAGATGCAACCGCAAAACCAAGTCGGACTGTCATACCAGATGAATATCGTTTTACAGGGGTGTCGATAAAATCAGATATCTCTGAAAAATCCACGATCTCATCAAATCTTTTTTGTATATCCTTGTAACTAAGACCAAGAATTGTGCCATTCAAAAACACATTTTCCCGACCGGTCAGGTCTGGATGAAACCCGGCTCCCAACTCAATCAGAGCTGATAGCTGACCATTGACAGTAACCGTTCCTGACGTTGGTGTTGTGATCTTCGCAAGCAACTTTAGGATCGTGGATTTCCCAGCTCCATTCGGCCCAACCAATGCCAAAGATTGTCCCTTTTCCAAGTTAAAACTGACATCCTGCAGGGCCCAATGATATTTCTTGTCGGCAACGTCACCTCTCCGCATTGCCTGTTTAGCCCATTGCGATATGACAGACGGCAGGCTGGTACGTGTAAGACCAAGATTATAACGTTTGGATACATTTGAAAATTCTAAAACTGATTTCATTGATGTTTCGATTTGTTCCTTATATTTATAAGAGTCGGTACGCCAGAGTCTGTGCAGACTGTAATTTTTTAAGTGCCAAATAGTTTTCCCGATCATCATGGATGTTCCGATACTCCTGGTAGAGCATATCAACATCCAGCCAATTGGCCAATTGTTCTGATGCAGCGAAGAGTGGCCAGAGCGCATCCTTGCCTACTGCACGGATCGAATCCATGTCCATGCGGAGTTGAACATTGTCAAAGCCCGCAAAGGGACCGCGCCTGAACGCTTTAGGAAGGTAATTAACCAGGCGCTTCCTCAAAAGATAACGCCCGGTTAAAATAAACGGCTCATTGGCATAGGTTCCAGGAATAATTGCGAGCCTGCCGTAGTACCGCCGGAACACATCCGCAAGGAGTCGTCGGTCAAAAGCGGCGCGCGGGAGCGATAGACAAAAGCGCGCATAATCTTTATTCAGATACGGGGTTGCCACACCCCGCCAATAATCCGCCAGCGTGGACTGGAAGTTCGTAAAGCGACGCTGTCGATTCCATAATTCCAAATAGGTAAGTTTTTGAAAAAATGCGCCGGGCAATTTTTCAATCTGGGTCTTCAATTCCAGCGAATTGGCCTCAAGCGAATCTTTTACGGGAATTTTTACGTGCGCAATGACTTCGTCCACTTGCCAGTTGGAATACCAGTCTTTTTCCAGTTGGTAAGTTTTTGGTGAAGAATGAACTTCTTCCAGCTCTTTCACAGCATCGCCAGATAATACATCTCCAAGAAATCCCGAAATAATGGGGGCTTCCGATTCGTTGGCAATCTCATCCAGAAAAGTCATTTGGTACATGCCATGGAAATGCATGTCGCTGCCAAATAAGCCCGCCCAACGCTGGGTATATTTCACTAGAAAGTTTTCATGCAGGTCAATGCGTTTCCATGGAAAACCAAGTGTCTTTGCAATCTTACGGGAGTAAACCGCATCTGTCGTATCGGAAGCACCCCAGGCAAATGCACTTACATCAGCCCCAACATCCGCCGCAACACCAGCAATCAACCTTGAATCCAAACCCGATGAAAGAGGTAATATCCACGTAGATTTTTTTTTCAAAGTATCAGCGATCGCCCGATGCGACAGATCGTACATTTCATCTACAAGATCGTCCCAGTTCGTCTCCCACCGGCTCTGACTCGGTTGCACACTCCAAACCTTCTCCACGCGAAGACCATTTTCATTCCATTCCGCGACACTATCGGGCGGAAGAATTTTCATATCTTTATATAATGTCCAATCAGATAGAAAGTGTCCATTGATTAACATGGATACTAATCCGGGTGTGAATATATCATCAACGGTGAAACCGGCTGTATCTACGATGACGGGCTCAAGCGTGGAAGCTATGCGTCCCTTTCCGACTTGAGCATGAAAGACCGGGATACTTCCCAGCCAGTCGTTCCACTTCGTCCAGCGTTTTCCATCTGCACTTATACGAAGCAGGATTACACGTCCATCCCAGGGGAGTTCAAAGTCTGCTGGTTGATTGATATTCATCAGGTCTTCCTGCACCTGAAACCAATTTGCATTTCCATGGGGAGAGCCGATTAAAGCAAGTAATGATCCATCTGGCATGGTGTGAACACGCTCGGTTACTTCCTTGTGGCCCCATACATTGAGCTGGGTCTCCCCGCAAGCGAAAGACCTCTGCTCCAAGTGATCAAAATTAGAAAGTGCTTTTTTTTCAGAATTTAGCAACCTCCCTACTGACTCTTTATCTAAATTGTCAAACAAACTAAAACCAATAATGGATCCCATAAATTCGATTATCCTTCTTATTTTCGCCGCTTGAGGAACAATTGGTATCCGAAAAGGACCACCACCAAAACCAGCAGAACAGGAATCACGCCAAGAATAATTGAAAGAGCGGGGTTCGTTCCAAGATTGGACGGAGGAGCAAGATCAAAGATGGATTCATCCGGGAGCGGCGTAGGAGCAATCGAAAATGGAATAGCCGTGGCATCTGTTTCACCCGAAGTTACAGCAGGAATTGTTGAAAATGGAACCACGGGCAGTTCAGGTATGTCCAATACGGAATATGAATACCAGATACCACTCTCTCCCGAACCAGGATCCTCCCGCCACACAGCCAGCAGAACATTTCCCTGAACTACAATTGACCTGACATCATGCGCTGGAACTGTAGTTACAAACCGGTCGGGGTTAGTCCATACACCGTTTTGGAACGCGCTATGCCATATACCGCCTATCAGATTGTAGTCACCTTCTTCATCGATCGATTCTATGCGCTGAATAAACAATGTATGAGGCGCGCCATTTCCATCCAACGCCAAAGTATGCTCACCGCTTCGTCCGACGTGGAACGGGAACGGATCCAGTGGCTCATTCCATGTTTGACCGCCATTGGTGGATACGCGGACACGCTGGATAGGGCGACCTGGATTCACAGGACGCCCGGCGAAGGGATTCCCTCCGTTATAAACGACTACTATCTCCTTTCCATTATCAACAAGTGCCGGAAATGACGGACCAAAATAATCCGGAAGATCGATACGTGTGTCCAATTCAACAGGGATACCCCATTCAGCCGCCTGCATGTCATAGTTCGCAAAATATAACGATTCATCCACGCCGAGATTTGTCACTACATTCCAAACCGCCCTCGCATTCCGATCTGGCCCCATAACCATGCGCAGACTGAATGGTAGCAGGGTTGTATCATCTGTCAGAAAAACCGGCGAAGGCTTGGTCCAGGTTATACCTGCGTTCGAGGATGAAACAGAATAAACTCCATTTCCGTCGATATTTCCACTATAAATAATTACCAGCGTCCCTTGATCATCGCCGACCATGGCTGCGGAATTTATACCCGACGCTCCTTCAGCCACCATGACAGGCAACGACCATACCAGCGCCGAGTCTGCGAGGACTGCCGGCGCACTGGAATAATATATAGCAGTGTTGGGAGTATCTCCGGACATAAATATAACGTGCAAATTGCCGGTCGAATCCAATAGCGCAGAGAGAAAATCAGACCGTCCATTTGAGATGGGTGAAAGTATGATATCCACTGGACGAGTCCAGCCGCTGTTCAGCGACCATTGACGGTAAACCACTGCATGTCTGCGATCTCCTGTCCCCACCCATTGACTGGCAAACGCGTGGACGGTCCTGTTCTGGTCTGCCACAAGAAATGGCGTGAATGTTTCATCTCGATAACCGGGAACCTGTTTGTCTGGAGACCAGCTTGCAACGGCCCTAGCCTGGACGTGATTACTCCCCGAGAAGATAATCAATAGGAATTCAGCGAGAAATGCAGAAAGGATAATATTAAATTTTCTCATTTTGCGTTTTTCGAAGGTCGGCGCCATACCAGCAAATAAACCGTGACTAAGACACCAGCTCCAATTAAAACAATGCCTGCAATATTTCGTTGAAACGGAGACGTGGAAACATTGTCATCGTACAAGACTGAATAATCAGGGGTCGGGGTAATATCCAGAGGAAACAGACCTGTTTCATTTGAATCGAGCAAAGGCGTAGGGATTACCGGTATATCGGTATCAGCCTGAGCATTTTCGAGATATCGGGTGAAAGCCAGAACCTCGCTCTGAATTTTTTTATTCATGGTTCGTTCCACCGGCACGAAGATGTCCAAGAGCCCAGTTGAAGAAATAGTAGCAGAGAGTGAATAATTCACATTTTCGCCTTTAATTGCAATATCTTTGGTTAATGCAAGATTCCACTCAGACCCATCCCACCGCCAATCCTGGAGAACAACATCTTCCTGGTTGATAATTTGGCTGTCTGTTTTCTCGACTATTTGGATAAAATGCAATTCACCATTATTGTTGGAAACAAGGTCAACCAGCGTGGGTCCATCGTTTACACCGGTTACATTTTCCTGTTGACCCCAGGTCAACCCACTGTCTTGAGATGTTTGGGATAAATTTGCAACAACCAATCCATCATATTCCTGCCATACTACGTGAACTACACCATCATAGCTGGAAACATCAGCCCAATTAATATCCCCATCACTAATGATCTGAGCATCACTCCAAGTTGAACCGCCATCCTGTGAACGGGAATAATACAACCCTACTGGCTGCCCAACGCGAAAAGTACTTCTTATAAAGAATAAATGTAACACGCCGTCAGAGCCTATACTTAATTTGGGCTGTTTGACCCCGTCCCAGTTAGCCGCTACCGCGTCGAAAACCTTTACAGGCAGGGACCAGCTGCTCCCGTTATCGATCGATTGAATAACATATACCCCCCGCTCTTCGTTAATGGATATTACATAGGCAACCACCATTCTCCCTGAGCCGTCTACAACAATATCCGGAGAATTGATTAACTGCGATGATGAAGGTATTCCGACGACCTTCTCCCATTCGGAAGACAAGTTTGCCCTTTCCAGGTTCGCCCAACTGTAAAGCAGATCCCCGTTACTGTCATCGATCCAGGTTAATAACAAGCGATCCTTTGAATCGGCGTAAACAGACAACTGCACAGGCACGCCATTAAACGATGTAATTACTGATTCGGGATTACTCCATGTCCTGCCATCCCAGCGGGAATATTGAATGGTGATATTATTTATCGATTCGTCGCCAACTGGAGATTGCACCCAAACAGCGTGAACCTTCCCGTCTTTGTCAGCAGTGGATGAAAAATATGTAACTTGTTCAGGCTTTTCAGATTTTATTGGAAGGGCCTTCGCATCCCCCCATATGGATGAAGAGGAAAACCAGGCTTCGACCGGCTCCAAGCGACGAGACAAAAACCAAACATCACCACCACGCCCCTGATCACAGCCTAGCACATATAATTGATTATCCTGAATTAGATCGAACCGGCAGCCCAGCAGAATGGCATCAAATGTTAATGGGTTTGAAAATGATGGGAGCTGGGTTTGCGACTGCGGTTCACTCCATTTTTTGCCGTCCCATGCAACCAAAGTTGGATTCACTTCCCCGACAAAATATGCAGTCACATAGTTTTCATTATGCTCGAAGATATTGGTACTTATCGGGCAATCAGACCTACCCCCAAGGACTGCTGTTGTGTCTCCCCATGTCTTACCGTCGTCCTCTGACCATTGACTGTAAATAGTACATTTTGCTGAACCGGGCTCACCTGCCTGCCACAAAAGCATGACTTTTTCCTCGTATGCAGACACTGTCAGGTTATAGGGTGTATCAATCCCTCCCGTGTCCTGTGGTCCCTTTATTTGTTGAGATTCATTCCATGTTACGCCCAAATCATCAGATATAGACATGAAAACGCGTTTCTGAGCCCGATCATCCCACGTGACATACGCTCGGTTGTTAAATGCTGTTTTAGAAGTGGAAATGCGTATATAGGCATCGTCTTGTTTTGTGGCGCGGAAATATTCGGATGCATAAAGCAGGGTCGAGTCCGACCAAAACCCACCGCCGATAATTGATTGCCGGTAATATACGCCAGCAGGATTTAATTCGGAGGAACCACTTCGAATATATGCAATGTGTAATGCACCGCGATAATCCAGGGTAACATTAAAACTCAATATATCGCGCGCCAGACGGCCAGTCGTCTTCCATTTACTTGGATTAATAATATCCAAAGTTGTTGCTTGTCCGTAGAATAAACTTCCATCATTGGCTATCCAGAATATATGGATGGACCCATTCGCATCTGCCAGCAAAAAGGGGGTAGAGTCTCTTGGTCCGAACGGGAATTTTACATAAACCGGGGAAGTCCACGTCATACCGTCCACACTTTGGCTGTATTTATAGTTTCCCGTATCATCCACCTTGTCCACCCAGATCACATGCAATACACCTTGATAATCCTTGACCAGAATGGGATTAATTGCCGAACCCGAAAACGAAAGATTCACCGGGTCAGACCAATCCTGGTCAGTCTGGGCATGAATCCTTGGAATCGAATTGAAGAACATAATCATGACAAGTAATAAAGATGCAGACAGATTGTTTATTAATTTTGTTTTCTTCATTATTTTCATCCAATCAAGGTTAAGGAGAAGCCTCGTTAAGAACATCCAATATCAAAGATGCTTTTTCAGATAGATCTTTTCGCCCTTGCGCATCCCACCACCATATGTACACATCCAGTTCTTCCTTAGCTTCAGGGGTTTGAGACAGAAACAATTCTGCATTACCGAGGTCACCAAGCCAGGCATATGAATAGCCCAACGATTTAATGATACCCCTGTGACCGGGCGCCTGTAAATGTGCCACTTCAAGAAAGACTACTGCGGATTCAAATTCATGGCGGAGCATTGCGATCATGCCCAGGCGTTGATTTGCTGTCCGATTTTCAGGATCAAATTGAAGCGACATTTGAAGCGTGGAGGATGCCTCATCCAATTGAGAAACGATATTATATCCAGCCCATCCCGCATCGGGGAAACTCTTCAATTCCACCTTTGCCTGTTGAATCGCGCCAAGGTTTGCATACCATATCGACCGTAACAAATTCAAATTAACCATTACAATCGCCGCCCATATTAAAAAGATCGCTCCTGCGGTTCGAAAATCCAACCTTCGAACAACAAACTTATTAACCTGATTTCCATTGAAAGCCAACCCAACAAGAAATAAGGAAAGTATCGAGCCAATGCCATTATATAAATAATCATCTACCATGCCATGAATTATGGCAACTGCCAGGGAAAACAATACAATCCAGCCGAATGCTCGATCACTGTTTCTGTTTGCAATCGAATCGGCTGCCACCCATAAACTTGCAACATATAAAATCGCTAATGACAATCCGCCTAATAATCCCTGCTCGATTGCAACATCCAAAAATAAATTATGGCTGTTCACCACATTGAAAAAGGGAATGTTAAGCAGGTATTGAGAATACAATCCTGGAAACGCACCCAGCCCCCCGCCCACAATTGGATAATCAAGAACCAGATACATACTTCGCCCAAACAACTCCGCACGGCTTCCCGTTCCATAAAAATACGTATCAGTGAAAACGCTTCCCGACTTCGCTGGACCGATATAAAGAGTTGCAATAACAGTCAGTAAATAAATCAACACAAGGAATGGAAAAACCGCCCGGCTCTGTATCCTACGTTTGATACCAGATAAATGGATCAATCTCCACAAAAGCCATACCCCTGCCCCGCTGAGGATCGCCATAGCGACACCCCGCGAAGTTGCCATGACAAGCGCAAGACCCGTGGCACTCAAACCTGTGGCGGCAAACACATAAAATAAAACTGGAGGGTGTACATTCCCTTCTTTGAATTTGAGAAACGGGAAAAAAATGAAGGGCATTGTAACGGCAACAACGCCTGCCACATAGTTCGGGTGAATGGACGTCCATCCGGTTTGCGGGCGTATTTTCATGAACCAGCGACCAATATTATTTACAACATCAATACGCCTCGGAGCGGATATAAAATCGTAGGTTAGAAAGTAATAGAAAGAGACTCCTACACCAAGGCAAAACAGGATGACCGACACCCAAATCAAGTTCTCCTTCGGCTGTTCGCGCAGGCAGTAATACAAAAGCACGGCTGTTACTATCAACCACGCTTTGTTCCAAGCTACATCTGAATCGTACGCTGCCCAATAGCCAAGCCATGCAGTGACAAGGAATACAAGAATCAACCAGTCGGTGGATC
>DNDO01000201.1:0-797 GCA_003484265.1 Anaerolineae bacterium
GCCCTCTTTCAATGTCACCCGGTAAATACAGGCGATGTTGTCAGTGATAAAACAGCCTCGAACGATGCTTGGATTTAAAGGACTATGAATAAAATTAAGTTACTGTTTTTTGCAACCATCCGCGACCGCGCAGGGACCAAATCCATGGAACTGGATGTCCCTGAAGATTTAACGGTGCAGGGATTGAAGGATAAGATTTCAACCGATTATCCGAACCTGAAAGAATCGATGAAGAGCGTATTGATCACAATCAACCGCGAATATGCATTCGATGAAGCGGTCATTCCGCAGGATGCTGAGATGGCGATGTTCCCGCCGGTATCGGGCGGATAAATGAGTCGCCCCACGATATTTTCCATAACCGAAGGCGAGATAGATTTGAACGAATTGCTTGCACAGGTAACACTCACGTCCACGGGCGCGGCGGCGATCTTTACCGGGATGGTACGCGGTGAGACAAGACGCGGAGGGGCGTATGATACAGAATACCTCGAATATGAAGCCTATATCCCGATGGCGGAAGCGAAGATGAAACAGGTCGCGGACGAGATCCGTGCAAAATGGGAATCCATTGAGGGGATCGCCATCGTCCAGCGGATCGGAAAGCTCTACCCAAAGACGCCGACTGTTTTGATCGCTTGTACTGCCGCGCATCGCGATACTGGAGTTTTTGAGGCTGCACGCTATGGAATCGATCGCTTGAAGGAGATCGTTCCAATTTGGAAGAAGGAAATCAGCCCTGATGGTGAGTCATGGGTTGAAGGAGAGTACACCCCAAAGGCTGGTGAATAGGAAAA
>DNDO01000201.1:1059-1820 GCA_003484265.1 Anaerolineae bacterium
CTTCGCGTGACGTATAAGTAGGTGCGGGGTTTTAATTCAGTAAAGTCTTATTATTTTGATTGCGAGGTTGAATGGATAAAGTTTTGATCACTGGAATGGGAACGGTAAACCCGCTGGGGTTGACGGTGGAAGAAAGTTGGAAGAATGCATTGAACGGAATATCAGGCGTGGGACCAATCACGCTGTTTGATTCTTCCCCGTTGAACGTCCACTTTGCGGCGGAGGTGAAAAATTTTGACCCCGCTCGATATATGGACGCAAAAGAAGCCCGCAGGCGGGATCGTTTTGAGCAGTTGGGCGCAGCCGCGGCGAAAGATGCGATTGAAAATTCCGGATTGGAAATAACCGAAGAGAACTCAGGCAGGATCGGCGTGCTGGTCTCATCTGCGATCGGCGGTATCAAATCGTTGAGCGATGCAGTGATTACAAACTTCACAGAAGGACCGAGGCGAGTGAGTCCGTTTTTAATTCCCATGTTGATGCCGAATGGCGCGGCGGGGATGATAGCAATTGACCAGCATATTACAGGACCGTGTTTTTCAGTGGCTTCTGCGTGCGCATCGGGTATCGATGGGATCGGTACTGCGTTCCTAATGTTGAAAGCGGGGATGATCGACGCGGCAATTGCCGGCGCGGCGGAGATGACGATATGCTCGGTTGGCGTTGCGGCATTCGACAGGGTAGGAGCCATGTCGCGTCGGAACGATGATTATTCGATGACACCCCAGCCCTTTGACCTGAATCGCGATGGTCTGGTAATG
>DNDO01000201.1:2005-13498 GCA_003484265.1 Anaerolineae bacterium
CTTTGACCTGTATCGCGATGGTCTGGTAATGGGCGAAGGCGCAGGCGTGATCGTGCTTGAACGTGAATCTCACGCCAAGAAACGCGGCGCGAATATCCTGGCAGAACTGGCTGGATATGGCGCAACCGCAGACGCGTTCCACGTGACCGCTCCTCACGAACACGGCGCAGGTGGGGCGTCGGCGATGACGATGGCGTTGGCGTCTGCGGGGGCGAATGTCGATGAATTGGGATATATCAACGCTCACGGCACGGGGACCTCGTTAAACGACCAATCGGAAACGCGCGCAGTCAAGGCGGCATTTGGCGAGAAGGCGTATCAAATCCCCATATCTTCAACAAAGTCAATGACAGGACATATGATGGGCGCGACGGGTGCGTTGGAGACGATCTTCTGTGTTCAGGCGGTTCGCGAGGGCATACTGCCGCCGACGATTCATTACGAAACACCCGACCCCGAATGTGACTTGGATTACATACCGAACAAAGCGCGCGAGAAAAAGATTACCCTGGCGATCAGCAACGCCTTCGGCTTTGGCGGGCATAATGCTGTGGCGGCAGTGCGGAAATATTCATAATGACAACCCGATCTAACCGCCAATCGGATTCCTTTTGGTAAATTTTAGCCGCAAAGGAACAAAGAGTCAGTGGAGAAATATCTCTTGAATCTCTGCGGCTAATAAGGATATTATCCACTTCGTTGGTTCATCTCCGCTTGTGGTTATCAAAAAGGCGTGCTATAATCCGCCGTCGCTCAAAGAACGACAATATCAAAAGTAAGGAAGAAAGATAATGGCAGACATCATCAAGTCTCTTGAGGCTAAAGTAAACGAAAATATCCCCGCTATCCGCGCGGGCGACAACGTCAGTGTCCACGTCAAGATCACGGAAGGTGACCGCGAACGTATTCAGGAATTCAAGGGTACCGTCATCCGCAAACGTAAGGGCGGCAACGACCAGTCCATTACGGTCCGCCGCATGGCATCCAACGGCATCGGCGTGGAGCGCACATTCCTGCTCCGCTCGCCGCGCATCGACAAGGTGGTGATCGAACGCCACAGCGTTGTCCGCCGCGCACAGCTATACTTCATGCGCGACCGCACGGGCAAATCCGCCCGCCTCAAACAAAAGTTCGACAAGTAAAAAGCTAAACCTCACGGGATATGAAATCCAGTGAGGTTTTTTTATAAAGTCTTTTTGATTTACAATTGGGGGCATGAAACCACTTATCGGAATAACCACCAACCAATCCAAAAATGCCAACGGTCAGCCGACTGTGATGTTGATGCAGTCCTATATCAATGCGGTCATGCAGGCAGGAGGTGTGCCGGTTCTGATCCCGTCCATGATCCATAATGATGGATGGGATGCTCTTTACGCACGCCTCGACGGCGTTCTTTTCTCTGGCGGCGGTGACATTGCCCTTGAACATTTCCCCGGCGATTCGCATCCCCGCATCGATGACGTGGATCCTGAGCGGGATTCCGTTGAATTGAAAATGATCCAAACTGCGGCGGAAGACGGGAAACCCTTCCTTGGCATTTGTCGCGGATGTCAGGTAATGAACGTAGCCCTGGGAGGGACTCTGTACACACACATCCCCGATCAACTCGCCAACGCGCTCGACCATTCCTACCCCGGCAACATGCGGACAGTCCTTGTGCATGAGGTCAAGATTGAAGAAGGGACTCGTATAGCGGAAGTTATGGGCGACCCCATCCTTAAAGTCAACAGCCTGCATCATCAAGGACTTAAAGACATCGCGCCATCGCTGCGTGTGGCGGGTATCGCCCCAGACGGACTCGTCGAAGCAGTGGAACTGCCCGACCATCCCTTTGCTCTCGGTGTGCAATGGCATCCTGAATGGTTGACCGATCAAGAGCCCACGCAGAATTTATTCAGAAAATTTGTCGAGGTTGCAGGAAAGTAAAATATCAACGATGAAGCAAAAACAGAATATGCGCGCGCAATAGATGATAGATCATTCCGCCGAATAGCGCACTAAGGACAGCCATCGCAACGCGTATCAAGCTTGCGCCTGGTCCAATTTGAAAGCCAACGAAGAGTTCTAATAATGTGGCAAATCCAACCGAAGTTAGAAATAATCGTGGAAGGTCTTGACTTAACGGGGTTTCAGAACGTCCACGCCATTCGGCGAGTAAGTATCCGAATAATGTAAAAGCCACCAGATACTCAATGCGCGGGGACAATACCTGCATACTTGTTTCTGTCACTTGATTTGTGAAACCAAGAGCCCAATGCCAACCTGTCAGCGGGCGGGTTGGCTCCCAGAACGCCAATAGGATTAGATACAGGATAAAAACAGGAAACATGCGTTTGAGCGTAGTCTGCTCGAAACGTCTTTCGCTCGAGCGCCTAGGGCGGGCAGTCAAAATTGCTGTGAGTAGCATGACGCCTAAGCCAGTTAACAACAAGGAGATTGACTGTAAAAGCGTGGGACCGGTCCCCAGAAGGAACCAGCCTCCAACCGAGAGTGATGCGTAGAGGCTGACTCGATAATCAAAAACCTCCCACCAATGACGGAAGAGTTCACTTAGCACAATTGCACCGACGATCCCAATAAGTAAGGTCAACACCCAGCGGTCAGATGTATGGTTGAGTGTGTTTGACCATAGGAGTGGCAACAGCAAATACATAAGCCCCATCAATGGGGTTTCAAGCCTGAGCCGCCCAACCACTCCTTGTGTGATGGTGATCCGCGCTGACAGATTGTCATATAAGATTGCTCCCAGTCCGGCGCCTAATGTGTTGGTCAGAATATCGATAATGGATGGCGTGCGCGCTGGCATAAACATTTGTATCGTTTCAATGCCGATACTGATGGCGGCTCCCAACAAAACTGCGCCGCGCTCTCTTGATGAAAGCCGATAAAAGAAACCCAAAGGAACGAATAAAATGATATTTGAGATCACATTTTTGATATCGCTGTCGGATGTAAAGCCGATCTTCGTCGGCAGGGCAAGATAAAACGGATTCAACGTAAGCAGAAGTATGATCAGAACGATATACCCAAGCAGGGCGGTGGAAAGTTGTGTTCCAGTTCGATTCATTGTATAGAAATCCCTTTGTCTTATTGTAAACCCGTGCCGTTTTGATGATGGCTGACTGCGTTATACTTTGCAGAATGTCTACTATATCAAATTCGCCCATTGGAATCTTCGACTCGGGCATCGGCGGACTCTCCGTCTTGCAGGCGATACGTGCGCAGATGCCTAGCGAGTCGATCATTTATTTCGGCGATCAAGAGCACATCCCATACGGTCCACGCCCGATGGATCAGATCCGTAGCTTTTCAGAATCGATCACGAATTTTCTTCTTGAACGAAAGGCAAAGATCGTTGTCGTTGCTTGTAATACTGCGTCTGCCGCGGCGTTGAGATATTTACGCGAGAAATTCGCTGATGTTCAATTTGTAGGCATGGAGCCTGCCGTCAAACCTGCGGCGGAACGCACCCGAACAGGCAAAGTGGGAGTCCTTGCCACTCCAGCCACGTTTCAGGGTGCGTTGTATGCGTCCGTTGTGGAACGGTTTGCAAGTGATGTTGTGTTGTTTCAAGACACTTGTAATGGGCTTGTACAACAGATCGAACAGGGGAATTTGAACGGCGCAGAAACGCGCAAAATTTTGGACGATGCCCTCCGCCCGATGCTTGAGAAGGATATTGACACGGTTGTGCTGGGTTGCACTCACTATCCGTTTGTGATTCCGCTTATTCAGGAGATCGTGGGAGAAACGGTTCGAGTGATCGATCCCGCTCCCTCGGTGGCGAAGCAGGTTCAACGTTTGCTTGATGCGGGGGGAATGGTGAATGAGTCCAAGGCTGAAGGGCGAGTCAAGTTATATACGTCGGGCGACCCCGATGTGTTGATATCCCAATTGCCTTTGTTGTTGGGTGAAGGTGGAGATGTGGAGCAGGTTAAGTGGGTGGATGACTCCCTGGCAATGATTAGCTAAAGAGCCCACGCAAGCATGAACCCAAAGATCGCAACGATAACACCGAGATGTAAGAATAGATTGCTTCCGGTGATCAGGTTAAGCCCAAAGATGAACGGTAAAATGAAGTTGACGATAACCAGCAAGATGCCGATCAGCGGCAGTAAGCCCTTGCGGTGCGCGAAAAAATTCGACGCGCTGTCGACGAGTTTTGAAAGCAATTTCATAGTTCTTCCTCTTCCTCCAGCTCATGGTGATTATTCGAAACCTGCCAGTTGTTGAACTGCGCTACGAGCCGCCCGGGAACACGGCCCGCCATCAGTACGCCGCCACGTCCGTGTTCGACGAATTCGATCTGACCAGCCTCGTGAAACAACGAGATCAAAGCGCCCTGCTGATAAGGAAGCCGCACACGGATCGGCGTATACGTTTCATACAATTCCTCCTGGATGACCCTCAATAGATCTTTGATGCCGGTTCCCTCCACGGCGGAAATTGCCACTGACTTCGAATAGTTTTCAGCCACCTCGACTGCGGACTTTGGATCACGCAGTCGATCAACTTTGTTTAATGCGGTGACAACGGGGATGTGTTTTGCTTCGATCTTTCCCAGAGTTTCCTGGACGGCATTGTATTGATTCATCGCGTTGGCATGCGAGATGTCAACAACGTGTAACAACAGGTCGGCTTCAGTGATCTCTTCAAGCGTTGCATGAAAAGCCTCGACCAGAGTGGTCGGCAACTTTTGGATGAAGCCGACGGTGTCGGTGACAAGCGCTTGATATCCGCCGAATAACTCCACGCGGCGGGTGGTCGGATCGAGCGTTGCAAACAATTGGTCTGCCACATATACGTCTGACCTCGTCATGCGGTTCAACAACGTGGATTTGCCCGCGTTGGTGTATCCAACCAAAGCAACGGTTGGAATCCGCGAGCGTTTTCGCTGTGCGCGGTATCTCATGCGATGTGCTCGGACTTTCTCCAGTTCCTGTTTGAGATGCGAGATACGTTTGCGGATGGCCCGTTTGTCCACTTCCAGTTGCGTTTCGCCGGGACCGCGCAAACCCACGCCGCCTGTCGAACCTGCACGTCCGCCGCCGCCGCCAGCCTGACGTTCAAGATGCGTCCATTGACCGGTAAGCCGCGGCAGGTAGTATTCGTATTGGGCGAGTTCGACCTGCAACATGCCTTCTTTGGAATGAGCGTGCTGTGCGAAGATGTCTAGGATCAACGCTGTCCGATCCAGCACGCGGACTTCCATGCCGATCGCTTTTTGCAATTCGCGTTGGTGGCGCGGGGAAAGTTCATCATCGAAGATGACAACCTGTGACAGCGTCTCCTCAACGAGCGCCTTCAACTCTTCCACTTTGCCGGGCCCGATATAAGTCTTTACATGCGGGCGGTCCAGCTTTTGCGTCAACTCACCAATGACGTTCAACCCGGCAGTATCAGCAAGCAAGGCAAGTTCAGCAAGCGAATCTTCGAGCGGTAGGAGGGTTTTCTCTTTATATAGATCCACGCCCACGAGGAATGTACGTTCACGAGGAGCGATGGTGTTTTGTGGATTCTTCTTAGCCATATTTCTCTTTTAGATCATTCCTTATTTTCAAGTTCACCGAATAATTTCGCCATTTTGGTCTCCGGCGCTTCGTTGCGGATAGGGATTAATACATGAAAGACCGAGCCAGGGCAATTTTTTTCATTGTATCCGTCCGATTCGACCCAGATCGATCCGCCATGCGCCTCAAGAATGCCGCGCGCTATGGGCAAGCCCAAACCCGGCCCGCTGCCTTTGAATTTCGTCTTACCGCTCGAATGCAGTTCCAATCGACCGAGCTGCCCGAACTTTTCAAAAATTATCGCCTGATTTTCCAGTGAGATTCCGATGCCATTATCTGTAATGGTTACTTCGATCAAGCCTGGCAATGTTCTTCCGCTGATGGAAATTCTTCCTCCATCCGGTGTGTATTTGATTGCGTTGTTGATGATATTCCGTATCGCCTGCATGATGCGGACAGGATCCACATAGATCCATTGTTTGCTTCCATCGAAGGATGTTATCTCGAGCGATTGTTTCCGCAAGCTGACTGTCTCGCTCAATTCTATCTTTAATGCGTCCAGCATTTTCTCCATTTGGATGGGTTGAAAGTTCAACTTAAGCAGATCGTTGTCAATCATCGATACATCCAGCATATCGTCCACGATGGTGCGCAGACGTTTGATGCCGGTCTGCATCCCTGTCAATAGATAATCCAACGGGACGCCCTTTCCGTCCTGGATGAGGTCTTCCATCATGGATGCATAACCGTCTATCAATGTGATCGGCGTCTTCAATTCATGAGCTGCCACCGAAATGAAAGCGGACTTGCTCTTGTCCACGCGTTCCATTTTATCCTGAACTTTTTCCATTTCACTGGAGATATGGGCAACCCGGACTTCCATTTCATAGCGCGTTACAACGCCCAGACAATACGTGTAGATTGGGATGACAGCTCCCAGCAGATCGAGCGCCTGTTGTTTCGTGAGATTCCCCTGCACAACATGAATGGTCAACGCGATCATACGGTTGATGATATATGTGACCTGGTACAACCCTTCCTCGAGATCGGTCTCCGTGGAAGACTTTGCCCAATCGAGCAGTAGCGAATCCATCCAGGCTGGGTCGTTGCTTTCAACAGACTGCACGAGAAGGTTGAAAAACCGCTCCAACTGCTCCTCGAAACCGGCGCGAACATCCATGCCCCGCGCCAATTCCTGTCCTACGTGTTCCATCCACATTGGACGAATTTTTGCAAGGACTTTTTGTATAGAGGTCGTTGTCTTTTTCTTTGGCATACTATTCATACAGCCACGCGAATCCTGATTTTTGCAGATACGACTGATTACGCATCATTTTATCAGGGTTGCGTGGTTTGTCCGCTTTGGGACATGATCCAAACTTCCAGTGTTTCTCCCACCGCCTGCAAACTCTCAGCAGACACCTTATCCGGTGTATCTTGCAGGGTGTGCCAATAGGGGTAGTCGAAATCGATAATATCGATTGCAGGAATGTCCGCACGTATAAATGGAGTGTGGTCATCTATCATCGAAAACTTATAGTCGGGAATGAACACCGTGTCGTTTTCGATACTTTCGGCAACAGACCATATCTCATCTGTCAAATCCGGGTCGGAATTTCGTTCCTTGTAGATGTTTAAGTCTGCATCGCCGATCATGTCAACGATAACAACCGCGCGAGGCTGGATTGAATTGGTTTTTACAAATTCGGTCGAGCCGAGTATCCAGTCCCAGCCTTCAATATTCCCATTGTCTTCCGCATCGAAAAAGACTAGCCAAATTGGAACTGTTTCGTCCGGTAAAATGCGTGCAAGTTCAAGTAATACTGCCACACCAGATGCACCGTCATTCGCGCCGGGTACGGGGAGTGCATGATTCTCGGGATTGGGGTCGTTATCAGCAAACATACGTGTGTCGTAATGCGCTCCCAAAATAATCTGAGGATTCTCGCCGCCTTTTTTCGCTACGGTATTCTTGATGGTATGCCCCATTGCCTCGGATTCCTGAACCTCCACCTGCCAGCCTGCTTCGACCAATTCTTCCCGCATCCATGCCTGGACTCGGGCATGACCTTGCGACCCTGGAATTCTCGGACCGAAAGAGACTTGTGTCTGCACGTCTGTGTAAGCGCGCTGGCCGTCAAATTGGACGGAAGCAGATTTCGGCTGGGTCAGAAACGCGAAAACATACCATCCGACGGATATAGTGAATAACAATCCAATAATAGTCAGGTAGACCGCAATGGATTTGTTTTTCACACTTTTTCGCCCCGGGCCTCTTCCTTGTCCCATAAAAGCGACAGGTCGTTCAATGCGCGTTCGGCATATGCCTTGCCGCGTTCTCGTTTGTTTATCTTTCTGCCAAGAGAAGGTAATATGCCAAAGTTGGCTTTCATCGGCTGAAAATCTTTCAGGTCGGCGTGGGTGACGTAATGACACAATGCTCCAAGCATCGTCGTCGGCGGGAGTGTAAGAGGATCTTCGTGACAATGCAACCGCGCTGCATTGATACCTGCAAGAAGACCTGTGGCAATATTTCCCATGTAGCCCTCCACGCCTGTGATCTGCCCGGCGAAGAAAAGGTCGCCGCGTTGTTTAGCTTGCAGGGTGGGGCGTAAAAGTTTCGGCGATGCGATAAATGTGTTGCGGTGCATTTGACCGTAGCGCATGAAGTCTGCATTCTCAAGACCGGGGATCATGCGCAATACACGCTTTTGCTCGGGGAACTTGAGATTGGTTTGAAAGCCGACCAGGTTATACAGATTGCCTGCGAGATTATCCTGACGCAATTGCAAAACTGCGTGCGGGCGTTGATCCGTGCGCGGGTCTCTAAGTCCAACTGGGCGCATGGGACCAAAGGCGAGCGAATCCAGTCCGCGCTCGGCGATGATCTCGATAGGAAGACATCCTTCAAAAAAGTGACCCGCTTTGACGCCGCTTTTGATCGCATCCTCGAATGAGCGGAGTTCGATACGCTCGGCATGCAGGAGTGCATCTACGAACGTGTAATATTCATCCTTTGTAAATGGACAATTGATGTAATCACCTTCGAAATCCTGACCAGATGCATCTGTATTGGTTGAGTCATCTGAAGTCGGAGGTCTGTTATGCACACCGTAGCGCGAGGCGCGGAAGGCAATGTCCATGTTGATCGAGTCTGCATGAATTACGGGCGCAATGGCATCGAAGAAATATAAATGTTCCTCACTGCTCAATGCCGCAATGGAGTTTGACAGGGCGGGCGATGTCAACGGTCCGCTCGCGATGATCGTGAGCGAATCGGGAATCTCTTTGACCTCCTCACGTACGATCTCGATGCATGGGTGTCTTTCGATCCGCTCAGTTACCTTGCGCGCAAAGAGTTCGCGGTCCACTGCGAGCGCACCGCCTGCGGGCAGGGCAGCTTCTTCTGCGCACTCCAACAGCATCGACCCGAGCATACGTGCTTCGTCCTTGAGCAAGCCTGAGGCGCGGTCGGAGAGGTTCGAGCCGAGAGAATTCGAACAAACGAGTTCAGCCAGATCGGGAGTCTGATGCGCTCCTGTCTGGAGACTGGGGCGCATTTCGTAAAGTCGGACGCTGAGTCCGCGTTGTGCGGCTTGCCACGCAGCTTCGCTTCCAGCAAGTCCGCCGCCGATTATGATCAAGTCAATCATGATTTGATTTTACCATTTCGTCCTTGCCAGATTCACTGCTGTATAATTACAAGAATGCCAAACACAACCTTGATCGATTATCAACTCAAGGAAGCCAGTCAATTGACGAATGCCGCATGGTCAGCATTGGTCGAGCGTGAGGCGGGGAAATGGCGCGTAATAACACATTACCGTCTGGGAAAGAAGTTCCAATCAACCCTTGAAAAATTTTTAGACAAGCCAGAAGTGGACTCATGGTTGTGCGGCGCGTTAAGCGGCGGACAAAGTCGCAATGTATCGTTGCCTGAATCTAGTAAAATGAATGCAAAGAGATTGCACGCGTTTCCTTATAAGGGGGAATCACGCGCAGTCGTAGTAGGCGCGGGTCCATTCAATGCAAAAGCAGGGCGGATTTGGCGGCTTGCTGTATCTGGAATGATTATTGAATCCACAATTCCCACTTCGTCCCCTGCCTCATCGGTTGCGGTTTCCCTTTTAATCCCCGATCTCGATTCGGAAAGTCCCTACGATTTGCCTCGCGCGACAGACCGCGCATTGACAGCATTCATCCGCGTCGTTTCCGTGCAGGGAGGTTGGCTTGCCATTCGACGAGGCGACTCTCTCGATGTCCGCGCGCAATGGAATGCACCATCCTGTGAGGATCTGATTCTACACATCGATACTCATACGCTATTGCGCCGCATGAACAGGAATCTGACTCCCATGGTTGTGAATCGCGGCGATGTCATGTGGAGTGAGATTCCCCATAAAGGATTGAAGTCGAACACCAAGTCATGGATCAGCATTCCGTTGGTCATCGGTCAACGATTGATCGGAACCGTTGTCTTGTGGCGAGCCAGCATATTCAAAGGGGATGAATGGAACCGCCTTGTAGACCTCGCGACACAGATCGCTCCTGCATTGGAAACATTAATCACGTTCGCTGAAATGGCAGGGCATTTGCGGCGGCTTGCCATGCTAAACGACTTTGCGTTGACTGTCTCCACTGGACGCAGTCTCGACCAGATTGCTCGCCGGATGTTCGCGTTGTTAACGCGCGCCTTCGGGACTGAGATGATCGTGTTGAATCTCCTTTCATCGGATGATCGGGTCTTGAAGGAATACCGTATGGACAACGGCAGCCTTGTTTCGATGAATCGTAGTGTCGAGGGACATCCGATTGCGCAGTTTATTGCAAGCGATTCAAAGGTGCGGTTGAGTGAAGTGGATAAGTCTTCCTCATTACCTTTATATAGCGGCGCGCTCTCGGGGATTTATGTGCCATTACGCTTCCGCGGACGATCCACCGGCATGTTGAGTGTGGAGAGCAGCCGTGAAAATGCTTTCAATTCGTATGATGAAAGCCTGGTAGTTGTTATTACCAGCCACCTTGCAAGCCTTGCAGACTACACTAACTTACGCGAAGAGGCAGAAGGACGCGCAAAAAATTTGGGATTGATCCATGAGGTTGTCCAGCAGGTAGTTGGTCTAACCAACCCGCATGAAGTCGCGGAAGTAACTGCCAGCCTGCTGGCTCGTTATTTTGGATTTGAACTTGCGGCGGTTTTCATTGCCGATGAAAATGGCAAATTAACCATTGGGGGGTTTGGAGGTGCAAGTCAGAATGTCGTCAAGCGCGCATTGAAATCTGTTGAGTATCCGTTGATCGGCGGGTTGACCGGTCACGTGTTTGAGACAGGAGAGGGCGTGTTGGTGAACGATGTGTTGCAGGATGAACGTTATACTCCTATCAAGGGCTGGCAGGCAGGCTCGGAAATGACAGTTGCCATTCGTGAAGGTACGAAGATGCTGGGTATCATCGATGTCGAGAGCAGTTCCCGTAACACGTTCACAAAAAACGATTTCATTGCGCTCGAATCATTGTCGGGCATCCTAGCCACAGTTATAACCAGCGCGGATCAATATCAACGCCTTCAAGCCACGATATATCAACTGCGCGATACCGAAATGGAATTGAAAGCGCGTATAGATGCGCAGATGCTCGCGGAGAATCGCCTTGTGCAAGCAGCCAAACTTGCGGCAGTGGGTGAAATGGCGGCAGGTATCGCACATGAGTTGAATAACCCTCTGACTTCTGTCACCGGGTTTGCGGAACTCGTGTTGGATGAGTTGGATGCTGAATCGCCGCTGCGCCCGGACCTTGATCTGGTGATGCGCGAAGCTCGCCGGGCACGGGATGTTGTCCGCAGGTTATTGGATTTCGCCCGCCAGAGCGAAAGCGCGCACGCCAGCACCTCGCTGAATAAAGTGGTGGAAGATGTGATTACATTAAGCCGCCATCTGATCCGTACAAACGGAGTAGAATTACGCCTAAATCTTCAGAATGA
>DNDO01000122.1:0-2052 GCA_003484265.1 Anaerolineae bacterium
TGGATATGCGGCATCGAACACATCCGCGAGGCGATCCCCTTCCCAAGGACGATCAAGAGGGTGTATCCTTAAACCAAAAAGCGGAGGGCTTTTAGCCCTCCGCTTTTTTTATTCGGCTTAGGGAATTTTCAACACCTGACCCACTTCGATCAGATTGATGTTGGTGATGTTGTTGGCATCCGCAATTTTGGCAATGGTCGTACCATATTTGATGGCAATGGCATACAGAGTGTCACCTCTTTTTACGATATGAATTCGTTGAGGTGCGGGCGCTGGGGGCACACCTCCGCCATCACTAGGGACCGCAACCGCGACGGGTACGTTCAATTCGTCACCCGTCCGCAGCAACTGCAGGTTGGCATTGACCAATTCACGCACTGTCACGCCGTATTTATTTGCGATCGATTCGAACGAATCGCCTTCAACGACCTTGTGTTTAACCGGTGTCTTTGGCGGTTCTTTAACGATCTTGGCGCCTGTAAATTTATAAAACTCTTCCAGCGAGCCGTTGAATAAATTTAGATCGACATTCGCGTTAACCCCATTGACCTTTCCTTTATCACTGTATTGCCAGAATGTCCACTTGAACCAGCCGGGCGGCAGGGAGGGTGACATCCCATCGACGTATTGATTTGGATATTGCGCAATCCATAAATGATAATCCTTTGCCCACGCAGGGGGTCCTCCACCAGGTATTGAAAAATTATCTTTCAGGAAATAGAAACCCGAATAGATGATGGGTTTTTTCCCGAACGCCGCCTCGACCAGATCGAGCCACGTCTTCACGCTCGGGATGATCTTGTGGTTGGGCACCCCGTCACTGACTTCAAGATCAAGGACAGGCGGCAATTCGCCGTCATCCTTCATTGATTTTATGTAATCAATGAAGACCTTCGCCTGTTTCGCGGGGTCAACTCCGCAGCGGAAAAAGTGATACGCCCCTCTCAACACTCCGGCGGATTTCGCGCCCAACCAATTGTCATCCAATGTGGGGTCCTTGTAATAATCCGCTTCGGTTGCCTTGGCAAACACATATCGTTGCCCTGCCGCACGGACCTTGGGCCAGTCAATGCCTGAGTTCCAATATGATACGTCTATACCTGGCACAGTTGCCATCATCCGCTCCTTATAAATATAAATTATTTCCAACAAAACAAGAGTAGCACAGAACAAAAACAAAATCAACACCACCCTTCAAATCAGCAATTAATTTTTCTCTATCATTGCACCAATCTTTATGGTATAAAAATTATATCCCTGCGGTGTTCGTGATGTTGCACATCCCGTTTTGAGCCAACACCTACCAAAAGGGTCTCTAACTCCAATAGAAATAACGCGATAGGCCTGAGCCAAGGCGGCGTTTCTGGGTCGGGACCCACCTGCGAAAGCAGGTTCAAAACTCGGCAGCACACGGCATTTGCGGGGAATCGAAATCACAAGACCTCACAGGTCTTATAACCTGTGAGGTCCTTTCACTTAAGGGGATTTGTGGACTGCGATCGCCGCGCGTATACCGGACTCGAACGCGCCCTGGATCCATGCGTGGTACAACGATGCATGTTCCCCAGCAAAATGGATTCGCCCTTCGGGCTTGACGATCTCATCGTGCAAAAGGGTCTGTTGACCGGGGTCGAACAAGGCAAATGCGCCGCCTGCAAATTCATCGTCGTGCCACATCCAGGATGTGCCGACTTCAAACTCCTGCAAAATTTGCGGATGGATCTCCGCCACATCATCGAGTGCCTGGATTATTCGGTCGTCAGGTTTGAGGGAGCCCCACCGTTGGGCATCTTCAGACCATGTGTAACTGGCAAGGATAACACCGCGTCCCGTCTCACGTCCGTGGTCAGGGTAATACAAATTGCGGATCGGCAGATCGGTCATTGTGCCGCCGCCGAAGATTCCGTCATCCTCCTCCCAAAAGCGGCGTTTGCATTGAAATAATATTTTCGCGGATGCATCGTAATGAAGTTGCCGTATCGCACGATTCTTTGCACGCGAGAACGGCTTGAGCACTTCCACGTGGCGCAACACAGGGAATGGTACTGTGAT
>DNDO01000122.1:2439-2838 GCA_003484265.1 Anaerolineae bacterium
TCAGGAAGGAACGCATAAGGCAGTCGGTCTGTACCGCCTTCTATCTCGATCATATCCGTATAGTAGTTACCGGAGTCTTCGCGGAACAATTCAAGGAATGACGAGTTCATTACCGACTCTTGATTGGCAAGCAAACCAAACATTTCGATCATGCCTTCGGACCATCCGTTCAATTCCAAAAACTCGCGCGTGGAGTACTGGTCATATTGAGCGACGATCTCATCCCACGCGGCGTCACCATCCTTCTCAAGCATATCGATCAACGGTTGGATGGCTTTCATGTACAACTGACCGGAAGTTTTTCCTTTCTCTTTCTCCGATACTTCAAATCCCATCAAGGCTGGGTTTGCGTTCGCTTCCGAGGCACGTATCTTGTTCCCGCCCATGTAATAATAGGCG
>DNDO01000122.1:3085-7199 GCA_003484265.1 Anaerolineae bacterium
GTATACACACGTCCGCCGACGCGCTGTTGGGCCTCGAGAATAACCGGGGTATGACCGGCTCGTTTAAGTTCCAATCCGGCTGAAAGTCCAGCCAGACCCGCGCCCACGATGATAATTTTTTTCGGTTTACTGGAAGCAAATTTCTTTACAATCCCCTGCCTTATAACGTCGAGGTAATCCTGTATCGAATGTGCGGACTGCATGGCAACCTCCATCGCAAAAGATTATTCATCCTATCCAATAACGATAAAATTTGCAATCACCAATTTCGTCCTTGACGAGATTATGTCCAACGTTTACAATCGCCAAAGTTAACAATTGAATATTGGAGAGATAGCGGCTGGGTCCTATTCAAATAGGATCACGAGGTGGAGGTTCTCCCGTGCGAACGGGACGCTAATCGGCAAACTTCTCCCTCTCCCAATGGAGAGGCTGGAGTGAGGTCGAGAAAATCGGATTGATCAGCGGATGCCTCTGGAGTTTGTCACGAACTCCTTTCTCCCTTCCGAAGGAAGCGCAGGAGCAACTGGTTTAAAAAAACTCTGTTGCCTAAAACGAAAACCGGGTGGTAACCCCCGGGACAAGTGAGCGCAGTGAACCAGACATTACAATGTTTGGTATAAGTATTTGGAAGGGCTGTTTTATTTAATGGCGATCTCTGCTGTTACCAGGACATGCCCCGGCATGTCTTTTTTGTTTAAGTCAGCAAGAATCGGGTCGTCAGATAACGATGATGTTCATAGAATAGGTTCAAAGGAGAAACTATGGACACAGATTTCAAACAACTTTCAGATGATTACCTGCGAATCGAGCAGGCGATCTTGTACCTTGAAAATCATTTCAAAGACCAGCCGAGCCTGGACGAAGTGGCGGCAAATATCGGGTTAAGTGAATTTCATTTCCAGCGGTTGTTTACCCGCTGGGCTGGAGTCAGCCCGAAACGATTCCTGCAATTTTTGACGAAAGAAAACGCGAAGGAATTGCTTGACCGCTCTGAGAATCTGCTGGACACCACGCTTCAAACCGGACTTTCAAGTCTGGGGCGCCTGCACGACCTTTTTGTCAACGCTGAAGCGGTAACACCGGGCGAATACAAATCGCGCGGCACGGGCGTGACCATCCGATATGGGATTCACCCCACGCCTTTCGGTAAATGCCTGATCGCCGCAACGGAAAGAGGCATCTGTCATCTCGGATTTGTGCAAACCAGCGAAGGCGATGCGGTCGATAACCTCGTCGCAGATTGGAATCATGCGAAGATGGTCGAAGATTACGAAGCCACCGCGTCCTTAATCGAACCGATCTTCGACCTGCGGTACGGTGTGCGTAGTAGTGAGCCTCTGAGATTATTCCTACGTGGTACAAACTTCCAGTTGAAAGTTTGGGAGGCGCTTCTGCAAATCCCGGCTGGTGCCGTGACCACCTACGAGGGCATTGCCGCGCAAATCGGAAAGCCTGGCGCAACGCGTGCCGTCGGAACTGCCATCGGACATAACCCGATCGCAGTCTTGATACCCTGTCACCGTGTCATACGCAAGGTTGGCGAGTTCGGAAAATACCGATACGGCACACCAAGGAAGAAGGCGCTGCTGGCATTTGAATCCACGCAGAGTAGTACGGTGAGCACAGCTAGATAAATATTCTGCTGGTTGATTACTCTGCACGCAATCAACTGCTCTGGTTATTTGGTATTTTCGATAAATGACGAAAACGAACAGCACCACCACCCGACCTCGCAAGTTACATAAAAAGGAAATGAATGAAAACAAAACTTTGGTCAGCATTATTCGCTCTATATATCGTTTGGGGTTCTACGTATCTTGCAATTCGATTCGCAGTCGAGACATTGCCTCCTTTCCTGCATGGATCACTGCGGTTCCTTGTCTCAGGGCTGATCCTCTTCATCTGGCGCCGTTCTGCAGGTGACGAGAAACCCACCACGGGTCAATGGAAGTCAACCGCCATTATCGGTACGTTTCTATTGCTCGGCGGAAATGGACTGGTCTCTCTTGCAGAAAAAACTATCCCATCAGGTATTGCAGCCCTGGTCATTGCGACAGTGCCTTTCTGGCTCGTGCTGTTCGAGGCATTTCGCTCCGGCGGCGTAAAACCGACCTGGAAATCCATAATCGGATTGATCATCGGCTTTGGAGGTGTTTTCCTATTGATCGGTCCGTCAGAGATCACAGGCGGAAGTCAATCTTTTGACACCTTCGGGATCATTTTATTGCTCATCGCTCCGGTCCTCTGGGCGTTAGGCTCGATCTATGCCAAGGGTGCAGACTTACCCAAGTCCACGCTGCTGTCTACGGGTATGCAGATGCTTGCGGGTTCGTTGGCGTTGTTCATCGTCGGCGTGGGAACGGGCGAATTAAACGGATTCAGTTTCGGGGACGTCTCGATGCGTTCGTGGTGGGGTCTCATCTATCTGATCATATTCGGGTCGCTTATCGGGTTTGTGTCCTATGGATACTTGCTCCACAACGCGCCTGTATCATTGATGTCCACCTACGCTTATGTGAACCCTGTGGTTGCAGTTTTTCTAGGCTGGGTGTTTGCGGGAGAAATCTTGAACGCACGCATTGCGGTTGCCTCTGTAATTATCATCGGGTCGGTAATATTGATCAATTATGCGAAACAGGCAAAGGTCAAGACGGAGCCGTTACAGGCCCTCCCCGAGGGCGATGATTAATCCACACCATTTGTTTGGTCCAATCTCTGCGAAAGCAGTTGGAAATTAAATACTATTAAAAAGGAGAGAAAGAACATGGACAGTAAAGATCTGCTCAAACGTGTAAAAGAAGATGACGTGAAGTTTGTCTCACTGCAATTCACAGATGTGACTGGCACAGTGAAGAGCGTGGACATGCCCGTCAAAGGACTCGAAGGCGCGCTCGAAGACGGCGTGTGGTTCGACGGTTCTTCTGTGGAAGGATTCGCGCGCATCCAGGAATCTGACATGCGGCTCGAGCTTGACCCTGGCACTTATGCTGTGCTTCCGTGGAGCCTTCCCGAACGCCGCCGCGCCCGCATCTTCTGCGACATTCAGATGCCCGACGGCTCCCCTTTCGAAGGCGATCCGCGTGGCGTATTGAAACGCATGATCGCCAAGATCGCGGAACGCGGCTGGACATATAACATTGGTCCCGAGCCTGAATTCTTCCTGTTCAAAGGCAGCGGCGGCGAAAGCGTTCACCCCGTGCCTCACGATGTCGGCGGTTATTTCGATTTCTCTGCGGGCGACGACGCGGTGCGCGTTCGCACCGAATTGATGGACGCCCTCAATTCTATGGGGCTCGAGATCGAAGTCGGTCACCACGAAGTTGCGCTTGGACAGCATGAAATCGATTTCCGTTTTGCGGATGCGGTCAAAGCGGCGGACAACGTGTTGACCTTGAAGTACACCGTCAAAGCGATTGCCGCGCTACACGGACTGACCGCCTCCTTCATGCCCAAACCTGTATACGGCATTAATGGCTCCGGCATGCACTGTCATCAAAGTCTCTTCGACGGCAACGGCGACAACCTCTTCTTCGATGACAAGGACGAGTACAAACTATCTGCCCTGGCATACTCGTTCATTGCCGGTCAACTCAAACACGCCCGCGGACTTGCCGCACTCGTCGCGCCGACGGTCAACTCGTACAAGCGTCTTGTCCCCGGATATGAAGCACCGGTCTATATCGGCTGGGCACAACAGAACCGCTCGGCATTGATCCGCATCCCGCGCTACACAGAGGGACGTCACAAGTCCATGCGTGCGGAACTGCGCTTCCCTGATCCGTCATCAAATCCGTATCTGGCTTTCGCTGCCATGCTCGCCGCCGCGCTCGATGGTGTGGACAACAAGTTGACACCTCCCAAGCCACTGAACAACGTCAACCTTTATCACATGGATGCAAAAGACCGCAAGAAGTACGGCGTCGGCGAACTGCCCGGCTCCCTCGGTGAAGCCCTGATCGAGCTGAGCAAGGACAAGGTCCTTGTGGACGCTATCGGTTCATCAGCCTACGAAGCGTTCTCCCGCGCAAAAGGCGCAGAATGGGACGAATATCGTCTGCGCGTAAGCGACTATGAGATCGAAAGGTATTTGGAAACAGCGTAGTTTTGAAGA
>DNDO01000122.1:7506-28156 GCA_003484265.1 Anaerolineae bacterium
AACGAAGACGAGAGGATACGCCATGACCAAAGATATCTTCATCTCTTACTCCCGGCGCGATCAGGAATTCGTTACCCGCCTCGCATCGGATTTGAACGCAAAAGTTGCAGGTGTGTGGTTCGACCAGTCCACAATTCAGTTGGGACAAAAGTGGCATGACGAGATCATGGACGGAATCCGCGAGTGCAAAGCCTTTATCCTAGTCATCTCTCCTGATTCAATGGAATCAAAATATGTGAATGAAGAGGTAAACAAGGCACTGGAACTTGGCAAGATCATTTTCCCCGTCATCTATCGTCCTGCCAAATGGACTGGTCAATTTGAAACACTGATAAAAAAAGTTCAAACCCTCGACCTGCGATCAGGCAGTTATACCGATAGTTTTCATAAACTTGTAGACGGATTAATCGAGGCAGGCGCAGGTAAGGCTACCGGCGAGCGGCCTTTTCTCCGTCAGGAAATAAAGCCGAGCTTGAGTGACGTTCTAAGTAAAGTCCCCGGATGGGCTTTCGCATGGGGACTCGGCTGGTCGGTCTTCTGGCTGATCGTTCTTATTTTCCTTATTATTCTTGCCGCAAACCAGGATGGTTTGAATGGAGAAGACACGCTCGGTTTCATTCTCTTACTTATCAGCGGCGGTATTGGAGGTTTTGCTGGAGGTCTCGTTGCCGGGCTAATCACAATGCTGGCATTGCGTCCCAACGCGCCAAGCATCTCATGGATGCATATGTCGCCAACGATTCGCATTTGGGGTATCAGCGGTCCGCTTGGGATGATCGTATCGGGATTAGTGACAGCTCTCATGGTTGCTGTTGGAGCAATCACAGTTGAAAGCGCTAACCCGGATTGCAGCGGGGTTGGATTCGGCGAATGTATCGGGCAAGTCTTCGGCGCGGCATTGGGAGAAGCCATTGGCATCATCATCATTACATTGTTCGTCTTCATCCTCTTCGCAGTTGCCGCGTGGTTCATCACTGGTACGTTCGCTGGGTGGCTTGCAATCCGCCATATCCGCAGACTGGAGCCCGGTATCACAAGCGGCCAGAGTCGCTCCGTGTCTCTCGGTTGGGGATGCGGAGCCATCGTTGCCGCACTGGTAATGATCTTTGTTGTTGGAATTCTTTCAAGCGCGTTCGGTTTATAAAATTATTTCAAACCTTTCAATTTACCCTGAATATGTTTTCTTAAACTAACAGGCTTAATCCCCGCAACCTCCACCTTCTTCGCTTCCATAAAGTTCGCAAAGCGGATCAATCCATTAGCCAGTGCGTCAGCAAACGCGACATCTTTTACTGGAGCGTCATCCTCCAGCCAGAAGCCTTTGATCTCCAATGTCATCGATGTGCGGTCGAGTTTTGGATCAAGCCGCGCCACCAGATCGTCGCCGTATAAAATCGGTAGAACATAATACCCCCAACGCCGTTTCTCTGCGGGCACATACACTTCCCACTTGTATTCAAAATCGAACAACTTCTGCGCCCGTCCGCGCGCACTTACAATATCCAACGGAGCAAGGAAAGTTACTTCTTCCAGAGTATTCGTATCTTTTGGATTCCATCCTTTGGGAGTTTTCCCTTTTTCAAGCGACTCCAAGGCTTTGACGTCTTCCGTCAAAGCAAGATAGGTATCGCGTCCACCATTAATCTGAACCTGCGTAAACACCCCAGACTCTTTCCATCGCCTGATCTTTTTCGCGATCTCCTCCCTGGTGTATTTACGATACATAAAGTCTTCCAAACCTGTCTTAAAACTTGCTTCTCGCTTTAAACCCCAAAATGCAACGGATTTCTGCGCAAAGAATTCATCTGTTTCTTTTTCCGTTGCAATATAATCAAACTGCTTTGGTGCAATGTTCTCCCGAAAATCATACACACGCTGAAACCCTTCGCGGTGATGGATCATCAACTCGCCTGCCAGCCACATATCGAACATAGCAACCGACGTTTCCTTGCGTCCGCGATAACTCCAACCGTCCACGCGCTTGCCGTCGAAATCACGGTTCCCCAGCGGACCACGCTTACGCAATTCCGCACGAACCGCATTCAGCAGCTTTTTATGTTCTTTAACGAAATAAGCGACATACTCATCCTTCGCACGCTTCTTCATGTGATAACGAAAATACGGCAGGTCAGACATCGGATACATCGCCAGCCAGCCACCATAATCAAAGAACTGACGGTCATCATATGCAACGTTATAAAGATATTCGGGTTTGTATTCCAACACGCGGCTGTGCAGGACGATATCCTGACTGCGCGCGATCACAGTCAACGGATCGAGCTGTACTGCTTCACAGGTGCGTATAGCTTGCGCCGTGCCTTTCTTCCCCACCCAACGGCGACCAGGCCAGAGTCCTTGTTTGCCGAGGATAAATCTTCGTGCTGTCTGTTGTGAAATAATAATTGGATTCATGTACGTGATTGGGCAGGACAGGCTGAGCGCAGGTGAAGGACTCCCTGCCCGATTACTCCCTTACAAAATAAAGCGAGAAAAAACTCGCAATTAGACTGGTACATTCGCCTTCTCGATCATTCTGCAAAACGAACACAGATCACTCGTGGATGTGGGCTGTCCACATTTCGGGCAGGGATGTAAATGAGCACGTCCCACTTCATGCTCGATGAATAGGTTGCCGCTTTTGCGCGCTTCGAGGAAACGCAGATAAAAGGTCAGTTTTGCGCCGGGGCGTGTAGTCTCAAGTTGGTTGAGCAGTTCCTTGTAATAAATGGACTGTGATCCTTCCGCGAATGGACATTCCTCATAGATATATTCGATGCCGCGCGATAAACAATACGCTGTCATCTCACGCTCATAGAACCTGCACAAGGGCTTAACCTTCCGCGCCAAACCCTCCGACTCGGGAAGAACAGGTCCCTGACGCAAGAGATATTCGCTCGCCCAATTCAACGTGTTACCGAACAACACTGCGGCTTCGTCGTCAAGGTTGTGACCCGTCGCGAGCACGGCATACCCAAGGTCACGTGCGATGCGGTTCATTTCGTGGCGTTTCGTCAATCCGCACACGGCACACGGCTTGCCATGTCCGCGATGGGATATTTCCGATAGTACCGGGATCGGCTGACCATACTCCTTTTCAATATCCACTACGTGAAGTATCAAGTTGTTTTTGTTTGCAAATTTTTCCGTCAACCGCTGAGACTCATGCGAATAGTTTATGCCGCCGTCGATGCCCAATCCCAAATAGAGACCGTCGGCATGATAGCCAAGTCGGTTGAGAATATCCCACAAAGCAAGCGAATCTTTTCCACCTGAAACAGCGACAAGAATTTTTTCGCTTTGCGTGAACATGCCGTATTTTTTGATAAAGCGTTCGGTCTGTTCGGGAACCCATTCGATATAGTGTTCCTTGCACAATGCCAGCCTGTGCTGACGCATATTGATCGAGGCTTTGCCTCCGCATTTACGACATTTCATGAGCCTCCAGAGATCACCGCGATCAATTTAATCACTTCGCCTTCGTTGAGGACCTCATCCTCAACGATCATCTCGCCGTCGCGTGTTGCGATCACCGATTCGGGAACGATACTGCACTTCTTCAACGCAGAGATTAAGTTCGTACCCGCATTCACTTCATATTCCTTGTCACGCAATACCAATTTGACCAAAATTTCTCCAATCGAGTCATTCTACCATTATGCCACTTGACAGCAAACCCCTCCCCCCGTACGATTGAATTATGAAGATCGGGATGATGACCGACGCCTACAAGCCATATGTCAGCGGTATAACAAATTATATTGATTTAAACAAACGTGCCCTCGAAATTGCAGGGCACGATGTCTATGTATTTACCTTCGGCGATCTCGATCACGAGGACGGAGAGACGCGCGTCATCCGTAACCCCGGCCTGCCCCTTGCAGATACGGGCTTTTACCTCTCGTTGAGATATAAGACTGCCGCCAAAAAACTTCTCCAAACCATGGACGTGGTTCACGTACATCATCCCTTCCTCAGCGGACGTCTCGCCCTTGCCTATTGCCGTCCAAAACAAATTCCGATCATATTCACAAACCACACGCGCTACGACCTTTATGCACAGGCACGCCTGCCGCTCATGCCCGAAGAGGTCAGCCACAGCTTGCTCCAGGCATACATGCCAAATTTCTGTGAAGAAATGGACATGGTC
Source organism: Anaerolineae bacterium (assembly GCA_003484265.1). Classification (GTDB taxonomy): domain Bacteria; phylum Chloroflexota; class Anaerolineae; order Anaerolineales; family Villigracilaceae; genus Defluviilinea. Next base: position 11,654 of record DNDO01000122.1, read on the forward strand.
ATTTCACCATCGCAGGGCATGGAGAAAATTTTGCGTGAGTATGGGGTAGAAGGTCACATCGAGGTCGTTCCTAACGGCGTAGACTTAACACGCTTCCACGATGCCAAACCTCTCTCTCGCGCTGAATTCAATTTCGAAGTCAATGACACTCTTCTGGTTTATGCCGGGCGCATCGCGCCAGAAAAGAATCTTGAATTTCTGATCCAGGCATTTGCAGGAGTCTCACATGTTATCCCAAATGCGCATTTACTGATCGTCGGCGGCGGACAAAAAGAACATATGGAAGAGATCAAAGCAATCCCTGATGAGTACGATGTTCAAGATCGTGTTCACTTTGTTGGGATGATCCCCTACGATAAGCTCCCATCCTACCTTGCAATGTGTGACGTGTTCGTCACCGCCTCCGTCACAGAAGTCCATCCGCTTTCGGTGATCGAAGCCATGGGAACGGGACTCCCCATTATGGGTATCGACTCGCCCGGCGTCGGCGATTCGATCACGGACGGGATAACGGGCCTGCTCGCGAAAGAGGACATCGCTTCGTTTACAGCCAAACTGACCTACCTTTGCCTGAACAAAGACCTGCATAAAAAATTCGGCACGGAGGCACGAAAGGCATCAGAGCAATATTCCATAGAACGGACAACGAAAATCATGCTCGGTCATTATTCGCGGCTTACAGAAAACACAAAGCCGCTCAAACCAAAGCTCGACGAACGCCTGATGTCCATTTTGGAAGAGTTCCTGAAATGAAGCACAACCAGCGAATTGGTAAATGGGGCGAAGAGAGATCAGTTGAGTATCTCTCACAAAAGGGATACGAGATCATTGCGCGCAATATCCGGACGCCGTTTGGTGAGATCGACATTATTTGCAAACACAAAGATTCCATCATCTTCGTCGAGGTCAAAACACGGACATCGAATAAAATGGGACTACCTGAAGAATCCATCACAGCTAAAAAGCGTGAGCATATGATCGCTTGCGCCGAACATTACGCGGCAGAAAATGATATTGACAACTGGCAAATCGATGTAATATCGATTGAAGGAAAACCCGGCGCAGAACCCATCATCACATACTTCGAAAATGCAATCAGATAAGCCATATCTTCTCCTCATCGTCGGCCCTACAGCCGTTGGAAAGACAGAAATTTCCATTCACCTCGCTGAAAGGTTGAACGGCGAGATCGTCTCTGCCGATTCGCGTCTCTTCTATCGTGGGATGGATATCGGCACAGCCAAGCCCTCACCCGAAGAGCAAGAGCGTGTACCCCATCATTTAATTGACATTGCAAACCCGGATGAAATATTGAGTCTGGCCGTCTTTCAGCAGAAAGCGACAGCTGCAATATCTGATATTCATACACGAAATAAATTGCCGTTCCTGGTCGGCGGTACCGGACAATACATCCGCGCCGTGACTCAAGGCTGGACTCCGCCCGAAGTCGAGCCCGATGAGGCCTTGAGGGACGAATTGGAACAGCTAAAAGAGATTAACGGCTCATATTGGCTACACGACAAATTAAAAGCCCTTGATGGAGAAGCCGCAAGCAAGATCGACCCGCGAAATTATCGGAGAACGATCCGCGCCCTGGAAGTAATCATGACGACAGGCAAAAAATTCTCCAAGCAACGTGGTCAAAGTGATTCCCCCTATCACCTACTGACATTCGGGCTGACACGTCCCCGGGCGGAGTTATATCAACGCGTGGATGAGCGTATCGAGCTGATGTTTGCGAATGGATTTATTAAAGAGATAAAAAGTTTGCTGGATAAGGGATACTCCCCTAGCCTGCCAACGATGTCTGCGATCGGGTATCGGGAATGTGTCAGCGTGATAAAAGGCGAATTGACGGAGGACCAGGCAAAACTCCAGATAAGACGCGCAACTCGCGTGTACGTCCGCAGGCAGGCGAATTGGTTCAAGGAGTCCGATCCAAATATATTCTGGTTTAAAGTCGAAGATGGGGTAGTTGATTCGATCGAGAAAAACATCCGCCAGTTGGTTGACTTTTGATTCCTGTTTGAATATACTGAAACAACAAATGTGACTCTGGAGGCATCGAGATGAACGAAAGACCGTGGCTTGCCAATTATGATAAAGGGGTACCGCAAACGATCGAAATTCCCAATGTGCCCTTATACCATTTTTTGGATGAGTCCGCACGTAAATATCCCGACCGCGCCTGTACGATCTTTAAGGGCGCGGTTATTAATTATCGGGAGATGAACGCAATTACAGACCGTGTCGCCGCCGCGCTAATAGATATGGGCGTCAAGAAGGGCGACCGAATAGGCATCTTTATGCCGAACACGCCGCAATTTGTGATGATCTATTTCGGCATACTCAAGGCTGGAGGCGTGGTTGTGGCAACCAACCCTCTATATACTCCTCCTGAGATCGAACACCAAGCCAGTGATGCGGGCATCGAATTGATGTTCGTGATGACCAATTTTTATGAGACGATCAAGAAGGCGCAGCCGAAGACAAAGATAAAAAAGTTGATCGTGACCAATCTCAAGGAAACACTCCCTCCCTTCCTGCGTGTGTTGTTCACACTTGTACGCGAAAAGAAACAGGGATTCCGGATCAAGGGCGGACTACGAGACGACGACATCTGGTTCCAGGATCTGCTCGGCAAATATCAGAACGCCTCTCGACCTGAGCTGGAAGTTGATCCCGGTGATACGGCTTTATTCCAATATTCGGGCGGTACCACGGGCGTCTCGAAAGGCGCGGTGGCAATGCATCGAAATGTTGTCGCCAACGCACTACAGATTAAATCATGGATGACCGGACTCGAAGAAGGCAAGGAAGTAGTGTTGATGGGGATCCCGCTATTTCATGTATACGGGATGGTGGCTGGCATGAGTTTTGCGATGGCAACCGGCTCAAGCATGGTGATGGTTCCGAACCCGCGCGACTTAAAAGATGTCTTGGATAACATCTCTAAATATAAGGCAACAATTTTCCCCGGCGTGCCGGCACTCTACAACGGGATCAACAACCACGCAGATGTGAAAGCGGGGAAATATGATCTTTCGTCCATCAAGGCGTGTATTTCAGGTTCCGCCGCACTGATGCGCGATACCAAAGATCAGTTTGAAAAGCTCACCGGCGGCAAGGTATTCGAGGGATACGGTCTCTCCGAAGCGCCGACGGCTACTCACTGCAACCCGTTGCTCGGCGAGAACAAGACCGGCTCGATAGGTATGCCCCTGCCGAATGTGGACGTAAAACTCATCAGCCTGGATGACGGCGAAACCGAACTGACACAGGGCGAGATCGGCGAGATCATCATCCACGGTCCGCAGGTGATGAAGGGCTATCACAACATGCCGACAGAGACGGAAAACACCCTCCGCAAAATGAAAGATGGAAAGGTCTGGTTGTTCACTGGCGACATCGCCCGCATGGATGAGGACGGCTATTTCTATATCGTTGACCGCAAGAAGGAACTCATCAAGCCGGGCGGTTACCAGGTATGGCCCCGTGAAGTGGAAGAAGCACTCGCCGATCACCCAAAAATATTGGAGGCTGGCGTGGCTGGAATCCCAGACCCATATCGCGGAGAGACGGTCAAGGCATGGATCGTATTCAAACCGGGCGAATCCGCCACCGAGGAAGAGCTCAAGGTATTCTGCAAAGAGAGACTCGCGGCGTACAAAGTCCCAACTCACTTCGAGTTCAGGGATGAATTGCCAAAGACTACAGTAGGGAAAATTCTCCGCCGCGAATTAGTGAGACAACATAAGGAAAAAACGCAGTAGAGCAAACTAAAAAGAGGCTGACCAAAAATAAATGGTCAGCCTCTTTTTGATTTTTTGGGAGTTATGTAAACTGCGGAGTCCCGCTCTTCTTTTTGACGGGAGGCGGGAAGATCGCCTCGAAATCTTCACGGTTCAAAGTTTCGACTTCGAGCAATTTCTGCGCCACCGCATCCAATTGCTTGCGGTATTTTGTAAGTAGTTTTCTTGCAAGTTTGTATGAGTCATCCACGATCTTGCGGACTTCGCTGTCTATCTGCTCGGCAACAGCTTCAGAGTAATCGCGCTGTTCAGAAATTTCGCGCCCTAGGAATACCATCTCCTCTTTCTGCCCATAGACACGCGGTCCCATTTCACTGCTCATACCGAGGCGGGTTACCATACTGCGGGCAAGACGGGTGACCTGTTCGATATCGTTAGATGCGCCCGAAGTGATGTCGTCGAAAACTATCTCCTCGGCAATACGTCCGCCAAGCATGTACGCCATACTTGCAAGCAATTTCTTGCGCGAGTGCAACATTCGATCTTCGTCAGGGCGGAACCATGTCAGACCGCCTGCCTGCCCACGCCCCACAATCGTCACTTTTTGGACGGGGTCGGCTTCAGCAATGGCATTACCAACCACGGCGTGACCAGCCTCATGGTAGGCAATGATGCGCTTCTCTTCGATCGAGATCAATCGGGACTTGCGTTCCGGTCCCATAACCACACGCTCGATGGCTTCTTCAAGGTCATCCTGCCCAATGGATTTCTTATTACGACGCGCGGCAAGAAGTGCGCCTTCGTTCACGAGGTTCTCTAAGTCGGCGCCCACGAAGCCAGGTGTGCCGCGTGCAAGCGATCCGAGATCAACTTTGGGATCTAACGGCTTGCCCTTAACATGCACTTTGAGAATTTCCTCGCGTCCCTTCATATCAGGGCGGTCCAGCGTCACACGGCGATCGAATCGACCAGGGCGTAGAAGCGCCGGGTCAAGAATATCAGGACGGTTGGTCGCTGCAATAATAATAACGTTCGTGTCGGTATCGAAGCCATCCATTTCGACCAGCATTTGATTCAAGGTTTGTTCGCGTTCGTCATGCGAACCGCCCAACCCTGCTCCGCGTTGGCGGCCTACGGCATCAATTTCATCTACAAATACGATACAAGGTGAATGTCGTTTTGCCTGTTCGAATAGATCACGCACACGGCTTGCGCCAACACCGACGAACATTTCAACAAATTCAGAACCCGAGATCGCAAAAAATGGAACCCCAGCTTCGCCGGAGACTGCCTTTGCCAATAGAGTCTTACCTGTTCCGGGAGGTCCCACAAGCAGAACGCCTTTAGGAATACGCGCTCCCAATTGGATGAACTTCTGCGGCTCTTTCAAGAATTCGACAACTTCCGAAAGTTCCTGTTTGGATTCGTCCGCGCCGGCAACATCCTGAAAAGTCACAGTTGGGTGTTCGCCGCTGAACATGCGCGCCTTCGATTTCCCGAAGGACATCGCGGCGTTGTTCGATCCCTGAGCCTGGCGGAAGATGAACCAAAACACGCCTAGCATAAGCAGGAGCGGCAAGAGGTATGCGACAAAACCGCCAAGAGCGCCAGACCAAATGGAGGGCGCTTCGACTTCGATCTTTATGTTTTCTGCAGAAAGGTTCTCAGGACTTACACCCAATCCTATCAACTGAGCAACAAGTGTTGCATCTGATTCTTTATATGCTTCAACGCCAGTTTCTGTCTGCGCTTCCGTGCCTGATTTGTATTTCACACGTAAACTGCCGCTATTCTCAATGATCACTTCAGACACCCTCCCAGCCTGAATGTCCTGGGCAAGTTCATTGATTGTGAGCGGCTGGGGTGCTGAAGAGTCGTTTCGCACCAAGGTAATAATCATGGCGGCCAGCGCCACCACGAATAGAAATGTTACAAGAAATGATTGGTTTCTGGGATTCACAATGCCTCCGATATTTTGAGATTATACCAATACGGACTGTTGCAGGACAGTCAATCGGGGATTTTATATATTTCTCTAATAAACCCTTGTAAACTGGCGTTCGTCTCAGAATACGAAATTCTCATTACTGTAACCATCGCCAACACCCTGCTTACTCCAACCATTATCATTCCATGTCACTGTCTTCTTAACAATCACTTTATGGTAAACTTCTGAAAGTTAACAATATGACAAATGCCAACCTTAAATGCATACTGTGTATTGAAGACGAACCAGAGATGATTGACCTTATCAGGTTGATACTGGGTCGTCGGGGTTTTGAAGTTAAGGGAGCCAATGGCGGCGTTGAAGGTCTGAAAATGATTCACGCTGAAACTCCAGACCTGATCCTGCTAGACTTGATGATGCCAGATATGGACGGTTGGGAGGTCTATCAGCAGATCAAAGCAGACGAGAAAACCCGGAATATCCCTGTTATAGTTGTCACAGCCAAGGCGCAAAGTATAGACAAAGTCCTTGGCTTGCACATCGCAAAAGTTGATGACTACATCGCCAAACCGTTCAACCCCCAGGAACTGCTTGCAAGTGTCGAAAAAGTCCTGCAAAAGAAAGCATAACCAACGAGGCGATCCCAAAAGGACGTCTCGTTTTCAAATTCCCCATGCCCAAACAAATCATTGTTAACAACATAAATAGGAAAATGGATTCGTCACCGCGCATCAAATACTGCGACACCTTCCTGACGCAATTGCGTGGGTTTGCCTTCCGACCCCGCCTCATGCACGACGAGGGCTTAATTTTGGTTGGAGCGCGTGATTCCCGCATCGACTCATCTATCCATATGTTGTTCGTGTCCTTCAACCTGACGATTATCTGGATCAACTCAGATATGCAGGTTGTGGATAAGGTACATGCAAAATCCTGGCGGCTTGCGTATTTCTCAAAACAACCCGCGAAATATGTTCTTGAGATCCACTCCGAACGTTGGGAAGATTATGAAATCGGCGATAGTGTGGAATTCAAAGATGTCTAAGCGATTTTATGCTTCTCTTTTCATCATCCTTCTGGTCGCTATCAGCACCCAATCCGTCCTAGCACAGGCAAGCGGACCTATCTATATCGTTCAATCCGGGGACACTCTTTCTTTTATTGCCGCGCGCTTTAACGTCTCACTGACCGACCTGTTAGAGGCAAACCCAACAATTGACCCAAATATCCTCAATCAAGGGCAGGAGGTTATTATCCCCGGGCTTGAAGGCGTTACAGGCGTATTGGAGACAGAAGTGATCTCTTTTGGGGACAGTCTTCGCAGTCTCAGCCGCCGCACACAGGTCTCAATTGAGAAGTTAATCAAACTTAACCGCCTCATAAGTCCCACCGAGCTTTATGTGGGCATCAGCTTAATCGTACCGATACAAGAAGGACAAGTGCAATTCGCCTCACGCACAAGCGCCGGCGAGGGCGAATCTCTATTGGAACTATCAGTTAAACAGGGAATTAACCCGTGGACACATGCATCGATCAATAATCTCGAGGGCACATGGGAGGCATATCCTGGCGACATTCTCTACTCCCCTACCGGAAACGACACAAATGCAAGCGGATTGCCTTCTGCATTTATCAACGCCAGCATAGAACCCCTGCCAATGATCCAGGGCAGTACCGAGGTAGTTCGAGTCCTAGTCAAAGACGGATATACAGCATCTGGAATTTTAGTGAATCATTCATTGCGTTTCTTCCCGGTTAACGGTGAACAGGTTGCCCTACAGGGAATTCACGCGTTATTAGAGCCCGGGGTATATCCGTTGCGACTGGAAGCGTCTTTGGCGGATGGAACCCGCCAATCGTTTGAGCAAATGGTGTTGGTTACCAGCGGAAATTATAGAAGCGAAACAATTTTCGTTGACCCGATAACCATCGACCCAACGGAAACCGAACCGGAGAATCAAAAAATAGAAGCCATCACCGGGCTGGTCAACGGAACGAAGTATTGGAACGGCACTTTTACATCCCCTGCGGTTTACCCGGATGAGTTTACATCCTTTTATGGAACGCGCAGAACATATAATGGCTTGAATTCCGATATAACCGTTTATGGTTTTCACACTGGATTGGATTTTGCTGGCGGTGAAGGTTTACAGATATTCGCACCGGCTCCGGGGCAGGTTGTGTTCGCAGGTCCCTTAACGGTGCGGGGAAAAGCAACCATCATCGATCATGGTTGGGGGGTGTACAGCGGCTTCTGGCACCAGTCTGAAATCTATGTCAATATTGGAGACTTTGTGGAACAGGGTCAGGTAATCGGGCTGGTTGGAGGGACAGGACGCGTGACAGGTCCACATTTGCATTGGGAGGTGTGGGTAAACGGCGTCCAGGTGAACCCGTTCGATTGGCTGGATCAAGCCTACCCATAGATTGAATCGTTGCACTTCATCCTTGTTTATGCTAAACTACAACCGTTTATTGGAGGTTCGTTTGTCAACCGCTCCCATCGCAAATTTTCTGAAACAATGCGACATCTTTTATCAATTTACGCCCACACAACTTGAGTTGGTCGCAAACGTTTGCCAGGAAGTAACGTTTCAGAAGGATGATCTGATTTTCAAGGAAAACAGCCGGAGCAAGGAACTGTATATCATTGTGCAGGGAGAGGTTGACATAAGTGTAGACCCGTCGCTTGTCGGTGCAAGAGAAGATGGTGTTGAGAACCGCGTCATTGCAACAATGCGGCGAGGCCAGTCATTTGGCGAAGTTGCCCTTGTAGATGAGGGTCTGCGTTCTGCCTCGGCATGCGCTTCACAAAAAGAGACCCACCTTTTAATCATCCCCCGTGATAAACTGATAATGTTATGCGACACTTACCCGCAACTTGGTTACAGGCTGATGTACAATCTGGCGGCAGATCTCGCAATGAAGATACGCAATACCGACCTGCGCATACGAGAGCAACTGCTCTACAACCCCAGGATTAAAAGTACAGAATAATAAAATATCTACTTGACCCAGTGAAAGATTTCACGTACCATTAGGAGATAATGTCAATCAGGAAAGGTATGTTTGAAGGTTCTTCTCAAATTATTGACGGTTATAAAGCTGCGAGAAATTCTAGCCTTAGGAAGGGGATTTTCTCCGGCTCTTTATTTAACATGGAACTGAAAAATATATTTTAATCAAAAGGAGGTGGTGCCGACTTAAGCTTAAGAGAGCATTGTCAGCCGTAACGTCGAACCCGCCAAATGGCGGAAATAGCTCAAACCTAACTACTAGTTTTGGAGGAGAAGGAATATGTTTAAAAGATTGAACGTTGTTATTGCTCTGCTCATTGTCGCAAGCTTGGCGCTTGCGGCGTGTGCCCCAGCAGCGCCGAAGACCATTAAGATCGCAACCCAGAGCCCGCTTTCTGGCGGACAATCCCTCTTGGGTGTCGATATCAAACGCGGCGCCGAGCTGGCTCTCGAGCAATTGGGTGGACCCCTCACCGAGATGGGCTTCACTGTTGAGCTCGCGCCCTACGATGATCAGGCAACCCCTGATGTCGGTGTTGCTAACGCCAAGAACATCGTTGCAGATTCCGCAATCCTTTGCGGCGTCGGTCACTTGAACTCCGGCGTTATGATCCCGTCATCAGAGGAATACCACACCGCTGGTCTCGCGTTTGTGTCCCCCGCGAACACCAACCCTGTCGTGACCACCCGTGGTTACGCTGAAGTTAACCGCATCGTTGGCCGTGATGATGTACAGGCTCCTGTTGCCGAAGCGTACGCACGCAATGAGCTTGGCGCCTCATCTGTATACATCATCCACGACAAGACCGCTTACGGTCAGGGCGTGGCTGAATTCTTCCGCGCTGCAGCCGACGAAAATGGCTTGGAAGTACAGGCTTTTGAAGGCACTGAAGAGACCGCCAACTTTGACGCGATCATCACCCCCCTTCTGGCTTCCAACCCTGATGTTGTGTTCTTCAGCGGTATTTACAACCAGGCTGGTGTGTTCTTCAAGCAGGCGCGTGATGCCGGCTACGAAGGCACCTTCATGGGCACCGATGGCATGGATGCAAGTGATCTCGCTGCATTGGCTGGCGATGCACTGACCAAGGGCGGCGGAATGGTATACACCTCCGTTGCTGGTCCTGCAGCCGCCTACCCGAAAGCTGCCAAGTTCGCTTCTGACTTCGAAGCCAAATTCGGCTCTGCCCCTCAGCCTTTCTCTGCTCAGGCTTACGACTCCATGGGAGTTTGTTTGTCCGCCATCAAGAACGCTGCTGAAGCCGCTGGCGGCGAAGTGCCGACCCGCGAAGCTGTGCGTGACGCGATCCGCGCTTTGTCCTATGATGGTATGACCGGCTCCATCGCCTTTGATAGCATTGGTGATCTCCCGACCGCCAAGTATTTCATTATCAAGGTTAATGCTACTTCCGCAGAAACCTGGGGCTCAAACGAGATTGTGGCAGAACTCGACTTCGCTTCCCCAGGAATGGGTGAATAAAGACTAGCCTGCCATAAGGCAATATATGTGAACCTCTCCTCCAAAAAATCAGGAGGAGAGGTTCACAATATACCAACGAATCAAGGGATTTAAAATGAAGACTTTCACCTCGAACCCGTTCTATAAATTCATAATATTCCCTGTGGGACAGATGCTTGCATTCATTCTCGGCGCCGGCACATTACTCTCAGTAATTATTATCTTATTAGCTTACATTTTCAGAGGCTCTGTCACAAATCTTGATCTTGTCGAGAGAACAATCACAATTCTCCCCAAGGTTCTGATAGATGGGATAACCATCGGGTTCGTATACGCCACAATAGCCCTGGGATACACCATGGTGTATGGCGTTCTTGAATTCATAAATTTCTCACACAGTGAAATATTCATGGTTGGCGGAGTTGTAGGCGTCGAGCTTCTTCGCTATTTTGATGCCCAGGGTTCTCTTGCAACCATGAACGAGTACGTTGTGATTGGCATGGCAATCGTTTTGGGAATGGTGATTGCCGGCGGTCTTGCCGTAACGGTTGAGCGGATCGCCTATAAACCGTTGCGCGGCGCTCCACGTCTTGTGCCGCTCATCTCAGCGATAGGCATGTCATTCATTTTGCAGGATGCCGTCCGCTTAATTCTTGGTCTGACGACCGGGGAATTCAACGTAATCCTGCCGCAATTCGGCACATTTGATGAATTTCAAATCCTTACCATCCCCGGGATAGCAAATGCAGTACAAATCCAAAATAAAACCATCCTTCTTATTGCAGTGACCGTCATGATGCTCGTAGGCTTGAACTTTCTTGTAAATGGCACAAAGATAGGAAAGGCAATCCGTGCTGTAGCGCAGGACCGCCCCACAGCCAGCTTGATGGGTATCAACGTCAATTTAATCATCTCATTGACTTTCTTGATCGGTGGCGCTTTGGGCGGCGCGGCTGGAGTTCTTTTCGCCCTTAAAGTTACCCGCCTCGATCCATTTGTTGGGTTCTTCCCGGGCCTGAAAGCCTTTACCGCCGCTGTCCTTGGCGGCATTGGAAACCTGACTGGCGCCTTGCTTGGCGGTCTTGTTCTAGGGTTACTGGAATCGTTCGGTGCTTCTTATCTAGGCATTTTCACGGAAGGTGCCTTTGGCGCTGAATATAAAGACATTCTGGCATTTGCCATTTTGATCATCATCCTGATCTTCCGTCCGTCCGGCCTGCTCGGTCAAACGGTTGGGCAGAAGGCTTAGAGCGGTGCAGGAGTCTGAACAATGAAAAACTTCTTCGATAATTTTTACGCAAGAATTAACAACGGGAAAAACCCGTATTATGTGACATTTGGGCTTTTGATCCTCGGAGCGGTGCTTGTATACATTAGCCCGCGCTCATTGCTGGCATTTATGATCTTGATGCTGTGCCCCATGGCGATCTATTTCCTGAATATGGAAACAAAGATAAAGGTACTAATTGGAATACTTCTGGCAGTCGTCATAATACCAGTACTCGGTATCCGCAATATTTTCTACCTGGAAGTTATTTTTCAGATCAGCGTTTTTGCAGCACTCGCTCTGGGACTTAATATCGTCGTCGGCATGGCAGGCTTGCTGGACCTTGGGTATGTTGCATTTTATGCTGTAGGCGCGTATTTATGGGCAATATTCGGCTCAAAACAACTGTCCCTGTTATATTCCGTTCCAGGCGCAGCCGCGGCCAGCGCCGAGTTCTCGCTTGATCCTCGATGGTTTTGGTTATTCCTATTCCTGGGGCTTGCCCTTGCTGCCCTTACAGGCATCCTGCTTGGTCTTCCAGTCCTTCGCTTGCGCGGCGACTATCTTGCGATTGTTACGCTTGGCTTCGGCGAAGTGATCCGGGTGCTGGCGCTGAACTTGGATAAGCCTATCAACCTAACCAACGGTCCACAGGGAATAACACCGATCCAGAGACCGCCCCTCCCTCCATCCTATATCATGGACGTGTTTCGCAATATCTTGGAACCAATCGTCGGTCATGAAGTAACTGACGCTCAGTTTTACAACGTCTTCTTTTACTTTATTGCCCTGATCGTTATCATGGTTGCAATCGTTGTTGCACGCCGTCTGGAAGACTCGCGCATCGGGCGGGCTTGGACAGCCATCCGCGAAGATGAAACTGCCGCCATTGCAATGGGCATCCCGCTGGTACAAATGAAACTATATGCTTTTGCGGCAGGCGCTTCGTTTGCAGGGATCATGGGAGTCATTTATGGGGCAAACAGGACGTTCGTGAGTCCTGAATCTTTCTCATTCCTGCAATCCATTGGTGTATTGACGATGGTCATCCTGGGCGGGTTGGGAAGCATCCCCGGCGTCATTATCGGCGCTGCAGTGGTGGTTTTCTTGAATATCCAGGTCCTGCAAACGTTCTCGCTTTTCCTCAGCAGTTTGCGGCAGAGTGACGCTGTCATCCCGATAATAAATTTTGCGTGGAGAGATCTATCCAATCAATTAGACCCCGCCAAATACCAAAAACTTGTGTTTGGCTTGATCCTTGTGATCATGATGATCTACCGACCTGCCGGCTTGATTCCAGCCGAGCGCCGTCAACGCGAACTTACCCATGAAGAAGATGAATAAGGGATGTGACTCATGGCCCTATTAAAAACAACAAACGTAGTTAAACGATTTGGCGGACTGACTGCCGTAAACAAGATCAACCTTGTCTTTGAAAAAGGACAAATTGCCAGCATTATTGGACCAAATGGCGCCGGCAAAACAACCTTTTTCAACACGCTCACAGGCATCTACACCCCGGAGGAGGGTGAGATCGAATTCGACGGTCGCTCACTGATCGGGCTCCGACCGGACCAGGTTGCCACACGGGGCATCGCGCGGACCTTTCAAAACATTCGCCTGTTCGGAAGCATGACTGTGATCGAAAACATCCTGGTCGGGATGCACATTCGACTGAAACAGACAGGCATGGATATACTGTTTAGAAGGAAATTTTTCTTCGAAGAGGAAGCCGAAGCTGAGGAACGCGCAAAGGAATTAATGTCATTTGTCGGCTTAAGAAACGTCGGCAATGAACTCGCGCGCAACCTCCCTTATGGAGGTCAACGCCGTATCGAAATTGCCCGCGCTCTTGCGGCAAACCCGTCCTTGATTCTGCTCGATGAACCGACAGCTGGCATGAACCCCAATGAAACAGCGGATGCCATCAAACTATTCCGCAGTATACGCGACGACAAGGGCATTACTGTCCTGTTGATCGAACATGATATGCGCGTCATCATGAACATCTCGGAACGCATCAGTGTTATGGATTACGGTGAGAAAATAGCCGAGGGCACACCCGCTGAAATACGCAGCGACCAGCGGGTTATCGAAGCCTACCTTGGGCGTGAAGCCGCCGCAGCAACACAGGCATAGGAGCATCTGCATGGCAAAAAAAATCCTTGAAGTAAATGACATCCATTCCTATTACGGACACATTCACGCCCTCAAAGGAATTTCGTTGTATGTTGAAGAAGGCGAGATCGTTTCGTTGATCGGCTCGAACGGCGCGGGCAAAAGCACTACCCTCCGTACGATCTCCGGACTAATGCACCCAAGAAGCGGTTCGATCAATCTCGGAGGCACGGACATCACCCACATGGAGCCTCATATCATTGTCAGCAATGGCGTTGGTCATGTCCCTGAAGGTCGCGGGATCTTCCCCAAGTTGTCCGTCCGTGAAAACCTTGACATGGGCGCCTACACGATAAACGACACACCCAAGAACAGCGAACGTATCGAGCAGGTATTTACATTGTTCCCTCGTTTGAAGGAACGTGTTGATCAATATGGCGGCACACTCTCCGGCGGTGAACAGCAAATGCTTGCCATTGGGCGCAGTTTGATGCTTAACCCCCGTATTCTCATGCTTGACGAACCTTCGATGGGTCTAGCGCCTGTCCTTGTTGAATTGATTTTCGATATTATCAAAAAACTCAATAAAGATGGCACCACCATCCTGCTTGTCGAACAGAACGCGCAGATGGCATTGTCAATCGCCCATCGTGGATACGTTCTCCAAACGGGCAACATCGTATTGACCGATACCGCAGACAAACTCAAAAAGAACGAAATGGTACAGAAATCCTATCTGGGTATTGAATAGGCGTAAAGCGCAACAAAGATTGAGACCCGTTTTCCGCTCAGGCGTGAAGGCGGGTTTCTTTTTATAATATGAACTCAATGGACATTCCACATTCAGCAGACATCGTCATCATTGGCGGAGGCGTGATGGGCGCGAGCATTGCCTATCACCTCGCTTCACGCGGGACGGGAAACCTCGTCCTGCTCGAAAAAGATACTCTGTTCGGACAGGGCTCCACCGGTCGATGTGCGGGCGGAGTCCGTTACCAGTTTGCGACAGAGATCAACATTAAGTTGTCACTCGCCAGCCTGCCCATGCTTGAAAGGTTCAAGGGCGAGATAGGCCAGGAAATTGACTACCGCAAATGCGGATACCTCTTCGTGCTCACAAATGATAACGATGTAAAAATCTTCAAGCACAATGTTGACCTTCAACAAAGACTCGGGGTTCAAACGGAATGGTTGACCGGTGATGAAGTCCGCAAGCGGCTACCGCACATGGACTTCAATGATGCCCTAGCTGGGACATTCCACCAGAGGGATGGGCTGGTCGATCCTAATAGCGTCGTGATGGGGTACATTAATGCCACGCAGAAGATGGGAGTCAAAGCGCTCAACAACGTTGAGGTATCAGGAATACATGTCAGCAGAAATCAAGTCGAAGGTGTTGAAACAAGCCGGGGCTTGATAAAGACGCGCATGGTCATTAATGCGGCTGGCGCTTGGTCGGGCGAGGTCGGCAGAATGGCAGGAGTCCACATCCCCATCACTCCCATCCGCAGGCAAATGTTTACGACAAATCCGATTCCAGAGATCCCAAAAGATTTTCCATTCGTCATCGATTTCGCCAGGTCTTTATATTTTCATCGTGAAGCCGAAGGACTGTTGATAGGCATGAGCAATCCGAATGAAAAACAAGGGTTCGACGTAAATGTTGACGAGACCTGGGAATTGACAAACCTTGAAGCCGCCATCAAAAGGATGCCTTTGTTGGAAAAAGCCAGCCGCGCTTCGCATTGGGCAGGATTGTATGAAGTGACGCCGGATGCCCATCCGATATTCGGAAAGACATCTCTTGAAGGGTTTCTTGTCTGTGCCGGGTTTTCAGGACACGGGTTCATGCACGGACCTGTCGCTGGTAAATTGATGAGCGAATTCATTCTGGACGGCGCATTTTCTACAGTGGATGTATCCGCACTCGACCTCGCGCGCTTTGAGGAAGGAAGATTGATAAAAGAGTACAATGTAGTTTAAATAAGGGAGACATCACAGGTATTTGAATCCTGGGATGTCTAAAAAATAATTATGCCATCAGCAGAAATCATTACCATCGGAACGGAAATTCTCCTCGGTGAGATCGTGGACACGAACACGCGCCACATCGCGCATACGCTGCGCGGCATGGGTGTGGATTTATATCGTACGATCACCATTGGCGACAACGTGGAACGCATCGCCGAATCGATTCGCAACTCGATGAGCCGCGCCGAGATCGTCATCACCACCGGCGGGTTGGGTCCCACTGTGGATGACCCAACCCGTGAAGCGATAGCTAAAGCAATTGGTGTCGAGTTGGAATTCCGGGATGATCTATGGGACGAGGTTGTCACGGTTATCTCGCGGTACGGGCGCAAACCTTCCGAGAATCAAAAACGCCAGGCGTACGTTCCGAAGGGCGCGGTTAGCATTTCGAACCCGGTCGGCACGGCACCCTGTTTCGTTGTGGAGACTGAACGCAACACTGTCATCTCACTGCCCGGCGTTCCAAATGAAATGGAATACATACTTCACGAATCGATCATCCCATACCTTCAAAAAAGGTATGACCTGAGCGAAATTATCAAAATCCGCATCTTGCATTGCGCAGGTCTCGGTGAAGGTTTAATAGACGAAAAGATCACTGACCTCGAAGAATTAAGCAACCCGACAGTCGGGCTGGCGGCACATACCGGCGTCGTTGATATCCGCATCGCCGCGAAGGCAAGAAACGTAAAAACTGCAGACGCAATGATCGCGGATGTGGAAGCGCTGGTCCGTGAACGTCTCGGGGAAGTGGTCTTTGGAGCGGATGAAGATTCATTGGAGGAAGTGACCCTTAACGCTGTAGCAAAACGAGGCTGGAGTTTGACCGCCATTGAATCGGGGCTCGATGGAAAGCTTGCGCGCAAAATCCCAAACACCGCCTCTCATTTGAACCTTGGTTCTGATACCCT
>DNDO01000122.1:28377-35166 GCA_003484265.1 Anaerolineae bacterium
CCTTACGCGCAGCCCGGGCCAGATCAAAGGCAGACGCGGCATTGGGAGTCGCAGTCAACACGGCGGAACGAGCGGCAGAAATGGCGCTCATTACACCTCACAGTGAAAAGACTCACCGCATTACCTATGGCGGACCTCCGCGAAGTGTGCCGAATTGGGCGGTCAATACGGCATTGAACTGGCTGAGAATCCGCGCCATGGAAACGGAAAAGGATGAAGCGTAAAAAGCGCCCTGCATCATCCAATACCTGGATTTATATAATATGGGGTGTCAATATCCTTGTGGTTGTTTGTTTGTTGAGCGGCGCGTTTTTCTATTTCAACAGTCAACGCGCTTCTGCCGCGAACGGACAGGTGGAAACACCGCGGGCTGATACAACCCCCAAAGGACCGCCGACGAGTTACATTCTTCCCTCTTTGACCCCAAACCCTTATTACACACTGCCTGTTTTTGAAACGTCAACCCCCTTCATCTTTGCCAATGGACAGGGTGCAAATATCATTGGGCTTTCTCTCGCAAGCCGCCCCATTGAAGTCTACACTTTCGGCAATGGAGCGAGGGAATACTTGATCGTGGCGGGCATCCACGGTGGCTATGAACGCAACACGATAGAGCTTGCCAACGAATTGATCCGTTATGTGAACGATCATCCGGAAGTAATCCCGCAAGACGCAACGCTGTATATTATCCGCAACATGAATCCCGACGGGGAAGCCCGCGCAGAAGGCGTGGACGGACGAGTCAATAATAACGGCGTGGATTTGAACCGCAACTTCCCTTCCGAAAACTGGACTGCGGAATGGAACCGGGATGGATGTTGGATCTACCGCCCCACAACTGGCGGTTCATACGGCGGCTCAGAACCCGAAACACGGACGGTGATGAGTTTCATCGGCTCGCATGACATCCAGGCATTGATCAGTTATCACAGCGCCGCACTGGGTGTCTTCCCCGGCGGCGTCCCCTGGGAGGCGGATTCCATCCGCCTCGCGAAAGCGCTGGCAAAAGCGACCGGCTATCCATATCCGCCGCTTGACACAGGATGTATCTACACCGGCACGCTCGCCGATTGGGCTGTCGAAAACGGGGTCGGCGCAGCGGTGGACATGGAACTTGCCAATCATCGGGATACCGATTTCAATAAGAATCTTAACGCGCTGAAAGCATTACTGAATTTTGTGCCATAAAACAAAAGAAACAGGTGACAGTCTCTCCAAGATTGATTGTCACCTTTAGGAGAAAAAATGACTCAACAAGTTGACACCCTCTTTATCAACGCCCATATCCTCACCATGGATGGAGACCTCACCCAACATCCTTCAGGGGCGTTGGCTGTAAAGGACGACAGCATCGTTGCAGTTGGACCCGAAGCCGGGATGAAGAGGGAATACACCGCAAAAGAAACTGTGGACTGCAAAGGCAGGATACTTATGCCGGGTCTTATCAACGCGCATACGCACGTCCCAATGACCCTCCTGCGCGGCATCGCGGACGACCTGAGGCTGGATGTATGGCTCCAGGGATATATGTGGCCCGTGGAAAAGGAATTCGCCTCGCGAGAGTTTGTCCATTTGGGCACCTCCATAGCGTGTGCGGAACTCATCCGCAGCGGCGTGACAACATTCAACGACATGTATTTCTACGAGGATGAAGTTGCCAAAGCTACGGCGCAAGCCGGAATGCGCGGTGTTTGCGGACAGTCCATTCTAAAATTCCCCACACCTGATGCAAAATCCTATGACGACTCGATGGAACAGGCGCGTGATTACATCAAACGCTGGAAGGATCATCCGTTGATCGTCCCGTCCATCGCGCCTCACGCTCCCTACACTTGCACCGAGGATATCCTGCGTGCAACGTCCGAACTTGCGCAGGAATTCGACGTGCCGCTGCACACACACCTTGCCGAAACCTTGTTCGAGGTCGAAACCATGCGCAATGAAAACGGCATGCCTGTTATTCCTTATGTGAAGAAACACGGCTTGCTCGAAGCCAAGGTGATAGCGGCGCACTGCGTTCACGTTGATGCAGGCGAGATTCGCACACTTCATCATGCAGGGGCAGGCATCTCGCACAATCCCTCTTCGAACCTCAAACTCGCCTCTGGTTTTGCCCCCGTCACCAAAATGCTGGACGTAGGGCTTAACGTCGGCATCGGCACGGACGGTCCCGCATCAAACAATGATCTGGATATGTTCGAGGAGGTCCGTCTCGCGGCTTTCATCGCCAAAGCGGTGACGAATGACCCGACCTCCCTGCCCGCCTCGCAAGCCCTGCTGATGGGGACACGCCTCGGCGCACAGGCGCTTCACATCGGACATTTGACCGGGTCGCTGACCCCTGGCCGTCGTGCTGATCTGATCCTCGTCGACCTAAGCCCGCTACACAACTCCCCCTCCTTCAAACGCTCTGCGGATAATGCCTATGCACAGATCGTGTATGCAAGCAAATCAACAGATGTGAGCGATGTTATGATCAACGGTAAATGGGTCATGCGCGACAAGAAACTTCTCACCGTGAATGAGGATGAGTTAATTGCCCAAGCCGCAGACATTGCGAAGAAGATCGATTCGTTCCTGGTCGACCGTGAACAATCCGTGTTATCCAAGTTGATCGCCCTGGGCGGCTCGATGGAAGAAGAGTCGTTCGAGGTGCAGGTAAAGGTAAGGATAAAGGGATCAGACTCCATCGTCCAGGCATTGATGCGTGACGAGATCGATATCCTGTACGAACGACATTACAGTCAACACGACGCATATTTCGGCTTCGACGATCCGTCGCAGGGACGCCTGCGATTCCGCGAGGACGACTTCGTTGACGAAAAGGGTAACATCACGAACGTACGCGCCAGGCTGACGCTATTGGGCGTCAGACGCGAGGGAGAATTCGAGAACGACGTATTACTCTCGCGAAGCCGCTTCCTTGCGCCCGCAACAAATTCACTGCGGTTCTATCGCGAATATTTCAAACCAGCATCTGAAGTAACCATCGAAAAGGACAGGCTGCGCTGGTTCATCAAATACAAGGATACCGAGTTCTATGTCAACCTCGATAAGGTGACGACCCCCGACCTTGGATATTTCGTGGAGGTGAAAAGCCGCACCTGGAGCCGCAAGGACGCCGACAACAAGGCGCACATGGTCAGTGAACTGCTTGACCTGCTTGGCGCGTCGCAGGGTGAGGTGGTGACAAAAGACTACATCGAGATCGTTGCAGAATAATTTGGAGGCTTCATGACATCGTTTGGCAAAATCCTGGCCGGGATTTGCTCGATATTTTTTGTTTTGAGCGGCGTGACCGCGATCACACTATTCAACATCGAAAGAAAAGCATTTTCAGCTGAGACTTATAAACTGGCGTTCGACAATCAAAATTTATATGAACGGATGCCAGCCGTATTGGCGGTTGCCTTATCCACCTCAGGGAGTGGGGATGCATTACTGGGCATCCTGGCAACTGAGGGTAATATTGCATCCTTTTTACCGCCGCAGGAACTCAAAGCAGTTACCGATGATGTGCTCGATTCGACTTTCGCGTACTTGAATGGAGAGACGGACTCAGCGACCGCATCCCTGCTTTCTTTGAAAAGTTATCTTGCAGGCGAGGGCGGAACGAGGATGGTCACGCAACTTCTCAGTGAACAACCCAACTGTACAATTGAACAGATCACCCAGATCACACTTGGCTTGCTGTCGGGAGGAAATCTCTTATTATGCAATCCCCCTGAAGAATTAATGGGATTGGTAACTCCCTTTATCGAATCTCAACTTCAGGCAATGATGAACGCCCTTCCCAATGAGATAACTATCATCTCCGGCGCGAGAAGCAATACTCCTGCCGATCCTCGCATTCGGTTGGACAGGGTCCGCGCCGTCATGAAGCTGACATTGGTGATACCTCTCTTTTTACTGCCCGCCATAGTCGTATTCGCCGTACGCAGTATAAAAGAGCTGTTGAAGTGGTGGGGCTTGCCCATACTTTTCACCGGCGGATTCAGTTTGATCGTTGCGCTGTTGGGATCGCCTGTTGTCGAATTCGTTATCAATCGGATGATGAAGGCACAAACATCTGATTTCATTCCGCCGGTACTGCTCGCGGTCATGAGTGAAGCGGTCGGAGAAATCACAAAACAAATTCTCAAACCTGTTGGCATCGAGGGAGTTGTTTTATTTGTTGGGGGTTTGGGGATGCTTATTACCGCCACGGTTATAACAAAAAAGGAGAAGCCGCATGTCTGAGACTCCATCATCCCAAAACCCCAACCCAATCGGCAATACAAGTATGTGGCTTGGCATCGCATCCAGTTCTTTGGTTTTTGGTATAGGTCTCTGCGCATGGACAGGAGTTGCCCAGAACTGGATACGTCTCGCAGGTACACCATTATTCGTCTGCGGCGGGGCCAGCGCCTTTCTCGGTTTCCTCGCGGCGATCTTAGGCGCGGCGGGGCTTTTCGGAAAAGAACGTTCACGCACCACAGCCATCGTCGGCCTGCTACTCGGATTACTCGGCACGTGCATGTTCCTCGGGTTTATGCGCGCGATCGCCGGGGGATAACGCAAACTGTTGGCCATATTTTACGATCTTTGCGCTGGGGCAGGGACGGCGAAGCCGTCCAACTAGAGAAAAATGATAGGGCGTAGAGAACTGCTTGGGATGTGCGGAGATCGGGCGAGGGAGCGTTCTAATACGACCATCGCCAAGCCCAAGCGCATGAGCGCTGGGCATGCCCACCCGTCAAGTGCATTATCCCGATGCTCTTACGGGACGCTTTGTTAGGTGGTGGGTTTTACAAAAAACTCTCCGTTTGAATTTATATCGAGTATCAGATTAAATTCTTTAGGTGTTAACTGACAATTTGTCTGTAAAACACCTTATGTACAGATTATAAGCCTGCCTTGTTCGAATCACAACCATACCTACTCACACCCATTCTCCAAATGATCTTCGAATGTTTCCGCAAAGGAATGGTAGCCGGAGCCATCGCACCGCGCGCGGAAGAAGTAATACGGCGTCTCAGCAGGAAACGCGACTGCGTTCAATGCATCCAGACCGGGGTTTGAGATCGGCGCGGGAGGCAGACCTGCGTATACATAAGTATTGAACGGCGAATCGAATTGCAGATCGGTTAAGCTTAATGGATTTGTCCACCAGGTGTTTTGGAGAGCGTTGTATCCGATGGCGTATTGGACAGTCGGGTCGGCTTCGAGTTTCATGCCGATGTTGACCCGGTTCAAATACACCGATGCGACCAGAGGCGCCTCCTCTTTTTGAACGGCTTCCTTCTCGACAATGGAAGCGAGGGTCACCGCTTGATAAACGGACAGTCCCTGAGTCTCAAATCCCAGTTGCAGTTCGCGTGAGAGGCGCAGGGCAAAGTGCCGGACGAGTTCGTTCACTAATTGATCCGCTGTCGTTTGGCGTGAGAAGATGTAAAAGTCAGGGTGAAGAAATCCTTCAGCGGAAATTGCGCCGGAGAGAAAGTCAAATCCTTTAGGAGGATTATTCACAGCGGAGAAAAATTCACCGGGGGCAATGGGTAGGCCGGAGGTCGAGAGTGAGGCGGCGATCTCTTCCATCCGCCAACCGGGCAGGACAACAAAAGTCACTTCGGCGGAGGTTGCATCCTGCAATTCGTGCGCGATATCGATCGCAGACATCGCCGCACTGAGATCGTACCTGCCCGCCTGAATGGATGTGTCCAAGCCTGCGTAGATCAAATATGCGCGGAACGACTCTGCATCGCGGATAAAGCCCATGACTTCGAGGTTGTTCGCAACCGAGTTTACCGACTCGTCAGGTGCTATGGTGAAGGATTGTTCTGTGCCGTTTGAATCCAACGGCCGCGTGAGCAAGCCGTCGTACCAAAGCAATTGCGCGGAGTATTGAATGCGTTGTGAGACCGTCAGCCACGAAGCGGGCTGACCGTAGATCCGCGCGGCTTGCGAGGGGACGGTGATGAATGTCAGGAAAAGGCAAATGAGGACAAGGAAGAAGACAGTGGGGACGATCAGTTTACGCATGAGTTGTTTTCCGCTGGTTAAGTACAAAGATATAGGAACCAGCATGTAAGTAAGATTAATTTTGTCATCTGGTGATTTCGGAACGCCGCTTCGCGGCACTCAACCACCAAGGTGCATATTTGATTCAATATACGAGCGCAATATCATCACCGCCGCCAGCGCATCGTGATGACCTTTGCGTTTCTTGCGCGAGACTCCCATTTCGATAACTGTGGCACGCGCGTCTTTTGTACTGAACGATTCGTCGACAAGTTCGATGGAAATGTTCGTTTGCTCTTTCAATACTTCCGCAAAATTTGCAGCGCGCCTGCCTGCGAGGTTCGGCTCCCCTTCTTCGTCGAAAGATTGACCGATGATGATCAATTCAACAGCGTTTTCGGACGCAAGGTTAGCAACCTGCGCGGCATCCATCAGGCGCGTGGTGTGCTTGATGACTTGTAATGGGCTGGCAATGGTCGCGGTCGGGTCGCTGAGCGCGAGACCGATCCGCTTTTCGCCGTGATCAACTGCCAATATTCTCATACAACCTTTCATAGCCGCAGAGTTCTTGAGATAAAGCCCTAAGAAATCTGTTTTCCATTTGGCAAATTATTGCGTCACAACTTCAATCCGAAATGGGACGATCGGCACCCAGGGCCACCAAGAGGGACTCAACGTAACTCTCGGCTTGCTCAACAGCGGAAGATTCTCGTCGAGCCGCGATTGCGCATCAGACGAACCAAACCCTAGAATAAGTTGGGTTACATAGGCGGTGTTCACTTGTTGAAC
>DNDO01000122.1:35494-39678 GCA_003484265.1 Anaerolineae bacterium
AGCGGTTTCGTGGCGGAATCAAATGACACAGTGTCAGATGCGGCGATAAAGCCCGATGGGAGGGAAGCATTCAGGGCTAAAGAGGCAAGCTCGGTCAAATCCGAGGCGGATGCATACAGGATGGAAAATTCGGCTTGCATGGTCAATGTCAGCTGCGAGCCTGCCGCGCCCGAAGGTAAATCGTAATTCTCTGAAATGATCTGCGCCAGGGAAAAAGTTTCATCGAAGAGAACATCACCCGGGTCTACTTCATCCAAAAGATTTGCGCGTGCATCCTCTTCCAAACTTTTCAATAACAGTTCCTTCGCGCGTTCGCGGTCCGCGTCCGTCGCCTGCACCGACGCGCGCTCGCGTCCGCCCTTCGTAGGTTCGGGATTCAACACCGCCAGCGAAAGCCCCAGCCTGCCGTCCACTGCGTTGATCGTTTCTGCTTCAAGGTTTCCGGACAGCCCGCCCTCCACGGCTTCGATCTCCAACTCAACAGTTTCGCCCACGCCCGGATTTATCAAACCCAGCTCTGTCGTCACAAAACGGATATCGCCCGCCGCGATAACCGTGCCGATGGGAATCGTCACAGCACCCTGCGTGAGATTGCGAAAGATCGCAACGCCTTTCGCCTTCGACTGGGGCACACTGCCTTCGCCCGTCACGCGAATCTGCTGCTCACCCTCAACCACGATCTGTCTTTCACGCGCGGGAATGCTCCCCGTGATAAAGACGTTCTTCACCGACGGATTCGCATTAACGGGAATTGCGATGCTCTGCGTTTGCTTGATGGGACTTAATTTGACCTGCGCACGCGGTATGAACAAAGCGGCAATTGCGAACACGGATAGCACACCGACGAGGAAAACCAGAATCCGCACCATTGGATTCGCGCGCCACGCCTTTTCCTTAACTCGAACCTGTTCCCGTTTTTCGCGCAGAGTTTTATCTGGAGCCTTCCGCTCAAAACGCGTTTGCTTGACCTTTACCCAGTGGACCTTCTGAGCTTCGCCCGTAGACATGAATACAGGGATCCCCACTTTCTCAGCATCAGCACGGATTCTGCGCTGGCGTGTCACCAGACCCAACTGTGCACCGAGCGACGAGGCGTGCCTCTGCAAAACCTTCAAATCCACCTGACGAAGATTGACCTTGACATACTTTGGCGCCACCAGCAGGATGCGCGGCGTCTTTGCCCAGGACAATCTGTCACGGACGGAGATAAGGTCATCGTGCGATTCGAGGGTGATGATCTGCGTCTTCATTTGGATGAATTATAACTGGCAACACAATTCTGTCATTGCGAGGAGAGCAAGCGACCAGGCAATCTCGAATTGTGATTCCTTACACCGCTGTATATTCAATAGAAGAACCAATTTTGACTTTCAGGGTTCTATCTTTTCAAACATAGAAACACAGGTACAATAGGCGGCTGTGAACGAGACGAGTTCCCAACTCGTCTTTTTATTTATTCCGTTGGAGCGGACCGCCCCGATATTGCACTGTCGACGAGGATTCTATTCATGACCGTAACAAAAAACTTCAAGCCGAAAGCGATCATCTTCGACAAGGATGGCACGCTCATTGATTTTGACGCCATGTGGGGCGGCTGGACGGTCCACCTAGCCGAACAACTCCGCCTCGCCTGTGGAATTGATGTCTGTCATGAGTTATGCATGGCGTTCGACATCGATGAATCGTCCAACAAAGTGCTTGCAGGCGGGAAACTCGCATCCATGCCGATGTCACTGCTTTACAACCTGACAGTCGAAGTCATGGAATCTTTTGGATTTAATTTAACCAATGCAACCGAAATTGTTGAGCAGGCCTGGTGCATTCCCGATCCAGTGATCCTCGCCAAACCCCTTACGGATCTGCGCGTCTTGTTCGCTCATTTAACAGAACAGGGAATTAAGATCGCCATCGCCACTGCTGACGACCGTGCCCCTACACAAGCGATGATAGAAGCGTTCGACATCGGAGAATTCATCTCCTGCATTGCCTGTGCTGACGATGGCCTTCCATCCAAGCCTGCGCCAGATATGGCGCTCACCTTGTGCGCTCGAATGGATGTGGATCCCGCGAACGCGATGGTGGTCGGAGACACGGTTTCGGACCTGAAGATGGCACGTGCGTCAGGGGCAGGATTGGCAGTTGGCGTGCTTTCAGGCGTCTCCTCTGCAAAAGACCTGGCTGGGTTCGCTGACGTTTTACTTGAATCAATTGATGAGTTAAACGAATATGCTCTTGCATTTGCAGAAAATCATTCGCCCCAGACAAAGAGTGGTTTGAATCCAGATTTTGCATTTTGATTAGAATAAAGAAACAAGCGAAGCAGGATTCATCGGAATAGTTGAATCCTGCTTCGCCTTACTTGCAACGCTTGCACATAGACAAGAACAAGCGTGACAATTTATTCGTACCAACGACCTGCCCGCCGCATCAACTCGAGCAGCTCAGACATATCCTCGTCACTCTCAAAGTAATCACTGAGACGGATCGTTTCACGATATACATCGGCAAAAGAACTGTCCTCCGCCCAATAACTCTTTTTGAGGATCTCGGCAAACTCTGCAACAATAACCGTTCGTTGGAAGTATGGGTTTGCACGGTCGAAGTCTCTTTCGAGATCGGTGACGCGAAAGTCATTCGAAAGTTCGACGACCTGACGGGTATCGGGGTCCTGCCAGCGCAGAAAGACGGTTGCAATTTTCCCATAGGCTTCAGGATACAACTTGACCTCATACAAAGCCGTCACAGAATGTCCCGCGCCTACCTCCCCTGCATCGACAGAATTATCGCGAAAATCGTCATCGTCAATTGCGCGGTTCTCGAAGCCGACCAGACGATATCGGGCAACGACAGCGGGGTTGAAATCCACTTGTATCTTCGCGTCCATCGCAATGGTTTGGAGGGTGCCAGTCAGATTATCTATGAATAGACGCTTTGCTTCACGCATATCGTCCACATAGGCGTAGAAACCGTCGCCGTTGTCGGCGAGTTGCTCCATGAGAACATCGTTGTAATTATCCATGCCAAAGCCGATGGTGGTCATGGTGACTCCCTCTTCGACATGCCTGTGGATCTCATCGAGGATCGCGTCCGCTTCCGTGTTGCCGACATTGGCGACGCCGTCAGAGCATAATATCACTCGATTAATTCCGTCAGGGTTGAATGCGCGGAGAGCCATGCGGTAGCCGAGACGAATCCCTGCTTCGGCGTTGGTCGCGCCCTCGGGGCGGAGACTGTAGATCGCTGAGAGAATGGCATCTTTATCGGCGCCAGATGTCGGGTCAAGGATGACGCGGGCGTCAGTCCCGTAAACGACGATGCTTACACTGTCGCGGTGCCCCAATTGTTCTACGAGCAATTCGAGCGAACGCTTTACGAGTCCGAGACGGTTATCCATATCCATCGAGCCTGAGACATCGATGACGAATGTCAACGAGGCATCCTTGCGTTCGTAATCAGGCACTTGATAGCCTTGCACGCCGATGCGCAGCATTTGGTAACGCTCGGTCTGTGTGAACGGCGAAGGCGCGCCATCCATTGTGATGGTAAAGGCTTGATGCGCGGGCGGGTTGGGATAACCCTGCTCGAAGTAATTGATATATTCCTCCACACGGACTGAATCAGGCGGGACGGTCAACCCATCTTTGAGGTAATTGCGCATGATGGTGTAGGAACCGGTATCTACGTCAAGCGCAAACGTGGAGAGATTGTCGTCTTCGGTATCGATAAATGGATTGACCCCATAATCTTCGAAGAATGCATCGTACGGCTGGCGTTTTGCGGGAGGCAGACCCCAATCCTGCGTATTCGAGTCTGCGCTGGATAATGGCGATTCGGCTTCATGTAAATATGCGGTAGCCATCGGTTCAGCAGGCGCTGGCGCGCCTGGCTCGGCGGGGTAATCCCGACTCGGCGATTCAGTGGCGGCTGCGCCTCCGCAGGCGGATGCAAATAACAATAGAAATAACATACCCATCGACAGGGCATTACGCTTGGTGAACATCTTCTTCTCCTTCAATTTGTTTTATTGAATACGACACAAAGCAAACATCAGGTCGGCGTTCCTTCTGTTTGCGGAACATTAAGTCAGGTCATAAGCCCTCCTCCACAAATGGTTGTCATTAATTAATGGACGGTGTACAAAACATAAAGTTCCCCGCAATGCAAACGGACAGCCAATTGGCTGT
>DNDO01000224.1:0-2021 GCA_003484265.1 Anaerolineae bacterium
TTGGTAACATTGGTAAAGCGTGGCGGCGGGCGAAAGCAAGCATGTATGCGAGGACGGAGTCCGCTACGGGGGTGGTGAAAGCGTTCAAAGTGCGTCCAATTTTTATTGAATACCGGGAGCAGGCTTCGGCGTCGATCGAATCGATACCAGTCCCCCATTTGGAGATTACTTTGAGGCGCGGGGAACAGGCTTGGATGACGCGTAATGAATAGCGATCATCCCCACAGATCGTTCCGTCAAATTGACCGGCGTATTTGAGGATGTCATTTTCCTCCATGCGTTCCCGCACATCAGGGATGATAAGCTCGATGCCGTATTTGTCGAAGACGGGTTTAAAGCGACCCACGAAGGGAATCATGTAAGGGGCGGTGAAAAGGACGGTTGGCATTTATTGGCTTTCCATACGCTGGCGCATGAGTATATCCGCAATTTGAAAATCGGATTCTTCGTCGATATCCACTGCTTCGAGACGGGGAATCTCGAACATCATTGCGTCGCCGCTGATACGATGTCGTTTTGCGATAAGGTTCGCGCGGTTGAATATATAGATGCAGGAATTTTCTTCGTACATGGGCGGCAGGTCTTGTGTTTGAATAAGTTCTTTGGGGTTATGGTTCACGGCGTTACCATCTTTATCGTAAAAACGGGTTTGCCAGCGCGTGACGGAGAAAAGAGAATCCTTGTCCGGGTAGTTGGCAAGCAGTGATTGAATTGCGCGCGAGATGGTTTCCGATTTGAGCAATGGATTGGTGCTGTGCGTCTGTAAATAAAAGTCAGCGGGGAATTGCTCTGTATCGTGGATGAGAATTTCGTTCATCGGCATATCATCTGCGCGGAGATGCTCGGGACGCTTGATGATCTTTACCTGAGAGAAGTTTTCTCGCAGACCAATCATGACGGGCTCGGAGTCTGTATCCACAACGATTTCATTGATCGCAGGGACAGCGAGGAGTGTTTCGATGATGTGTTGATACAACGGCTTCCCCGCAAGGTCGCGGTAGTTCTTGCCAGGCACGCGCTGGCTGTGATGCCGCATGGGAACGAGGGCAACGAGTTTCATATTGAGTGATTATACCGAATCGCCAATTTCTTCCTTTAAGAGGTGTTTGGATGATGTTCGTCATTCCAAATCTTTGAGCATATTCATGCTTGACATTTTGTATCCAATTCTTTCGTACAAATTCTTCGCCACGTCATTGTAAGCAAAGACATGCAACCCCATTCTCGTTATCCCCAATTCGCGGGCTTTTTCTTCGATAAGTAACATTGCGTGTTTGCCATAACCCTTCCCCCGATATTCATCCTTGACCTCAACATCAAAGATGAAACCGCTTTTTACAGGGCGGTCCAGTTCGGCTCTCATCCAGATCATGCCAACCGCCTCGTCACCGTCATATAAAGTATACAGATAATGATTCTTCGTCTGCAATCCCTGCGGCAACAGCGACCCGGTCTGCTTTCGCGATTTTTCCAGTGCTTCATCTTCACTCCAGTATCCCGCGCGGACATTGTCCGCAGCGTAATCGGGGATGATGCGTTCAAGGAAAGCGTCAAATTCGGGCTGGGTCATGGGGATCAATTTTCTCATGAGATGGTTTTCCTTTTCTATTTTTCGATGTATCGTATCGGTTCCACTGCCCTGTCTTTCTCCTCTTTCTTCCTTCGTTCCCGCGCATAATAGAACGTCTCACGCAATTGCGGCGTGACAAGGCTGGTCTCGCGGTGTCCCATGCGCGTGCCGTGGAATTGCATAAAACGAAACCAGAAAATCGAAACAAAGTTCTTCAATAACATACCTTCACGCATCGCGTGCCACAAGTCGCTGAGAATATTAGTAATTGACAAACGAAAAAAATCATATAGATTGAAGTTCGCTTCGGGGTAGATCTTGCGCAACGCCATCGCTTCGCGGCGGTAACGGTTGTAGACTCCGCGCGGCGTTTCGTTGTGGATGTGGACGATCTCCGCTTCGGCGGCATATGCGATCTTATATCCGTGATCCTTCGCCCGCTTCGCCCAGG
>DNDO01000224.1:2226-16634 GCA_003484265.1 Anaerolineae bacterium
AGGCGAGGTCTTCGAGTCCTGTCAGTGTCTCATCATAGGGATATTTATCCCACAAACTTTTTCGTATTGCGGCATTGGCGTTGTTGCAAAAAGCAGTTTCCTGATCTCGCCTGCTAACATCAGGATACCACTGATGGAAAATTTGATGCTCTGAGAATTTCGCAAAGTCGGGTCCGCGTTGTTTTCCGTAGGTCAAGGCAACCTTATCATCCTCGAACGGACGCAGAAGACTCTCTATCCAGTCGGGGTAGACGGGATAGACATGCGCGCTGGCGATGACGATCAGTTCGCGCGTCGCTTCTTTAATCCCAAAATTGAGCGAACGCCCGAACGTAAACTCCGCTGAGGGGATGTGGACGAGGCGCGCACCAAATTTTTCCCCAATTTGGACAGTTGAATCCGATGATCCCGAATCGACCAGGATGACTTCTACATCCTTGATCGTTTGCTGTCGAATTCCCTCAAGCAAACGTCCAATATGTTTCTCCTCGTTATACGCGCGGATTACAATGGAACAGTTCATTTACAAAACAACTCTTCGACGTAGATTTGCATTTCAGATGTCAGCGGGTGTCCATGCTCCGACATTGCAATGAGACTATCACAAGCTTGTTGCTGATAAAACACATGCGTTTTTATACGGGTTGAAATATCCTTGACCTGCTTTTTATCGCCAACCATGGCAAACGCCTGCAGGAAAGGCATCAGTTCGATCTGATCATTCGGACGGAGCCCATTCTTTACAGTCTCTTCATACAAGGCAGTTACAGCATCCCAATCTCCAGTCTGCCGCGCCAGATCTGCCTTTTGATAATAGTAGCACCAGCCGTGGGCCGGTTCGGTGCCAAAGATAAGCGCAGGGGGAGTTTGCGATTTACCGCTGGTAATTACATTTTCGAGTTTTGATTTGGGAGCGATCAACATCACTCTTTGCTGGTCAAATACCGAAAGATCAGGAGACTTGCCGTCAAGGAAACGAACACAGGAATTTCCATCGGCTTGCGTGATCACGAGAACATTGTTGTAATCATTTACAACCAGAATGTCGCCTCTCTTGTATGAAGAATCCTGTCCCCGACCGGTAATGATCCTGGCAACCGTATCTTCATTCAACACAACCGCCGAAAGGTCAACTTGAAGGGCATCATCATTTTTATTTTCAGGGAAATAAATATGGTTGGCGGGTCCCCAAACAAAATAACCTTCCTGGATGGCTACATTTGGATAGGAAACAGACAACGCAGTGCCCGACTTTAATTGCGGTGCACGCCACGAAACCTGCCACCAAAGATCTCGAACTGATTCCGTTTCTGAAACCGCTTTCACGGAATTTCCATAATGTGTCAAAACCGCAATCGCGATCAGCGCGCCCGCCGCGCCTGATCTTAATGAGCGTGAGGAGATCTTTTCAATGAAAGCAACGATAAGAAGAACAGCTCCTACTGATGCGATCAATGAATAGCGCGAATAATCCGGCAGGACAATGTGACGGTTTGCCGCGATGACCGGCGCCAGACCGCCGACAATGGACATCAAGCCCACCCACAGAAATTCCCGCGTCTCTTGCCTGCTTGAAACTGCCAGCGGTTCAGATTCTTTATCCTCATCCCGGCGGCTCCGCCATAAAAAGATCAAGACCGCCAAACCTGCCAGCCCAAACCCGATAAATTGATTCTGCAAACGCATCGGAAACACAAACATGCTCAGAGGCACAACCCAGGATGCCACCAGTAAAGTGAAGAAATCCTGGATCAGATAAGTCAGCCACCACAGACCGGTCAAGGGAGAGGCAAATAATTGACCGAGTTGGGAGCCAATGTCTGTAGCCCGTCGTTCCGCTTGAAAAAGAAAGATGCGCCAGAAAAGGAAGCCAGCCGGTATGACTGAGAACGGCAGCCACTTCAATAAGGCGATTTGAACGTTCTTACGATAATTCGATTTCGGCGATCTCAATACCAGAACAACAATACAGGCAATGCGAAATACTTCTATCCCGATAAAATATTCCATCTGACTCAAATATGCCCAGCCAAACAAAACAGACAACACGGCAAGAAAGGCTTGCATTTTACGATCTGTTGCGAGCATGGACTTGAGCGTCAACGCTACGGATAGAAGCGCGAAGAATAACGCCCAAATATGAGACTGATAATCGATGGCATTATATTGTGATAGAAAGCCTGGATAGATAGTGAACAGGATCGCGGTTGTCATGGCAAAGTATCTTCTTTTGGGCCACAGAATGTGAAGTATCCAAAGAAGTGCTGCCCCGCCCAAAAATCGGAAAAGGAATGCAGTAATGTTATAAGGCATGGGATCCAACCCAAACACCGAGTAAAGGGGGATCATCAAATACGCACGGCCCGGGCGGTCACTGCTGAATATGTCGTGGAAGAATTGCGCCCCCTGGGTACGGACATCATACATTAAGTACCAGTCATCGAAAAAGTAACCGAATTTGTTTATAAGCGGCAGATAGGCAAGCGCAGAAATACCAGCCAGTATCCCTAACGAAATCCACAAGAATTTGTTCGACTTCATAAATCCAGAATCCTACCAATCATTATTGGGTTCATATCCCAATCTTATCAACAAATCGCCCGCGACCTCTTTGAAGATTTTCTTGTGTTCGTCGGTGAAATATTTCTTCCACTCCCCAGTCTTCCCAGAGCGGAAGGTCGGTGACCTAGTCGGGTTGATAGATGATTCGAGGAAGTCAAGAATCAATTGCCGGCTGGTTTGAGGCGGGACGCGGACGAGGAAGTGGTCTAGGATACGGTTCAGAGCCTGTGCCCGATCCTGAATCAAATCTTCGAAGTGAATTGTCAACACTTCAGGCTGATCCAGCCAACCCATGTAGGGAGCAAAACGGTCCGCAATGTTTGGAAATTCAACATCCATGTCGGGTCGCCCGAGAATACTAACTTTCAGGCGGGAATTGAAATCGGGCAGGGATTGATAATACGCGTGGTGTACATGGCGCGCCTCCATATCGGTGACATAGAAGACGTGTGAGACTACGACATCGCGCGGGTCGCGGAATATGAAATACGGAATGAAGTTAGGCGATGCGACACGCGAAACAGTCTCAGGTCGGGCAAAAAGATGCGCGGACGCCACATCACGTGGTCGAAGAGAATCAAGCCAGCGAAGCGCCTGTTCAGGCGTGCGCTTGGCTCCACTTTCGCCATCGTATTCGGCATAAAAGGAATGCAGGCGTTCGGCATATGGTGCGACATTTGCAAAGCCAAGCAATATCTGATCAAGCAGATGTGTGCCGCTTTTGGGGAAAGAAATGCCAAGCAGGGTAGGAAGGTCGGAGGGTTGGGACGGGAAGCGAAACCGTTGCATCCCTTTTTCACTTTGATATAAAATGGAGCGAAGTGATGACTTCAATGACATGCGGGTATTTAACCACAGATTACGAGGTTATGTCACTCTTATGGAGCGGTTGATGCGACCGAAGAGTCTTTCTCGGTGTTAGTAGAGACTCTTCGCGGAGTTTATCGATGGGTTCAGAGTGACACATTCAGCGGGGGGTTATATAATTACACAAAATGAAAACCACCATTTTCACCACCCCCATTCTCAGCACGATCTTTCACTACGAAGCGCGGATCATCATGCGCCTGCTCGGCTGGCGCGTGGAGGGGACTCTCCCCGACCTTCCGAAATATGTTCTGATCGGCGCACCGCACACCTCGAACTGGGACTTTGTGCTCTTCCTCGGTTTGATCTTCTATCTGCGGGCGAATGCGAATTACATGGCAAAAGCGTCCTTGTTCAACTTCCCCATTGGCTGGTTCTTTCGCTATTGCGGAGGTATTCCAGTGGACCGAAAAAAGTCAACCGGGCTGGTGGATCAAATGGTGGACGCCTGCAACAAAGCTGACAATTTCATCCTGACTATAGCTCCCGAAGGGACACGTCACCACGTCAGTGATTGGAAGCGAGGTTTCTATCACATCGCCAAAGGCGCAGGGATTCCCATCGTGATGGTGAAGGTAAATGGTAAAGCCAGAACCGTCCAAATTATCAAGGATGCATTTCACCCCACCGATGACATCGAAGCGGATATGCAAGCGATCAAGGGAAATTTTGAAGGTGTGGTGGGAATCAATCCACGAAGGAAGTATATAACGCTTGAAAGTTGATAAAACCGATCTCCAAGTCACGGATCTCAAGATTTGCCACGGAACTATTAATTTTGTGGCTAAACTTTTAAACCCTTCGTGTACTTTACGCCTTCGCGGTTAAATCTACTTCTCTTCAGTCATCGCCTGCTTGAACTCATCCAATACGGGGATAAGAGTGGGGTCTACCTCGTACCACATCGCAAGATAATACGCCATGTAATCTCCAAAATGGATCAACGTCCACATCTGCGCGAGGGGAGTTTTGCCGCGCCCGTCCACGTGATCGGTGTTCATGCCTTCGAGCATGAAGATCTTGCGGGTCATATCAGAGCGTAATCTGTTGCGCGGATGATCGGAATCAGCACGAAGGAAAAGGTTGATCGTGTGGGCGTTGAGGGTCTCTTGATGATTCGTCGTACCAGCCAGCGTATTGTGATCGGCTTCGGGGAGAATCTCAAAGTTGGCACCGGCTTTGGCAATTTCGTTCAATTGAGTCTTCCAGCGGCGGGCAATGGGAGCGGTCATGCCCGAACCGACGATCGTGATCCACCTGCCCATCAATTGACCAGCGTAACGCTTGGCGGGATTTTTTGCGGAGATCACATCCGTTTTGATGTGCTGCTGCGAACGTTTCATGCTCTCCACGGCATCCTCCACGGCTTCCTGTTGATCGGGAATAATGCCCAGCCGTTGAAACATCGCCAACAACAATCCGAACGAAAACCCAACCGCGGCGCGCGCCTGACCAGCATGATCGAAATTCCACACGGGGATTTTATTCCCTTTTGCACGTTTGACCAATTCGCCGCCGGTAGCCACAACGATGACGCGGCAGCCGGCTTTCCGTGCAGTTTCAAATGCGGACAGTGTCTCTTCTGTGTTGCCGGAGTGTGAGGAACAGATAACCAAAGTCTTTTCACCGCGCGCGAATTGGGGCAGGTCATAATCTCGATGGATTGTGACAGGTATCGGGGCAGATGAAGCGCAATACGCGGCAAGCAGGTCTGCTCCGATGGCGGAGGCGCCCATGCCGGCAACTACCACGTGTCGAATATCCTTCCAGTCGGGCAGATCTTGTTTCATTCCGAGTTGATAGGCATAGTCGAGTTGATCGGGCAGGTTGTCGATCTCGCCGATCATGTTGAGGGTATCGAGTTGTTTGAAGCGTTCCAGGTCGTCGAGATTCATGTTAGATGGCACCTTTGATAAATTTGGATAGGTCTTTCTTCATCTTTTTCAATGACGGCATATGGATGTACATCATGTGCCCCGCTTCGTAGTAATCCATGCTGATGTTCTTTTGCAAACTCTTATGCAGACCCAGGTGGCTGAACGTATATTCGGTGGCGAAGTAAGGCGTGCCAAGATCGTAATATCCGTTGGCTACATAGACTTTCAAATGCGGATTATAAGTCATCGCCTTGCGCATGGTCTCGGCAACGTTCAAGTACTGATTCTCGAACTCGGAAAATGACCAGGGCCAGACCTTCCTGCTAATAATTTCATACGGCAGGTCTGATTCGAACTTCAACTCTGCGCGGATGTAATCATAGAACGCAGCGGTATACGGTCCTAGCACATTGGTGAGCAGCGGGTCATATTCAGGAGTCTCCGTCACGCCAAGGCGATCACGCCCCACGAAACGGCTGTCAAGCCGCCCAATAGTTTGTTCGCGGTCGCGCAGAAGTTCCTTAAAGTAATGTTGGTCAATAATACGTAAATTCGTGCGTTCGATAAAATCCGCTGACAAACCTGTAAAACGCATCAACTCTTTGACCACATGTTCGCGTTCCTGTGAAGTGAGCAGGTCGCCTTTCATCAGCGCAGATGCATATTCGCCTCTTGCAAATTCTTCGGCTTCTTTCAAAAACTTTTTGAGCGGTTGATGTACCCCAGCCTTCCTGTGATACCACGCCGTTGCAGCATAGCCTGGTAAAAACAGAACGAAGGGTAGTTCGTTATTCGTATCGAAGAGGATCGTCGTGAAATCCAACACAGATGAGATCAGCATCAATCCGTTAAGATACAGCCCGTGACGTTCCTGCAAATAGCCCGATAGCCCCGCGGCGCGGGTCGTGCCATAACTCTCACCCGCCAAAAACTTGGGCGAAAGCCAGCGGTTGTATCGCGTTGTATATAACCGAATGAAATCACCAACCGACTCTATATCCTTGCGGAACCCATGCCACTCCTTCGGCTTCTGCCCTTCCACCGCGCGGCTGTAGCCCGTGCTGACCGGGTCGATGAACACCAGGTCGGTTTCATCGAGGATCGAATATTGATTATCCGTCAACTTGAACGGCGGCGGCGGCAATTCGCCTTCATCTGTCAACACTACGCGTCGCGGGCCCAACACGCCGAGATGCAGCCACACGGATGATGACCCCGGTCCGCCGTTGAATGAAAATGTCAACGGACGTTTCGATTTGTTGGAGGCGCCGTCCTTTGTGTATGCTATAAAGAAGACCTGCGCGCGCGGCTTCTCGCCTTCCGATTCTTTCTCGCGATCATCTGTTTCCTCTTTCAAGATCATTGTCCCCGCTGTGACCGTGTACTTGATCTCCCTGCCGCCGATCTTGACCTTGTGGTTGGTTATCACAAGGTTATCCTTGGGAGCTGGTTTTTCTTCCTTTTTCTCTTCGGGTTTCTTTTCAGATTTATCTGCCATTGATCATCCTTTTACCATTAGAAAGGCTTGAACACCATCAACCACAACACGATCATGGGGATTACATATCCAACAACCACCAACTCCTCTATCCTTAACTTCTTTAAGTGAGTCTCGACATCGGACTGACTGGCGGGCGGTTCGGGAGGGAATTCCTTTCCACCGATCATATACGGCAGACCGACCAATCTTCGCAAGTGCTTATATCGCTTATCGTTCATGAACGCCATTCGGATAAATACGATCACCATCAATACAATCGACGCCCAGACCCAGCCTTTATTCCATATCTTAAGGATGAACGGCATAGCGATGCCTGTCAACCCCATCGCTAGGAATGAGAAAAACATCCAGCCCAATGTCGCTGACGACAAGTCGAGCATGCCTCGGATACGGTCGAAATTCGTCTCCGAGCGGATCTTGAACGCCATGGCTATCGATGCACCGTGCGCAAGAAAGAATGTAAATGCCGACAAAGTGTGTAGAAAGACGAGCCAGGGAAGCAGTGCGAGCATATCGACCTCCAATATATATGAGTGGTTCAATTATAAATTGTGTTTATCCGATTTTCGCAAAACAGGTTCAAGAGGCAGGGCTTCAACGGTTCGTTCTTTATAACCCGTCATTGTGGCTGCCATGCACAGTGAATTATAGATCGCTTCCTCCGTCGCCTCGATCACCGACTGAAACAACGGCGACGTCAAATCGTTCGGTACCTCGGAATATGACCAATTTTTACTTCTTCGTTCCAACGTTCTGCGCACTTCCTCCGCCGTTGAAAACGCAATTCCATAATCACCAGAGCCATTGCTCATGGATGCGCCCGTCCGCGCCATACCTGCGAGACCTCGCATGGCGAGACGTTTGAGATTCCGATCCGATAATGGTGCATCTGTCGCGATGACGATCATAATCGAACCGTCGGAGGAAGCGTCATCGAGTTCATCCTTCAAGTAATATTGACCAAGTTTTTTACCAACCGGGATTCCATCCATTTGCAGAACGCCGCCAAAATTGGATTGCACCAACGCTCCCACCGTATACCCTCCCAAGGACTTCGGCAGGACGCGCGAACTTGTGCCAATGCCTCCCTTCCACCCAAAGCAGACTGTCCCCGTCCCCG
Organism: Anaerolineae bacterium; assembly: GCA_003484265.1. Classification (GTDB taxonomy): domain Bacteria; phylum Chloroflexota; class Anaerolineae; order Anaerolineales; family Villigracilaceae; genus Defluviilinea. The sequence continues at coordinate 10,154 of DNDO01000224.1, forward strand.
CGCCAACGCTTCCTTCCGCGACCCTGCCTGATTCAGCTTTCTCGATTGCTTCCAACGCGGATGCCTTTGTCACCACCCGTTTGCGGATATTGTTCAACCACCCATCGTTCGTCTCCCCCACAATTGGATTCACACTCTGCACATCTTCGTTTCCATCTTGAGAAAGAGTCCAGTCAATGAGCGCATCTGCAGCAGTTGGAACTGCCAATGTATTTGTCAATAAAATGGGAGTTTCGATTTCACCGAGTTCTTCCACTTGCGTTGACCCGATCAGTTTTCCAAAACCATTCCCGACAACGATCCCCGCAGGAACTTTACCTTGATAGATATTTCCATCGTGCGGCAGGATAGCTGTCACGCCTGTGCGGATGTCGTCCCCTTCGAACAAAGTACTATGCCCCACTTTCACCCCGCTTACATCTGTGATGGCATTCCATTTCCCTGTCGGAAGGACTCCGGGAGCGATACTCAATTCCCGTGCACGTTTTCGAGCAAAGGCCATTATTTATTCCGGTTGATCAAGGCGTATATGTCCTTTTTACTCCAACCACTTTGAACCGCAAGGTCTGCAGATATATCCTTTGCCGATCTTTCATTTTGCAATTCCGATTTGATTGCTTCCAGCAACATCCCTTCCGTCCACATGTCGGTTTCATCTTTTGGCTTGCCTTCGACCACCATCGTAAACTCTCCGCGTGCAGGTTGTGACTTGAAATATTCCACCGCCCCGCTGATCGTGCCGCGCCAATATTCTTCGTACATCTTGGTCATCTCACGCGCGACACAGATGCGCCTGTCACCCAGCACGGAAAGAATATCTTCGAGAGATTCGACAACACGATAAGGTGACTCGAGGAAGATGAGTGTGTAAGAAACGTTAGAAACTAGCCCTACAAATTTATGCCGCTCACTTGTTTTATGCGGGAGATAACCAAGGTAGAGGAATGCATCAGTGGGCAAGCCGGAAGCCGTCAAAGCGGCGAGAGGGGCTGATGGACCGGGAACAGGCACCACGTCAAAGTTTGAAGCGAGGGCGGCTTTAACCAGTTCGTAGCCGGGGTCGTTGATGGCAGGAGTCCCCGCATCCGAGACCAAAGCCACGTCGCCGCTTGCTAGTTTATCAAGGATAAAGTCCAATTTATTTATTTTGTTATGTTCAAAGTAGCTGGTGGTCTTCGTCTCGATCTCGAAATGCTTTAGCAGTTTACCCGTATGACGCGTGTCCTCCGCCGCGATGAGACTCGCTTGTTTCAATATGCGAACCGCGCGCGGTGACATGTCTTCCAGGTTGCCGATGGGGGTTGCTACGAGATAAAGTGTGCCCATGCGGCGATTGTATCATCCCCGATGCTATAATGCCTGCAAATAATTTTTGAGGAGCGAACATGATCGTCGTATCAGACTTGATGGGAACATTGACCACCGGCTCTCCCTTTTTGGGACTTGTCGATTGGGTAAAGCACAACCAAAGCAAACTTCAGGCGAGATTACACATTACCGCTGTCATGCCATCGTATCTTCTTGCAAAGAGCGGGTTGATCGACTGGCAAAAGTGGGGGCAAAAATTAATGATAGACAGTCTCGGTTATATAAAGGATGCGAACGAGGAGAAAGTTCGCCACGCCTGCGAATGGGCCGTGGAGCAAGATCTATGGAAGAATCGGCGCGAAGACGTGGTGGCGCGTTTGATAAATCATCGTGAAGAAGGAGCGCAGACGTATATCGCCAGTAGTGTTGTCGAACCGCTCATCGAACCTTTTGCAAAGCGGATCGGCGCGCAGGTGTTCGGAACACCCACCGAGATCGTAAATGGCAAGTTGAAGACCATCGGCGGACTGGTTGCAAATGAGAAGAAGATAGAAAAAGTATTAAGCCGCCTCAGTGTTGATCGCGTGGACGTTGCCTACGGCGACACTTGGATGGACATCCCGCTTTTGGAGCATGCGGAGCATCCCGTGGCCGTGTACCCCGATGCGAAATTAAAAGCGATCGCCACTGAACGCGGATGGGAGATCATCGGCGATACGCCGAAACTTTAAAAATGTATCCAAGTTTTCACATTGAATCAAAATCGGGCGCATGGTTGCGCCCGATTTTGATTCAATGGATATTAATTACAGCCTGTTGTGCCCGTCTTATAAATGACACACCCTGCATCTTCCTCGGGAACCATGACACAGCACTGATTGGCTTCGTCAAAGCCTGCGCCGGGCTCACAGCGGTCGGAACTCATTGTCAGCTCGGGGAGAATTGTCGGATTACAAAATTTGATCTCAAACGAGAATAAAGGTTTTCCGGTGCAGACGACCAGGTCCTTCCCATCATTCTCACCGGCAGGCGAACATTTAAACTCTTCGGTAAGAACTTCGTAAGTCGTGCCTTTTGGAACGGCTATCGTTGTATAGGGTAGCCTGTTCACACATGCACGGTTGGTTTCTTGCAATAATTCCAGGAACGGGGGCTCCTCCGGAAGCTGACACATCGGCGCGAAAGCTAGCACTGTGTCAGTTGGAAGTGCCTCCGTGACTTGTACGGGTTCGTTGTCAGTTGGGACAATTGTCGGCTCCCCACCCTTACCGGAGAACAACGCCCTGCCCCCAATGAAAAGCACCAGCAACGCGACCAAGCCGACGACACCGCCAATCAAAACCTTATTGTTGATTCCAGGCACCGCCCTTTGGATCAGAGTGATGGTAGGCGACGATTCATCGATGTTCCCGGGATTGCCGAATGCAACCTGGTTCAACGCCCGTGCAAATTCAATAGCGCTAGAATATCGTTGGTCGCGGTCCTTCGCAAGGACTTTCGTCATCACATCGCCCAATTCCGCAGGCATGTCACTTGCGACCATCAGGATGTTCGGCACGGGATCGGTAACATGTTTGATCGCCACACCCATGGGTGTATCTGATTTATAAGGCTGTTGTCCGGTCAGCATTTGATAGACGATCACCCCCATCCCATAGATGTCGCTACGGTGGTCAAGCCCATCGCCGGTAGCTTGTTCGGGACTCATATATGCGGGCGTGCCGATGATGCCGGACCCTGTCAAATTGGTTTGTGCCTGGGTGAACTTGGCGATCCCAAAGTCCGAGATGAACGGGTAGGCATCATCGCTGAATAAAATGTTATCGGGTTTCAGGTCGCGGTGGATAATACCCTTGCGGTGAGCGTATGATAAAGCACCGGCAAGTCTCTCCACGATGCGGGCCGTGTCTGCAAGGTTGAATCTGCCCTTTCCAATCATATCGGATAACGAACCGCCGGGCATATAACGCATAACAAAAAAAGGAAGTCCGTCATGTTCACCCACATCGTACACCGGCACGATGGCGGGGTGTTCCAATTGAGCGATTGTCTTTACTTCTCGTTGAAAGCGGTCAAGGAACTGCGGGTTATGAAGAAACTCCCGCGGCAAAACCTTGATGGCCACCTCGCGGTCAAAACTTGGGTCGTAGGCATGATAGACGGTTGCCATGCCCCCGCGCCCCAACTCAGATTTGATTTCGTAACGTCCGATGTTTTTGAGTTCCATGCATCAAGTATAACCAGACAAGAGGTATCTGAAAAGGTGGAGTAGGAATTCAACCTTCGCCATTTCAGATGTATGCGTCTGTTGACGGATCAAATCTTCAGGAATTTCACAACCTGCTCGTGGATCTCCTTCGATTGAAGCGCGCCTCGATGACCCAGCCCATCTGTTTCTACTAAACTTGCATTTTTCCACACACGGGCAATTGTGCGGCTGTCCTCAATGGGCGTGACATTATCTGTAACATCGTGGAACATTAAGGCTGGGATGTTGATCTGCGGAGTCATTGATTCATTATTAATCTCATCCAATACCCCCTTCTCAAAATTATCGTAGATCATATCACGCAAGCCATTGATGATCTCATCCTGCAAGCCCGATAATACCTGGAAACGCGGGAGCGAATCCAGAAGCCTGTTGAAAGCGCCGAAATATACCAGTCTGGAAGGAGGCGGGAAGTTTCGTTTCGTCAATGCATAAGACGTGATCAAAGTCCCGAAGGAGTGCGCAATTACCGCGTCAAAATTCCCCTCCCTTTTCAGAACAAGATCCATGGTCGGTGCGATCTCAAGGACGTTGGTCATCATCCCACTCGATTCGCCATGTGCGGGTTGATCGTAGGCGACGACGCGATAACCAGCATCCAATAATGGTTTCACAAAACCTGTCATCTGAGCGCGTGCGCCTCCCCACCCGTGCATAAGCAGGACGGCGGGTCCGCTTTCGCCCCAGGTTGTAACCGCGATCTCGCCTGCATCCCCTAGATTAGGTACATCATATTGGATACGGTAACTGTTCCCGATTTCGATGATCGTTTGATCAAATGATTTCACTTCATAACGCGACGGAGTGAAAAACGCCTGATATGCCTTCTTTACGATACCTTTATATTTTGTTTTTGGTTCCGGGTTTGTCATTTTGTTTTCCTTATAAATACTTACCATATAGTAAGTTTCAACAGCAAAAAATTTTATACCAGCAAATCCACCTTTATCTGCGTAACTACATCATGGAACTTCTTCGACCCCAAGGCGCGTGCCATCTGTAAACCGCCCTGGAGTGTGGACATGATGAGCGCGGCCTTGTTGACAGGTTCGCCGTTGAACGCTATAACGCCAGCATCCCTCCCCTCGGTCAATGTACCCCTCAACCAATCCAGCATTTCCTTGTGCAGCAATTGCACCTCGCTCTGCAATCCTTCGGGGATCGAATTGAACTCTGCCTCCATCGACCCAACGAGACAAACCTTGCCTTTATCCGCGCGGAAGTCGGTGTAAATTCGTAGAAACCAATCCAGTTTCTCTTCATGAGAAAGGTCTTTCACACGCGAGTTGTTGATCCACAGTTTGAAGCGCTCCCGATACCGTTGAACGACCGCAACACCCAGGTCTTCCTTTGTTGCAAAGTGATAATGGATCGCGGCATTCTTCACACCCAATTCATTCGCAATGTGAGCATAACTAAAACCATTGAAGCCTTTATCCTGTAACAGAGACTCAGCGAGATTTAGTATTGTCCGCTTGGAGTTCTCGATCTTGACCATCATGCTTCCATTTTACTTACTAGTTAGTAAGCTGTCAAGGAGAATACTCCAATTACAAGGGCACCTCAAATGAAATGCTATAATGATTTACATGTCTACCACCCCTAAACGATGAAAGGATATCAAATTGGCTAAAGTAAACTATCAATACGAAAAACGACAAAAAGAATTGGCAAAAAAGCGCAAGAAAGAGCAGAAGCAAAAGCTCAAAGAGATCAAGAAGAATAATCAGGCACCGGAAGTTCAAGGATCGGAAAACACTCCGGCTGTCCAGAACTCATCAGAAAGCGCCAAAGAGACGCCTTCTGTTCAGTCGCAGGAAAAATAAATCACCGGCAATGCATATTGGAACAAAGAGACCAACACCTTCAATGGCTGGTCTTTTTGTTTTTAGACACATTTTTTGGACCGCTTACCACTTTATGAGCCGGTTATGCATTAATAAGGGTGATGCTATAATCACGCGAATAACCTATTTTCATATTGCTTTTTTAAGTAAAAATTCCATTGGATATATTCCTAACAAAAAATAATCATTCAATTCTGGTTCGGTTTTTCTCTACGCCATTCAATACTTAATTCCACGAAGAGGATACTGAAATAATGAATAAAGAATCGATCGATACGCGCCAGACGATTTCCAGCATAACTGCCGGGCTTGTAGTTGGACTTATTTTCGTTGTGGTGAGCATCTCCCTCTCCACATTAGTCTTTAGCGGAGAACTGCGTGAATATCTTTCACGCGGAATCGGATTATTCCTTTTTAGCGGACTAATCCTCTCCGTCGTTCTTGTGTCATTTGGAAAATTTCACGGGGTGACTATTGCTCCGCAGGATGGACCAGCCGCTCTGTTGGCCGTCGCGGCGGGCGGCATCTCTGGTGCATTGGTGGAGAGTCAAAATACAGAAGCTGCTTTTTATACCGTTGCGGCGGGCATCATCCTTTGTTCGTTGTTCACAGGCGCGGCATTCTTTTTGATCGGTCAATTCAATTTGGGAAATATGGTGCGCTATATTCCATATCCTGTTGTCGGCGGGTTCCTGGCAGGGACAGGCTGGCTGTTGACAAGCGGCGCCATCGAAGTAATGACCGGGCAAAGCCTTGGCATGGAGACGCTATCCTTATTGTTCCAGTCCGGGATGTTGATTCGCTGGCTGCCAGGGGCGATCTTTGCGATCATTGTTCTTTTTATCGTCCGCAGATCGAATCATTTTCTGATCTGGCCGGGCATCGTTGCCAGTGCCCTGCTGATATTTTATACATCCCTTTATCTGACCGGGACGTCAATCGAACAAGCACGTTCTGATGGATTGTTACTACAGCCTTTTCCATCAGGCGGATTATGGACACCGTTCACCTTTTCCAATATCTATCAAGTTGACTGGAATGTGCTTGCCAGCCAACT
>DNDO01000224.1:16935-38010 GCA_003484265.1 Anaerolineae bacterium
TTGGAATTGGTCGCAAAACACGATATCGACCTGAACCACGAATTACGCGTGACAGGAATTGCGAACATTGTCGCCGGGTTGGGAGGCGGACCCGTCGGGTATCACATGCTCGGTGCTACATCCCTTGCGCAACGCATGGGCGCAAAGACGCGCGTCGTCACTATCACAGCCGGTGCGATCTGCGGACTTGTGTTACTGGTCGGCGGCGGATTCATCAGCTACCTGCCAGTGGCTTTGTTGAGCAGTCTGTTATTAGTGCTTGGTCTGTCCTTCCTGGTGGACTGGATATACGATGCATGGTTTAAACTTCCAAAGTCAGAATATTTACTAGTCATGATCAGTCTGGTCGTAATCGCATTGGTTGGATTCCTTGAAGGCGTGATGGTCGGTATTGTTGCCGCGACGATCCTGTTCGTGGTCAAATACAGCCGCGTGAATACTGTCCGCGACACGTTAAACGGCACGATCTATCACGCAAAAGTGGACAGACCCGCTCTTCAACGCGAGCTTTTGAAGGAGCACGGCGAAGCCATCCACATCTTCCGATTGCAGGGATATATCTTCTTCGGTACATCCGACAAATTGGTCAGCCGTGTTCGGGAACTGTTTGAGGACGCTAGGATAAGGGAGAATTTCGTTCTGCTTGACTTTCATCGAGTTTATGGATTTGATTCGTCGGCAGTCTCCAGTTTCATGCGAATGAGACAACTGGCGAACCAGCATGACATTCACCTGGTCATCACACAAGTAAGGGGATCAATCCTCCAACAAATGGAGCGGGGCGGATTCTACGCGGATGATCGTGTTCACATCTTCCCTACCCTAGACCATGGCGTGGAGTGGTGCGAGAACATGCTCCTGCAAATTCATGAAGGGTCAACGATGTTTATCCAGACCAGCATCAAATCGCAGCTGCGCGGAACATTCCCCAAGCCAGAGTTGATCGAAAAACTATTGAGCTATCTCGAACGGATGGAAGTTGAAGAGAACTTCTACTTGATGCGCCGAGGCGATGCGCCTCAGTCGATGTATTTCATCGAGTCAGGCCGATTGAACGTGTTGATAGAATCTAATGATGGTGAAATGACACGCATTCGAAGCATCCGTAGCGGTACGGTGGTCGGCGAGTTGGGACTTTACTTGAAAAGCGAGCGGACCGCCAACGTGATTACCTCGCAAAAAAGCGTTCTCTACCGACTTCACCTGGATTCAATGAAAAAAATGGAAACAAAAGACCCAGATGTGGCATCCGCCTTGCACGAATGGATCGCGAAACAATTGGCAGAACGGATGGCGGATAATAACCGTGCCATTGAAGCTTTGTTGGATTAGAAAAACTCTACGTTTTCGGAATTGGTGAAACGGGAAGGGTTATACTTCGTATTAGAATAAGACGGAGTTCTAATGTTTCCTATAAAAAAATTACGATTATTCCTGTTCATTATATTATCCTATATAACCGCCTGCTCCTCGGCAAGCGACCCAACAGCCGTACCTGCCACAGCCATACCAACAATATTACCGACAGCAACCGCGACCAGAGTCCCTCCCACGCCTTCATCTTCAAATGATCCCATCTTATGGGATGATTTACAAGTGACCATGGACCAGGTTGAAATTACGCAGGAGTACGTTACAGAATTTGGTCCCACCAGAAACCCGCCCGAAGGGAAAAAGTTCTTGTGGGTGCGTATCCGACTCCAAAATACAGGCCAGGTTGAGATGAATGTCCCTGACTTCACGCATTTTAGTGTGTTATACGCCGCGACCGAGATCAAACCGATCTATGGTCATCGCAACGGATATACAGATTACACCACGCTCGGCTCGCCAATTTTCCCAGAGCAGGAAGTAGACGGCTGGCTTCGCTTTGACATTCCTGCTGCAGCGGAATTGAGGGAATTGCTATTCGTTTTCCTGCCTGAAAGCGTTCAGGTGGGATCATCTTTCTCATCGCCCAATTATCCCTACGCGGAAGATAAGCCCACTTACGTTTGGGACCTTGAGTAGGGTAAATCAACAGGAAATACTATGCTGTCTTTTTACGCCGATTGGCTTAACAATTTGCAGGAACTACATGACGACATAATAAAAACCATAGAAGGGCTTCCTCTTGATGCGTTGGATTGGTCACCAAGGGAGGGAGTGAATTCCATCACTGTGCTCATCGTTCACCTGACAGGTTCACAGCGGTTTTTGTTCGGTGAGGTGATCGGTGGGCAGGATATTCACCGTGACCGCGATGCTGAATTCCGCGCAAAGGGAGTCTCTCTTGATGAACTCGCCCAACGCCTCAAAGACAATATCACCTACATCACAGGTGAATTGGAACGTTTAACGCTCGCTGACCTCGACACCAAGCGCATGTTCCGGGCACGCGAAGTAACCGTTGGCTGGGTGTTCGGACATGCATTGAAGCACACCGCTACGCATTTGGGGCACATTCAGGTGATGCGTGACTTATGGCAACAGTTTAAAAGATGATTTTCTAGTAACCAAAAACGAAGTGGCAACCTAAGTTCTGCCCGATCAGGCGGGTGGGCTAGACCCTCTCCCCTCGAAACTGCGTTTCATACAACTGACTGTATAACCCGCCCAGCGCAAGCAACTCACTGTGTGTCCCTTGCTCAACGATTCTTCCTCGATCCATCACCAATATCAAATTTGCTGCTAAGATCGTGCTCAATCTATGCGCGATGACAATGCTTGTGCGCCCAGCCATAACTCGCTTCAACGCATCTTGAATCAACGCTTCGGATTCGCTGTCGAGGGAGCTGGTGGCTTCGTCCAGGACCAGAATGCGAGGATCTTTGAGGATCACACGCGCCAGTGCAATGCGTTGTTTCTCGCCGCCGCTGAGACGGTAGCCTCGTTCACCGACGATCGTATCGTATCCGTCGGGCAGTTCCATGATGAAGTTGTGGATGTTGGCAGCTTTGGCGGCGGCTTCGATCTCGGCTTGCGTCGCGTCCATTTTTGCATAGGTCAGGTTTGTGCGAATCGTATCGTGGAAGAGATATGTCTCCTGCGTCACCATGCCGATGGCATGCGAAAGCGATTCGAGCGTGACATCTTTCAGATCATGTCCGTCAATGCGGAGGACACCCTCGGTGGGATCGTATAGACGCGGGATGAGATACGTCATCGTGGTTTTGCCTGCGCCAGAAGGGCCAACCAACGCGATCAAGTTTCCAGGCTTTGCTTTAAAGGAGACACTTGTCAAAGCGACATCTCTGGCTTGAGAGGTCGCATCAGGTTCCCCAGAGTCTGATGCGATATCAACCTCTTTTTTCTTGCCGTTACTATTATTTGATAAAGACAAGACCGCGCCTACATCTTCATGCCGTCCGTACCGTTTGACATCTTTAAGAAGCTTGGATGTATCCACGCTGTAATTGAATGTGACGTTATCAAACTCGAGCTCGCCGTTGACATCATCCAAAACCGTCGCATTTTCTTTTTCGATAATATCCTGCGGCAGATCAATGATCTCGAACACGCGCTCGAAGGAAACCATGCTGGTCGAAAACTCGACAGGCGCGCCCGCAAGACCTTGCAGCGTGCCATAGAGATTGCCGAGATACGAACCGAACGCGACGATGGTGCCGACCGTGAACGAACCGAGAATGACATACCAGCCGCCGAGACCATAGACGAGCGCGGTGCCGACCGCAGTGATGAGCCCGAAGATGACAAAGAACGTCGAACCAATGACCGCGCGTCGAATGCCAATTTCACGCACATTGGCGGCGCGTTCACGAAAACGGTTTTCCTCCTCGCGTGTGCGCCCGAACAATTTGATCAGCAATGCGCCGCCAATATTGAGGGTCTCGTTCATGTGCGCGTTCATCTGCGCGTTGGAATCCATGGCTTGACGAGCGATATCGCGCAAGACGTTCCCAAGCCGTCGCGCGGCTATGATGAACAACGGGAGGATGACAATGCTGATGAGGGTCAGCCGCCATTCAAGCGTGAACATGACGATGAACAACGCGATCGCTTCGATCAGGTTGGTGACAATGTTAACGATGGTATTACTGATGGCGTTCTGTGCGCCGACCACGTCGTTGTTGAGGCGGGACATCAACTCGCCTGACTTTGTATTCGTGAAAAACCGCAGGGACATGCCCTGCAACCGTGCAAAGAGGGTCGAGCGCAGATCGAAGATGACGCCTTCGCCAACAGTGGAATTCAAACGTCGTTGAATGACGTTTATGCCGCCTGTAAGCGCGGGTATAAGCAATAACGCCACGCCGAGCCACACCAGTCGATTGACGTCTTTGGCGGGGATCACTACATCGATCATATTTCGGAAAATAAGCGGCGTCAGCAGTGATAAGCCCGTCGTCAACAGGATCGTTACCAGCATGCCACCGATATGCCACCAATATCCGCGCGCGTAGGTCAGGACGCGCAGTAAAAGTTCTTTTGTTACCTTGGGCTTTTCATCGCCCTGTCGCATTGCTGCGAACCATCCGTATCCGTGCATCGGGGTAGTCTCCTAGTCTGGTTGTCTTCTGGTCTACTGGTTGTGGAACGATAAAGTTTTTGAAAAGCAGACAGGCGGAATATAAGACAAGAAGACCAAATAAGCAACTGCACAAGCGGGGAGGTTAATGAAAGTCTGATGTGTAGAGGGATATAATCAGGCAAATAATCATCGGAGACCATCATGTCCACCAAATCAACAGCCACCATCGCAGGCTTATCGACATTCATCCTATTGATCGCAGTCGCACTCGTGTTTATATTCGGGCAGATCGTCCTGCTCAACGGCGCAAGCGAAAGTGAAGGTTTCAATGCGATCAGCATCGCAGTGATCTGCCAGAGCGTGTCACTGCTGCCCTCAGTCATCCTCGCCCGCTGGTTGACAAAACTCCTTATCACAAAGTTCGATTGGAACAAGTTCCTCGTGGTTGTCGCCGCCACCATTGTGGGGGTCGGGTTGGGCAGTGTGCTGATGTTTTTATCCATCATCGTTGGGACAGTGACAAGCGGCGTAAGATAGAGGCGCCATAAATCGATTCCTTCAACATTACCTGCAACGACGCCATCCGGACGTCTTATATCATGGGAACCGTTCGCGCCGCACGATCGCGCTGACCTTCGACGACGGTCCGCATCCGCGAGATACGCCGCAGGTGCTGGAGGTACTTGCAACGCACAGCGTCCATGCGACATTTTTTTTGATCGGGCAAAGCGTCGAACGTTATCCACAACTCGTAAAGCGGATCCACCAAAGTGGGCATCAACTCGCGATTCACTGTTATCGTCATATCCCCTTCCCGATGGAAAGCGCGTCAACCCTTAAAGGACAGCTGGATCAGTCGCGAAAAGCCATTGCCCACTCCTGCGGCATCTCGCCAGATACCATTCGCGACGTCCGCCCGCCATATGGATTTTTCATTGCGAAGACATTGTCCATGCTAAGTGATTGGGGTTATCGGCTGGTACTTTGGGACAACATGCCTTTGCATTTCATCCAACCCACGCAACGGACTATCAACCAAATCCTCAAACGAACCATCCCTGGCTCGATCATTGTTTTGCACGATGGTCATGAACACGGCAAAAAAATCGCACAGATCGTGGATGTCTTCATCCCAAAACTCAAAGCAAAAGGTTTTAAGTTTGTTACAATTGATCAAATGCAAAATACGACCATAGGTGAACGATAATGCAATTGATCAGCATCAACATAGGCAAAGAACAAACACAACAGCGCCGGGATTACATCGAAACCACGGGCATATACAAAATTCCAGTAAACAGACCGGTTGAGATCAAACGGCTTGGAATTGACACCGACGCCATCTGCGACAAAAAGAATCACGGCGGCATTGACCAGGCTATTTATGTTTATGGGGGCGCGGACTATGCGTGGTGGTCGAACGAACTCGGAAGAGACCTGACCCCTGGCACATTCGGCGAAAACCTGACCGTCAGCGAACTGGAAAGCGCACAATTCAACGTGGGCGATTATCTTCATATCGGGGATGTCACCCTCCAGGTCACCTCACCACGAATCCCGTGCGGAACTTTCGCCACACGCATGGGTGATCCACAATGGGTAAAGAAATTCCGTACAGGTGAAAGACCTGGCCTATATTGCCGCGTTATCAATGAAGGTATTGTCAATGCAGGCGATAAGGTTACAGTTGAAAAATATACGGGTGATACGATTTCCATTTTGCAGATGTATCGCGACCATTACGAAAACAAGATGAGCGAAGAAGCTATACAACGCTACATTAACGCCCCTATCGATATACGGTCACGCACTGACCTTGAAAAAGAATTGAATCAAGTTTCGTAAGAGGAGCATACAATGTCTGAAACACTGATCCTCGGTCTTGTCTTTGGTTTTGTTGGGTTTATTCTCGCGGCGCTGGCGCTATTTTTCTGGCTGCGAACGCGTTCATTTCTTGGCACAGCTCAAAGAGCGCAAGGCACAGTCATCCGCATGGTATATTCCCACGATTCCGACGGAGGCGGAGGATACTCGCCTGTATACACCTTCAGAACAATGAGTGGACAGGTAATCGAAGTTGCAGATAACATGTCCAGCAACCCGCCTCAGTTCAAGGAAGGGCAGATCATTGATGTGATGTACGATCCAGAAAATCCAAACAAAGCCCGTATCAACAAATGGTTCAACCTGTATTTTGTCCCGTTACTGCTCGGTTTTCTTGGGTTGGTCTTTGGCGGAGTAGGTATCGCCGTGCTCATTGCTTCAGCACTTGGTTATTTAAATTAAACGTGTTCAATGGCTAATGCAAATATCCTAGGGGTTAGAATTTCGGATATTTGCGTTTTTAGAAATAATGTTCTATAATCCAATCATCGTTATCCAATTAACCAAAGGAGATGACACGATGAGTACCCTCGATAAGGCAATCCAAACCCAGATAGAAAATATACAAAAGAAAACAGGCATGTCGCTTGGGCAGTTATCCGCATTCATCAAGAAAAGCGGGCTCTCCAAACACGGCGAGATCCGCGATATGCTCAAGGAAAAACTTGGTCTTGGTCATGGCGACGCAGGGACGTTGGTACACGTTGTCTTGAAATCAGACGGCACCCGCGCCGCTGAGGGAAAATCCATGAACGATGTATTGGATGAAATCTTCTCGGGAGCAAAAGCAGGCTTCCGCCCCATCCACGATGCGTTAATGAAACACATCAACAAGTTCGGCGAGTTTGAGATCCTGCCAAAAAAAGGTTATGTCAGCCTGCGGCGCAAGAAACAGTTTGCAATGATCGGTCCCAAGACCAACACGCGTTATGAGGTCGGGATCAACGCAAAAGATTTCAAAAAGAACAAACGCCTGCTAGAACAACCCAAGGGAAGTATGTGCAATTACATTGTCAACCTGACCGACGCGAAGGAAGTGGATGCCGAACTAGTTGCGTGGATCAAATCCGCATATGAGAGTGCAGGATGATAGATTTAGAATCAAGGGAGAGTTAAATGTCTCATCAAAAACACCCTGGAATTTACTTGATCGTGGACTTCGACTGGCCTCGTCCATTTGATACTGAAGTCGGTAAAAAAGCACGCGTATTACATGAAACTGTTAAAAACCAGAAATGGATTCGTGAAGCTGTCGCAGGGAGCGGAGGCCTGGGCAATGGTCCGGGTTCGGTCTGGACCTTCTGGCTCAAAGATTACGCCGCACTTGACCGTTTGCTTCATGATAAAACGGATGATGTTTCAAATGCCTATGTGGATTTCTTTTCGTCGCTGCCCAAAGTCGTTGAAAAGATCCGCGAGGAAGTTGTATTCAATTAGGTGTATATATGCCTCCCCGCCCTCGGTTACCCATGCCCGATTTTATTCATGAAGCGCTTAATGAAAACGAGTTAATTGAGGAGTATCGTTCGCGGCCACCCTATCAACGTAACGATTACATCGGCTGGATCACGCGAGCGAAACTTGAATCCACGAAACAAAAACGATTGAAACAAATGCTTGATGAATTGAAAAAGGGGAATGTATATATGAAGATGAAATGGAACGCAAACAATTACAAGAAATAGACATGGTCTATGGCCACACGATAAAAGGAGATAACTATGAAACTCGGCGCATTTTCAGTAAGTCTGGCTGTCAAGGATATCAAAGTCTCGAAAGCATTTTATGAGAAACTTGGTTTCAAGGAATTCGGCGGGGACGTATCACAGAACTGGGTGATCCTGGAGAATGAAGGGCACGTGATCGGTCTCTTTCAAGGGATGTTTGATAGGAACACATTAACTTTCAACCCAGGCTGGAGCCAGGATGCTCAAAAGTTGAATACGTTCACTGATGTCCGCGAACTTCAGAAACAATTGAAAGCACAAGGCATCGAGCTGATGAGCGAGGCAGATGAGAGCACAACGGGTCCCGCAAGTATTATGCTGATGGACCCCGATGGTAACCCGATCCTATTTGATCAGCACGTCTGATTTCCGACGGAGCGACCGTTTACCGCGCTGACCCGGTTATGTTGTTTTGGAAAATCATAATCGGGATTTCAGCCACCCTGTCACAATATTCAGATATTCAGGCGAGGCGATATGGATATTTTTGTCCTGCGACTTTGACATGAGATGGTCTGAACCCAGGATCTGTTTCATGGTCACATCTTTGTTCTGTGACGTTGCAAGCCTGTAATTCTCCATGCTTTCCTCAACCGGCACCCATTCATCAATCTCTGCAAAGAGAAATAAAGTAGGTTGAGCAACCTCCTTCCATACGGAAAGCGGCTCATAGTCCATCTCATGGAACCACTTGCTTTGTGTAATGTCAACAGGTAATTCATCGCTTGAATATAGGTATCCCTTTTCAAACCAGGGCTCAGACTCATACCGTCTCAACTCCGCCAAAACGGTATCCCTTGAAACCTGCCCTCGGAAATATTCGTTGACCAGACCCCGTAGTTCAACGGTTTTATCAATAACATTCTTATCAAACCCATCCTGTTCGAGATGAAAAGCAACTCCGTAATCCATTTGTCTGGCAGGTGAAACCCCGGAAGCGGATACGGCAATAATATATGCAATGTCTGGCTTTTTCACTGCGGCAATCGGCGCGATCCATCCTCCCTGGCTTGTCCCATGTAAGCCGATCTTTGACTTATCAATATCAGGGCGGGATTCCAGGTACTCAACAGCAGAAACAACATCACCCGCCAATTCCTCAAAGTCTACGGATTCAAAATCACCTTCTGAAGCGCCTGATCCCCGCCGATCAAATACTAGAACCGCGATCCCATGTTTCGGCAGTTCATTTTTTAGATGATTGTAAAATGGATCGGATTGTTCACCGCCAGAAGCGTGATGTACCACAACAATGGCAGGAGAAGGCTGGTTACTATTCGGCTTGTAGAGCGTTCCAGCAAGCTTGATATTTTGGTTGAAAAAAGAAAATTGCTCGTTGATCATCTTCTAAACTCCGTCTACTCACGCGGTGACTATCAATCAGCAGGTGATGGTTCCGCCGCCGATTCCTCCCTCGACAGTGTGTTGGCCCGGCTTACGAAAAACATTGCAGGGACAAGAAGCAGGCTCGAAGTCACGAGCGAAGCGATTGCGGAACCGACAGCGGCGATCACCGCTACGATGGGTCCTCCCATCACCTGCCCAATAGCATCCACCTGCCCGAACATCGAATGGACAGTCGCACGTACCTTTGAGTCCAGTTTCTTATTGACCCAGGCAGTCTTCAGGGGTCCAGCTACGTCACGCAAAACGTCTATGGACAGATACAAGCCCAGGCTTAGTAAAAGAAGCGGAGAGAGCGCAAATCCAAGCAAAGATAATGAGATCAATCCTGTTACGACCATCATTGCGCGACCAATCGCAATTGGACTGCTCGTGTCCACCCGCTTTTCAACAAACCTCACTGCAATTATGGTGAGGAGCGTTCCGACGATGCGTAGGACTGCAAAGAATGCCACCTGGTTGCCGCCAAATATAATCGGCAGATCGAATGTGTCGAGCAAATGCTTGACCCACAAGCGGTCGAAGCCTTCACTGTATATGCCGTAGAACAAACCAACACCCACGACGCTCATCAGATGAGGTTTCGAGCGGACAGAATCTGTTCCTTGTTTGAATGTGTACCACATATGCTGCCATGTATTGCGATCTTCGCGCGGCGTCGGGTGAAAGCCTGTTTCGGGCATGATGACCGCGAGCGTAACACCGATCAGTATCACGCCGACTCCGCCAACTTGAAGAGGCAATGCGACGTTATTCGCGCCGATAAGTGTAGCGAGTCCCATGCCGATCAACGCCGCGAACAAACCGACCTGAGTAGCGCGCAGGAATATTTTGTTGGCGTTATCTTCACCGATCTCGTCTGTGATCCATGCCTGCGATGCGCCCGAGGTAAAGGTATAGCCCAAACCCCATATGACCTGTGCGAGCAAGATCGGCAGGAACGACGGGAAGAAGCCTTCGACGAGAAATCCCACACCCATCAATA
Organism: Anaerolineae bacterium; assembly: GCA_003484265.1. Taxonomy (GTDB): domain Bacteria; phylum Chloroflexota; class Anaerolineae; order Anaerolineales; family Villigracilaceae; genus Defluviilinea. The sequence continues at coordinate 27,407 of DNDO01000224.1, forward strand.
CGTACCCGATGATGATGGAGAGCTTGCGCGAGTACACGTCCGCGACAATGCCTGTCGGCACTTCGAACAGGAAGGCGGATATTTCAAGCGTCGTACCAACGAGAATGAGTTGGACCGGCGTCAGCCCCGCGACTGTAGCTTCATACAGTGAGGTAACAACGAACATCATTGAAAAGAAAGCGGATGCGCTGAACTCGGTGAATAAATAGACGGATCGCGCGTTAAGTTTTAAATTGGAGAACATGATCACCTATAAAGAAGGTCATGCTTAAAGCGTGACCTGCAATAATTTTCTTAAATGTTGAATTGCTGTTTCCGAGTCTTTGAAGTGAATGCCTTTCATACCGACTTCCTCACACGCCTCAATGTTTTCAAAGAAGTCATCGACAAAGACCGCCTCATTTGCCTGGACTTGTAACTGATCCAACGCAATTTGATAGATCTTCGCATCAGGCTTTGCCACACCCACCTCGGCAGAGATGACCATGTGATGAAAGACATCGTCGAACTTTTCACGGACAATATATTCGCGCAATCCGGTCCAGGCGTTGCTGATGAGTCCCACTTTGTGGGTCGGTTTGATGGATCGGAGAAAGTCAAGTATGTCATGATCAAGGACATCGCCTGCGAAGAATTCGTCGCGGATGCGCTCATAGTCAGCGGCCGGCAACTTTAGCGTTTTCATTACGTTCTGCCAGTGCTCTTCTTCAGTGATCGCGCCAATCGCTGCGCGCCCGGCAGAGCCGTTTGGTCCACCTCCAAAGACGATCTTATCTATATCTTCGTAGTCCATACCAAATTGCTCCGCGAGCCTTTGTCGCGGAGCGTGATATTCGGTGCGGAGGATGACTCCTCCCAGGTCGAAGAAGACTGCCTTGATGGTCATTTCAATTTCTTTGGGGACGCTTTCTTTGCGGTGGTCTTTGCTTTTGCAGCCGGCTTCTTCTCTGTTTTGGGTTTGGCTTTCGCGGCAGGCACAGGCTTGGACTTTGTCTCAGCAACAGGGACAGCTTCGGGCTTCGTAAGAGGCGCTGCCTGCTGCGGGTTCGCAGCCATCTCCTTTTCCAATTCCTTTAGCGCATCCCGCCAATTCGGTAAAGTCATCTCCATCATTCTGCGCTGAACAGGCGTGGCGCGGCGGCAACGCGGGCAATGCGCATCATAATGATTGAGGTTGTTGGCGTCCATGTGTTGCAACGCGTCAAGCTTTTCAACGCGCCCAATGGTAAAGGGGGTCTGGCAATAAGAACATCGAAGGTTCATAAGATTCTCCTGGTTGATTGTTTGATAAAGTATAGCCTATTCCTGACCTTCAGGCTCACGACCCGAACGCAGTTCCTTCTCATAGATTACATATTCAGCGGCGACCTTCATGCCAGCCTTCTGATATAAACGCGTGGCACCCGTAGGGCTGGACGCATCCACTCCCAGACCGATGACAGAGTGACCGCGCTTGTAGAGTTCGGCAAACGATTGAAGAAGCAAAGCTTTGCCCAATCCGCGCTTACGCCACGCGCGGCGGACTCCCAGCGTGCCGACCCAGCCAATGCCCATGCGCGGGCGGTTGAGTGAATAGCCGGCGATCTGGTCACCATCCCAGGCAATGAGCCAAAGCGACCTGTCATTGTCTTTCATGCGGTGAGTCCAATCTTCGTAAGGGCGAGGTGTATGTCCCCAATGATCACTGAATGCCTCTTCATGCGCTTTATAAACGGCAAGATCGTGTTCCATCTCGAAGGGACGGAGTTCGATGCCATCTGGGAACTTCGGCAGGGATGGCGCTTCATCGAGTGTGATCTCCATGCGCCACGAGAACCGGATCGCTTTGTAGCCTTCGCTTTCGTGCATCGCACGCGCAACGGTATCACCGATAGACATACCATTACGGATAAAGACCCGCAGGTCTGGTTCGGCGAGTTCCATATCTTCCCGCGCGCGCACTTCGAGCGCGCGCAACATGGCTGTGCCGATACCGCGTCCCATGAAATCAGGGTGGACGTATCCATCCCCCATAAGGTCGGCGTGGGCATGTTTGTTGTCGAATTCCTCAAAACCAACGATGCGCCCATCGGACGTTTCGACGACGAAGGCGTTCTTTTCCAGAACGAAGCCGGGGCTCTTCCATTCCCGCGCGAGCTCCTCCGTCGTGACCGCGACAGTTGGGTCACCGTCGTTCGTGCAGACATCGAGGATAAGTTGAGCCACAGCATCCAGGTCCGTCCATTGGGCAGGACGCAGGTTGAGGTCCGGGGAAAGAAGCGTATTGTTAGTTTTTAATTCTGTGTTCATTATGTGCCATCCATTCTTTGCGCAGGATGCCCATGAAGAGCATATCCCAGCGTTTGCCTTCCTTATTCAAAAATTGACGCATCCGTCCTTCATGGCGGAAGCCCGCCTTTTCGTACGAACGGACCGCGCGCGGATTATATTCGAATACGTTAAGCGTTACACGATTTAAATTGATCTCTGCAAACGCATAACGCAGGAGCAGGCTCATCAAATCAGTGCCATAGCCTTTGCCCCAAAATTCGCGCTCGCCAAAACCGAGACCTACAAACGCGTCGCGCCCCGTCCAGTTGTAAACATACAGGTCGCCCACGCCGATCAAAGCGTCGTCTTTCAAGGTGCGAACGCCAAAAGGATATTGTCGTAGTGGTTGTTCTGCAATCTCCTCTTCGATCTTTTTTTTCAACTTCTTTGACGATACAAAATGCGCCACACCGCTGTCCAAAAATCGCCTGAACTCAGAATCACGGTCCCAGCGTGAAAAAGCTTTGCCTGTTTCGTCCGAATCCATCGCGCACAACCTGACAAGGTCGCCCCTAAATATTTCTTTCATCGTTTGTCTCCCATTTGCATTTGCATCCATTCTTCACGCAGGATGCCCATCCATAAGGAATCGGATCGTGTGCCTTCGCGCATCAGATCCTGCCGCGTGCGCCCTTCAAGGCGAAAGCCTGCCTTTTCATAAGAACGCAATGCACGTTCGTTGAAGGCGTGCAATCCAAGCGACACGCGATGTACATTCAACTCGGTAAAGGCATATTGCAGGCATAATTTCATCATGTCTGTGCCGTACCCTTTCCCCCAGAATTCGCGCTCGCCAATGCCGATGCCGACCCAGGCTTCACTGTGGATCAGGTCAACCCCGATGTCAAAAAAACCGATATGTGTATCCGCATCCAATGTGCGGACGGCAAATGAGTAACGTTCGGGCTTGAAGCCGTTTTCATCCTGTTTGTTGAACCTGTCTTTTAGCTTCTTTTCCGACTCCATCGAAATGGGAACGCTGTCAGCAAGACGGACAAACTCCGAGTCCCTCTGCCACAGGGCTTCCACTTTCGCCCGCGCCTCGGGTTCCTCAGCCATAATATGGACAAGCTTTCCACGGAATAAATCTTTCATCGTTTCCTCCATCTTCGTCTTCGGCCAGACTAGGCCTTGGCTCGAACCTGCCATTCATCTTTTAACAAGCCGAAAATGAGCAGATCCCAACGCCTGCCGTCACGATCCAACGCCTGCCGACGGCGTACTTCCTCGACAAATCCGAACTTCTGCAACATGATAATCGTGGCTTCGTTATATTCAGAGACATGGGCGCTCACGCGGAACATGTTCAACTCGGCGAATGCAAAACGGAGCAACATCTGCAATGTCTGTGAGCCATATCCTTTGCGGCGATCGTCAGGCGAACCAATCCCAAAACGCAGGGAACAATTTCCGTTCACCCATTCGACCCTATGTATCATCGCTTTACCGATCAATCTCTCATCTGCTTTGGCACGGACAGCGAAGAAGTACATGTTCTTTTCTTCCTCGATCTCTTTTTCGAGTTTCTCATATTCTTTCTTCACCATCGCCGCCGACATCGGACGCGCGGGATCTGACTCATACATGCGCATGAAATCGGAATCATGTGTCCATTTGGATTCGACCTCAGGATCTTTCTCATAATCAATAGGACCAAAGCGAATATCCTTTCCCTCGAACAATTGCGTTTGAATGTCGAACATGATCTTCTCCTCTCCGGTTTCCAAATAATAAAAATCAGCCACAGGCATTTGCCCATGGCTGGAAAATAACAAAAAAACAGCCGCAGGCGAGTGGCACCGCGGCTGTTAGTTACAACTTTTCGTGTAAGTTAACGCAAAGCAGGCGCACTACGAGAATCAACAACATCAACTTCAGCGATGCCGAATGATTTCAAAAAGACTTGAGAAGTTTTCATTGCCATTGTCGTGCGCCTCCTTTCTTGAATTTTTAGAACGAACGCGAGTGTAACATGCGTTTCTAAATTCCGTCAAGTAATTACCATAGGAAAGGTTAGTTTTATGTCTGCCAGGAATATCAATGTAGATACCATTCCCCTGCACACCGTTCTGATCGCTTCTGACCGCCCTGAAAATATTTCTGTGTGGGAGAATCTCTTCCAACTACGGGATTGCATCGTGCTCTCTGAATCGTCGATTTCGAACACCCTGCAGACCGCGCGTTTGGTTGGTCCATCATTGATGCTGGTTGATATGAATCTTTCCAGACAAAAACGGACCACCATGCTCAAGGAATTACGTCTTGCGAGCCGCGGTCCCATCATATTGCTTGTTTCCGCAAATACAGCAGCAGAGATCATTGAAGCAAAGCAGGCAGGCGCAGACGAATGTCTTTTGAAACCGGTCAACCCTGCTGTGCTGATCGTCAAAGCCATGGCATGGCTTGGGCACGGTAAACGGCACGAACGTCCAACCCAACCCTACAGTCTGCCTCATCCCAGACAACAAATAAGCCGCCCATCTTAGGGATGAGGCGGTGGTTTTTTACTCCTCTCGGTTAAGATTAGCTACGGGGCAATTAATCCCTTTTGCAAATTATCCAAAACCTCTTGAACGTCCACTTGCTTTCCGGGGGAAAGAAGAAGCGGATCGACATCACTCAAGCCAAGGGGAGATTGAACCGTGAGTCCCCCCTGCCCCGCCAGCAGCTGGGGCCACGCAGATTGGATCGCTTGTATGGTATCCGGCTGAATGGTCATGATCCAACCGGCGGGCTTCCGCTCCGGGCTGAGCGTCCCGATCATGGATGTGCCCGTCGTCCCGATGTAATCCACAAGGTCTTGTGTATAAATACCGGGGTGAATAAAGATCGTGCGTACCTTGTATTGCAGGATCAGGATATCAGCGAACGCATCGTAATCGTTGGCATCCTGCTCGGCTCCGATCTCCAGAAATTGCGGGAAATCCCAGGGCAGAAAAAAATATGGGCGGCAGAGACCGCAATAATATTTCCTGCCGTTGGTGAACGAGTTAAACGATTGAATGGCATCACTATTATCTTTCGGCATCAACATACCGACGCGGTAGTCATCCGTGAGCATGGCGGCAGTATAACCAGCCAGGAACGCGGCGATATTCGATTGCGAATTGTTCCCCAATACGCTTATGTTTCCGCCTGGAGAAACGTCCGGGAGATTAATAGCAAGGAACTGGACATCCGGCGCGGCAGCTGCGAGATCGACTAAACCCGGGTCCGGCGGGAGTGCAATCACGAGCTTTAAACCCGGTTCAAGGTCTGCCGCAGTAAATTCATTCCTGACCTGAAAGCGCATACCGGATGACTGCGTAAGATCATAAACGGTAGTCTGGTATAAGTTCGACGTTTCCGCATCCATATCCGCGGGAAGCACCAGCACCGCAAGCGGGATCGTCGGTGTAGCGGTTAGCGTTGGAGGCAGAATCGGTGTATCCAATATACTTGGCGTATCAGTAACAGCGGGCGTCTCACTGCCGCCGCATGCAGTTACGATCAACGCGAACGTAATAATAAATATGACAATTCTTAATTTCACATGCATCTCCAAATTTCAGAATGGGCAAATTATACCCTTAGGGGCATTTTACACACATTGATAGGATCCGTACTTAAAAAAGAAGACCGCGTATATACGCGGTCTTCAATCTGACGATGAACTCGTTCCCTACTTACGCTTGATGCTGATCCGCTTCGGCTTGGCTGATTCTGCCTTGGGCAGCATCAGCGTTAAGATACCGTCTGCGATCTTCGCCTCGACAGAGTCCGCCTCGATGGGGACGGGCAGACGCAAGGTCCGCGCAAAGGAACCGGAGGGCAACTCCTGCATGAGGTACTGGTTCTCATCCAGTTTATATTCACCCTCGATTCGAACAACATCGTCTAGGACCTGAATATTCAGGTCTTCGGCTTTAAGCCCGGGCACGAGGGCCGAAAGGATGTACGCATCATCCTCTTCGCGGATGTTCACATTAAGAGAACGCTGATCGTTTCCATTCAAGCGGCGAACGACACGGCGGACGGGTCTCTGCCGAAGGTTAAGGTTATTGTTCGGGTAGGATTGTAAATAGAAGGTCATGGTTTATCTCCTTGATAATATAGTTTATAGGCCAAATAATACTTTCAAGGTATAAATTTTTCGACAGAAGATGGTAGAAATTTCGTAAGAATTCGGGGAACCTTTCGAGGGCGCGCAGCGTCTGCGAGATAACTGCGTCTTTTGCCTGACCCATCTTGATCTTCCCGAGGAGCCTTCGCATGAAAAATAACCTGATCACGTTGACATTCATAATTTCGCTCGTCCTGGCAAGCTGCACATCATCACAATCTGCTGTTGAAAACGAAGACCAATCACCCATGGAACCGCAAGCCCCTCCGATGACGGATGAAACGCAAACATCATCTGAGAATCCCCTGCCCATTCCTACACAACAATCCTTTCCAGACCCAGCATCAGCCCCGGTGGAGAAGTATGTTGCGCTGGCAAAACTGGACCTGGCAAATTTTCTACAAGTGGATGTCGAACTAATATCGCTTGTGGACGCAACTGAAATGACCTGGCCAGACTCTGCCATTGGATGCCCAGCCCCCGGCAAAGTATATGCGCAGGGAAAAGTGCCCGGTCATCGCATCCTATTGAACGCGGGGGATGTGGAATATACATATCACACTGACCTGCTTGGTCAGATCGTATATTGCCCTGAAGATACCCTTGGAACCGATGATCCCCTGTCCATTCCAGCCACCGGTCCTACTCCTCACATCGGTGTTCCAATCGATTAATCCTGTGAAACATAGTGGGGATCAAGCCCTTCTGAGTTAAAAGCCGTAATATAAAATATTCCGCAGGCGGATGCCTGCGGAATATTTTACTAAGTCAACCAAACACCAGTGATTTTATTAGTCGTGAATGTAACTGGCGGGGCCAACCCGGACCCAGATCCAGCCGTCAAATTCATTCAGGATACGGATTTCGACGCCAGTTCTAGGCAGAGGCACACTAGACCAACCAAAGTGACCAATGGATGGATCAGGTGGATTCCAATAGGGGATAGTGTCATTAAAGAGCGAATTACCAAGTTTGCCGCCGTAACACTTCTTTATGCTATTGGCATGCAGACAGATCTTCGGCGTGCGATCAACGCTGAATGGCGAATCGTAGGATTGGATGCGCGGACGCCATACATTGCCGTTATCCGGACGGAGCATCAGATCAGAGTGCGCATCAATTGGCAGATAGAATCCTCCGCATCGGCCGGCCGCGCAGTAGTCTCCAACATTGTTATCCGGGAAGGAGTAATCCAGGTACCAGATCAACAAGCCGTCATCATAGGGGAAATGTTCTACCCAGTTCTGGAGGTTCGGGTTATCCAGGAAGCCGAAGTTGTAAGGACCAGTCTTGAGGCCGGCATCATAACCTGCATACTTGCGATATTCCGCAATGTAGTAATGCGGGAACGACTGCACCACTGTACCATTTGTGCGAATAAAGCCTGCATAGGTCCAGCCGGCATCGCTCTCGGCATCGTCCAAGGCCTGGCCGGAAATAGCGATATCATCCACCGAGAAACCAGGATTGGCAACTGCGACATCAGTCCAATAACGGAAACCGATTGTGACGGTTTGGCCTGCATAAGCCGAAAGATCTGCGGTCAATAGCGCCCAGCCGCCAGATGTGCCGGTAATGCCTTCGCCGAAGTTCTGACCATTGGGGTCGGTATTCGTGGAAAAGTTCGTGGCAACCGGTGTACCGTTGACGGTCAGGTAAGCATAGTCCCAATCTAACTCAATGTCAAAGTTGACCATGGCGTTCAGTGTTACAGTGCCTGCCGGAAGGGTGACATCGCGCGTCATGCTGTTGTCAAGATCGTTCCCCGAGCCGGAGTAATAGAAGAAGCTACCTGAATAAGGATCGCCTATGAAGGATTCGACCTGTTTATCGGGCAATGCCACGATCAAATGCTGGTAATCCTTGGTGTTGAATTCAGCGATGCCCATTTTGACCTTGGTTTTCTTCTTCGGTTCCGCACCAAAGTCAATGAACTTGTAATTCGACCAGCCAAGGAAGATCTTCTCATATGCACTGAATTGGATGGGTTTGGAACCAATACCATCTTTCGGTTTACCGGAGCTGCCGTAGGAGCCGGAGGACATTATGGTCCAGAAGCCGGTTGAATTCTCGGCGCCTCCTGTATTACCGGATGTATCGTACAAGTCAGGCAAGCCAAGATCGTGCCCGAACTCATGTGCAAATACGCCCACGCCGCCATTCTCAGGCTCGATGGTATAGTCGCCGATCCAGTAGTTGGAACCGCCGATCTTTACGCCGCCAAGCAGATAATCGGGCGATGGACCGGTCACGCCGATATTGTTATAGTAAGCGTACCAGCGGTGGCTCCAAATGGCATCGGTGCCTTGCGCACCGCCACCGGTCTCTTCACCTTCACCAGCATGAACAGACTGGAAGTGATCGATGTAACCGTCAGGCTCATCGAAATTGCCGTCTCCGTCCCAGTCATAACGGTCCCAAACATCGAACTGACTAAGGTAGGCATCGATCTCAGCAGCGGTTTTACCTGCCGCCAATTGATTGGCATACCATGCATCCACTGAGTGGTCAACAAAAACCCAGGTCTGCGCGCAAACAATACTGCCACAATAGTTTCGACCATAGGCAGCCGCATTGTAGGGAACAACAGCCCAATCAGTCACATCGCCGTTAACTGCATATCGGCCGGATGACTGCTCGATGTAAAACTTGCGCATGGAAATGGCGCCGCGCGCTTCTGAGAACAGCAAATCCTCGTAATAGGCTTCACTAAAATCAGCATTCCAGATCGTAGTATTGTCCACACTCCGGTCCGGTTCGGGAATCTGATTATGCAGCGGACCCGGAACACCGGAGAACAGGATTGGGGCAGGGTGGTCGGCAGGGCCAAACTCTCCGAGGACAGTCCAGATAGAGTCTTCGCCCTCGCGTTCCAATTCAACATAACGATCCTGGTAGAGTTGATGAATCCTCGGATTATTTCCGTTTGTTTTGCCGTGAAGTTTTGCGTTCATTCCTTGGATTCGTTCAGCCATTTGCATATCGCCTAACGGATGCGACGCATTATCGACAGAAGAAGAAAACATAAGTAATCCCCCTCCAGCCGGCGGCTGGGGCGCTGCACCAACCGCAGGTACGATTGCAACCACAAGCATGGCTACAACCAGTGACATGCTAAACAATTTTGCTTTCATCACAACTATCTCCTCATAACTAGTTTTGATTTAGGTCAATCATTTCATTTTTTGAAAGACAGCATAAATTGTTATTTATAATTAAGTGGGCACCTCCTTGAATAATAAAGGCCGCCGATGTTTCATTCGGCGGCCTGGCGGTCTGTCAATCTGTACGCATCAGCTTGGCAGATCCATGACTTTGCGTCCCCGTCTCGCGGCGGGTTTGCCTTTCACGAGCAGAATTAATCTTATATTAACTTTCAGAAAATGGCAAGCACCAGTAACTTTTTCTTATTTTCAAATTCTGAAATTTACCCTGACATTCGAGCGGTATAATCCTGCCTCATGTCAAAACGATTCATCATGCTTTCCATCGTGGCTGTCGCAATGATTGCCGCGATCGGATCAGCAGTTTACTTCTACCAGCCCAATGTTTCACGCCTTGTTTCCTTCCGCTCATGGATGAACAACCCCGCCTCTCACACAGACTGGAAGCTGATCGCTGGCTCCCAATGCGGTTCTGCCCCGTTTATATTCCCTACAGACGGCTTTGTCGGATTCCTTTGGGGAGATTCGTTTCGCCCCGGTCACGAACATCAAGGAATTGATATTTTCGCCGGGACGGATATCGGTGTCACACGTATTATCGCCGCATACCCGGGTTTTTTGAGACGCCTGCCCGATTGGAAATCATCGGTCATTGTGCGCGTGCCCAGCGACCCGCTTAACCCAGGCGAACAGATATGGTTGTATTACACTCACATGGCTGACAGTAACGGAAACTCCTTTATCTCAGATGAGTTTCCCCCTGGAACAACCGAACGATATATAGAAGCAGGAACCTTCCTCGGCTATCAGGGAAATTACTCCGGCGATCCCATCAGCCCGACAGGCATCCACCTGCACTTCTCCATTGTGGAAGACGACGGCAATGGACAATTCAAAAACGAACTCGATATCAAGAATACCCTTGACCCATCACCCTATTTGGGATTACCTTTGAATGCCTATGATAATCAAGACCAGGTTCCGATTTGTGGCCAATAAAATGACTGGGAATTCATGAATAAGAAGTT
>DNDO01000224.1:38278-38497 GCA_003484265.1 Anaerolineae bacterium
TTTTATTGTTTGTTTATTTGGAAGAACCCAAAGCCGCAAACCCTGGCGAACAGGGGCAAGCCGAAACGCCGTTCAAATTTTCCTTCATCGCCACCGAGACAGTTACCCCCGACCCCGAAAACGAAAACAGTTTCCTCAATGAACCAACTGAGACGGAGAACAGCTCCTCTGAGGCTCCAAGTATCACTCTCACGTCCACACCACAAAATGGAGAATCTA
>DNDO01000224.1:38782-39270 GCA_003484265.1 Anaerolineae bacterium
CTTCTGTGCCTCCCGTAACCACACTCGATGAAACAACGATCCTGGCCGGCAAATACGATGATACGGATGCCCGTCTCGATTACACCGGAGATTGGGTCAGTGAGTTATTCGTTTCAGGTGCCTTCAAAGAGACTTTGTATATTTCACCCGAAATCGGGGACAGCATGACCTTCACCTTTTTTGGAAAACAACTCATCCTTGGATATAAAAGCGACACAGGGTTTGGCACGCTCACCATCAAGATCGATAACAGTGAATATTCTCTCAATCAATTAACCGGCAGTGAATGGGTATCGGTACAACTTTCCCAGGGAGTTCATTCTGTCACAGTTCTCCATAAAGATGGTGATTTTGTAAGCATTGACTACATTAATATTATCGAATAGAGAGTTTACATTTAGATCCGAAATAATGACCATGAGCATATTCAAAGATCAGGTAATCCTTATCACCGGCGCAGGCAAAGGAAGCGGACAACTCCTTGCCAA
>DNDO01000043.1 GCA_003484265.1 Anaerolineae bacterium
TACAAAGATGTCGCCGAGATGCGCACAGATGAGTTGCTGCGCGCAACTAAAATACTTGGACTTAAAGAAGTTTACTTTTTAGACTACCGTGACTCGGGTATGCCAGGGACGGATGACAACAAACATCCCAACGCGCAGGTGATGCATTCAGTGGACGAAGTAGCTGGGAAGGTTGTCAAGTATATTCGTGAACTCAAACCCGATATTGTTCTAACGTTCGACCCAATTGGCGGATATAAACATCCCGACCACATTCACATTCAACAAGCGACAACACTTGCCTTCGAAAAATCCGACGACGCATCTTTCCACCCTGAAAGTGGATCACCATTCAAGCCGCTTGCTTTGTACTATCAGGTTTTTCCCCGCTGGTTCCTTAAGTTGGCGGTGCATATAATGCCTTTGTTTGGTAGGGATCCAAAAAAATTCGGGCGCAACAATGACATCGACCTGACCGACCTTATCGCAGACTTTCCGATCCATGTCACTTTGAATACACGGTCCGTATCAGAGATCAAAAACCGTGCCAGTGCACAACACGCCTCTCAGGGAGGCAGACAGATGCGGCGGGGACTGATGGGACTCGTTACGCGAGTCTTCGGCGAAAGAGAAGATTACATGCAAGCCTATCCTCCCGTAAATGGGCGGTTCCGCAGGAAACATGATTTATTCGACGGGATATAGAACACAAGGAGAAGCCTAACAAGGTGCTCCTTTTTGAATTGCTCGTAGAGCACCAAATCAATTGCTTCATCCCGAATCAATTCAAGACCTTCATTCCATTTTTTTCTGCATCGCCTTCTCCCAACATTTCGCGCAATTGGACGACTTCCGTTTCATTTCCAATCCCTTTTGAGATTGTACTCGGCGAATTTATGCCTCATTGAAAATTAGGATATTATTAGATACATGGCTAGCAAGAAAGAATCAGGCGAATCGCCTGCGACCACATTATGCAAGTCGTGCGGACTATGCTGTACTGGCCATTTATTTGTTTGGTCAAAGCTGCGGTCTGCGGAATTGGATAACGCCCAGTCATTAGGGTTGAATGTGATTCGTGAACCTGGTCAGCGTGGATTTAATCAACCCTGTCCCCTTTGGGAAGGAAAATGCACGATCTATGAAACCCCACACTATCCGCGATTTTGCCATACCTATAAATGTAAACTTCTCAAACAGGTAATTGATGAAAACATTCCGCTGTCCGATTCGCTGAAGATTATCCAAGAGACAAGGAAAATAATTGATGAGCTGGAGCTCCTTTTACCCGATTCTCCTATGACCAGTTTTCGGGAGCGATTGGTGACAAGTATGGAGCAGGGGGTCACTGATGTGAATTTCCGCCTGAAAGCAGATGCGTTGGTGGATATTTTTGATACAAGATTTGGCGTGAACGACTTCCTAGATGGCAGCGAAGCTTGACCCGGCACGTAGGTGGATGCCTAATGATCAAAAAACCGTTCTCAGGCATCCCTTGCAATATTAGAAAGAATGTTCTATAATCTGACCATTGTCATCCGTTCTAGCAAAAAAGGAGATAGCAATGTCCAAGAGAAATGTAGTCCACGTTGAGATTCCCGCTTCGAATGTTGAAGGAGCAGGCAAGTTCTATCAGGAACTGTTTGGCTGGAAGATCCAGCCTATTCCGGAAATGAACTACACTACCTGGGAATCGGAGGGCGGTTCAGCCGGAGGCTTCCCTGAAGTATCTGAGGAAAATCCTGCGGGGCAGGTGATAGTATACATCCACAGCGATGATATCGAAGCCGACCTGAAAAAAGTAGAGAAGCTTGGCGGTAAAGTTCTACACCAAAAGGCTGAGATCCCGCAAACCGGTTGGTTTGGCGTTTTTCGGGATCCTACCGGAAACGTCCTTGCCCTATACACAAGCATGGATGAGGAGTTCAACAAAAATAACTGAGGATCAAAGGCAGGTCTTATATGACCTGCCTTATTTTTTTATAGAGACAAGCGGTAAAATCAACGCATGTCTCTCAATCCAGATTTCATTCACGAACTTCATAAACAATTTACGGGGGATATTCGTCTCGACTCAGCCGCAAAAATATTATACAGCACCGACGCTTCGATATACCAGATCGAGCCGCTTGGCGTTGCGATTCCCAAAACACAAGACGATCTTCAATCTGCGGTTGAACTTGCCGCGAAATATAAGATTCCGATCTTGCCTCGAGGTACTGGTTCATCATTAAGTGGGCAAGCCATTGGGGAAGCATTAATCTTGGATTGCTCACGCTGGCTGGATTCCATCCTCAATATCGATCCTGAAACGCGAACTGCGACTGTGGAACCTGGCGTCGTTCTTTCCACCCTCAATTCTGCATCAGCCCAACTTGGATTGACCTTCGGTCCCGACCCTGCCTCAGCCGAACGCGCCACGATGGGTGGGGTGATCGCTAACAACGCTACCGGCGCGCATTCGATTCTTTACGGCATGAGCGCCGACCATATAATTTCTGCCGATGTAATCCTTGGTGATGGGACATTGGAAAAGTGGGATTCGGATGGGAAATCAAAACTAATTCCAATCGTCGATCTTATTCGAAAAAATTATGAAGATGACATAAAGCAGAACTATCCAAAAACATGGCGTAATTCAGCTGGTTACAGGTTGAATTATCTCTTGCCGTGGAGCCCATCCGCGCCGCCCCACTGGGTTGGTGAAAATTATCCAGCCAATTTGAAACCCCATACCTGGAACCTGGCACCATTACTCGCTGGTAGTGAAGGTACCCTCGCAGTAATCCGCCGCGCTACAGTTAACCTTGTTCCCAAGCCGAAGCATACAATATTAGGCGTACTTTCTTATCGAAGTATTGCCGACGCTTGCGACGATGTTCCACGTTTACTGAATTTCAAGCCGAGCGCTATCGAATTAATTCCGCAAATGATCCTTCACCTTGCGCGCAGTGTCCCTGCGTATGCTCGTCAAATGGGATGGATTGTCGGCGATCCATCTGCAGTGCTGGTCGTTGAATTCAGCGGAGATCAGCCGTCCGCTTTGAAAGAGGCCGTTCGTCGATTGGGAGACGTATTGACGGTCGCAGAGTCTCTTGAGGATCAAAGCCGTATTTGGAATATCCGCAAAATGGGATTGGGATTAATGGATTCTCGCCCGCAAACTGCAAGACCTGTCGCTTTCATCGAAGATTGTGCAATTCCTGTTGAAAGGCTTGGTGAATTTGTTCGCGAGATCGAACGGATATTTTCCACCCATGATACGGAAGGCGGCATCTATGCTCATGCCTCGGGCGGCTGTCTGCATATCCGTCCGATTTTAAATTTGCAGACTAAAGAGGGGGTGCGTGCATTGAGAAGCATTAGCAATCAGGTATTTGCGCTTACCTTGAAGCTTGGCGGCTCGATGAGCAGTGAACACGGGGATGGAATTACATCGGGGGAGTGGATCGAGCAAACTTTTGGCAAAGATGTAACAAATGCCATGCGAATGCTAAAACATGCGGCAGACCCCGAAAACTTATTGAACCCGAACAAAATGTTCGATGCTCCGCCGATGGACAGGCAACTTCGTTTTGGTGAAGATTATCAGGTTAAGGTTTGGAATTCAACGTTGCATTTCAATTATGAGCGCGGTCTGGCAGGTGCGGTTGAACATTGTAACGGACAGGGCGTGTGTCTAAAGTCGAATGGAGTGATGTGTCCGTCTTATCAGGCTACACGGGAGGAGCAGAATTCAACGAGGGGCAGGGCAAATTTACTTCGAGGGTTGATTACCAGAAATCCCAACGATGAAGTAACGGAGGCAGTTGCACAAGCTCTCGATCTCTGCCTCGCTTGTAAAGGTTGTAAAGCCGAATGCCCCAGCGGGGTGGATATGGCAAAA
>DNDO01000147.1 GCA_003484265.1 Anaerolineae bacterium
GCAAAGGAACTTCGCCTTCGGGTGTTTTTCCAGCACCAGGGGGATGGCTTTGAAGAATGAGTCATTACGGACGTATGGACGCACTCCGCGTGGATTCAAGATGACAGGTTCCTCCACCAACTTTTCAGGCGGATAAAAAACATCGCTTCGGATTCCCCCGTTGCCTGGTGCCACCAAACTGGGTTTATCCACGCTGAAACCCCACTGCTTCGCCAGCCGCCCATCCCGCCGACAATCGGAATGCAAGCCGTCTGCCACGCTCATCGTCCACTTGGTGTAATGCCGCATCAACTGCGTGGACGGCGCATGTAGAGTGAAGTCGTTGCCCCAGATCGAGACGACCAACGGCGCGGAGCCATCGTACGCATCCGCGGCGAGCATGCCCTCATACGGAATCCGCATGGCGTGGACGAGGTCGGGCTTGACCTCCTTGATGAACTCGCGCAATCGTTCTGCGGAGCGGCGGAGAGTCAAAGGACCGAACCACTGTCTGATTTTGGTGCGCAGGCTGAGGGTCCGTGCTGATGCGGAACCGGGGCGCTGACTTGATCTCTTCAATGAGGAAAAGGCAACAGGGAAGATTTCCAGCCGCTTAATGGAGACATTCAATTCACAAGGGAAAGTGGATGCAATATGAATTTCATCGCCGCGCTCGATAAAATAATTGATCCAATTCATGGCAATGGGCGAACGGGCATCCACGACGAATAACAGGCGCATCGTGTGATTATACACATACCATAAGTCATTGCCAGTCTGGTTCAGAAGGGTTATATTTGGCGCAATGAGCAAGGCACGTATTTTGATCGTCGAAGACAATATGGATAACTATGAGATTGTGCGTTTGGTGCTGGAACGCGCAGGGTATGATGTTTTTCTGGCGGTAAACGGACGCGATGGTGTGGATGCGGCGCGCGCGCAAAAGCCCGACCTGATCCTGATGGACCTGGATCTGCCTGAATTGGATGGGTGGAATGCGGCGCAGAAATTGAAGACCAGCGACGAGACAAAGTCCATTCCCATATATGCTCTGACGGCGCATACGATGCCTCATGAACGCAAGCGCGCCCTTGAGGCGGGTTGTGACGGGTATGTTGCCAAGCCCATTCAGATGAAGGACTTTTTCAATGTGATCGAGCAAGCCCTGCTCGTGGAGAAAATCAAAAAAGGGAAATTGATCTCCTGAAAATAGTTTGACGGCATCATAGCGATGATGGTCGTTCGTCTATTACAACCCTGCAAGTCCGGGAAATTTAGTTCGATCAAGAGGTATGGAAATATGAAACAAATTTGTGTTGTCGGCGTGGGATATGTCGGTCTGGTAACTGCGGCTTGTTTTTCAGATCTTGGAAACCGGGTGATAGCGCTGGATGTGGATGAACAGCGTATTCAGAATCTCAAAAAGGGCATCATGCCCATTTATGAGCCGGGTCTTGAAGAGTTGGTAAAACGCAACGTGAAGAGCGGCAGGCTGACTTTCACGGCGTCATACGAAGATGCATTGAAGGGCGCGGAGTTCGCCTTTATCGCCGTTGGCACTCCCTCCGGCGTGGACGGCAACGCAGATTTGAAGTATGTCGAATCTGCCGCGCGTTCTATTGCGGAAAATATGAAATCGCCATTGGTCATTATCAATAAATCCACGGTTCCGATTGGGACCGGGGACTGGGTCGCTGACATTGTGAAATCTGCCCAGCCCAAACCGATCGACTTCGCGGTCGTCTCGTGTCCCGAGTTCCTGCGCGAGGGCTCGGCAATTGCCGACTTTATGAGTCCGCACCGCAACGTGATCGGGTCATTGGATTTGGACGCCGCCAACAAGGTGGCGCAATTACACCTGGCTTTGCGCGCACCCATCGTGATCACAGACCTGCGCACTGCTGAAATGATCAAGTATGCCAGCAACGCTTTCCTCGCTGCAAAGATATCATTCATCAATGAACTGGCAGATGTATGCGAAGCTTATGGCGCTGATGTCAAAGAGGTAGCGGCAGGTATGGGTTATGACGCGCGTATCGGGCGTCACTTTTTGGATGCCGGTCTTGGTTGGGGCGGCTCGTGTTTCCCTAAAGATGTTCAGGCGTTGGTCTTCATGGCAAAAGAGAAGGGACTCAACCCGCGCATTCTTAACGATGTTGTGGATGTCAACTACGACCGCCGAAAAGAAGTGGCAAAAAATGTCCAATCCATGCTTGGCGGAAGTGTGAAAGGGAAGACCGTCGGTTTGCTGGGCGTGGCATTCAAACCCAACACCGACGATATGCGCGATGCTCCCTCGGTTGATATTGCCGGCGATCTGATCAAAGCGGGTGCGAAAGTGCGAGCATATGATCCTGTTGCAATGGAAGTTGCCCGCCCCATGCTGGCAGATGTGGAATTTTGCAGTGACCCGTATGACCTTGCGAAGGACAGTGACGCCTTGATCGTGGTCACAGAGTGGAACGAGTTCAAACAACTCGATCTCGATAAGGTCAAAGGCCTGCTTAAAACCCCGGTCATTTACGATGGGCGCAACATCTACGAGCCCGCCCGCATGAAGGAATTGGGCTTTACCTATCAAGCCATCGGACGGGGGTCCAAGAATAATTAATAGATCTCTTGCGGCAATAGAGACCACGGAGAAGAAGGTTTTCTCAATAAGCTCTGCGAACTCTGTGGCTAAGTAATAAATCGCTCGTGCTAGATGTTTGAGTACGAATGGTCAAGTTTATAGAGTCGGGTACAATTGCCCGACTCTATTTTATGGATACAAAAACCACCCCTCCCGTTTGTAATTACGAAGGCTCCGACTATCAAACCTCCTTTTGGGATAAAGGCGGACGCCAGTATGAAGACCGCACCGAAGCCATCGCCCTCAAGAGACTACTGCCGACAAGCGGACGTCTCCTTCTGGAACTTGGCGCTGGCGCCGGACGAAATACGACTCGTTATTTCGGCTTTGACCGCATCATCCTGCTCGATTACTCGCGCACCCAACTTGAACAGGCTCAACAAAGACTCGGCAAATCAAATAAATATATATTTGTTGCGGGGGATGTCTATCGATTACCATTTATTGATGGTTTATTCGATGGCGCGACAATGATCCGCGTTTTGCATCACATGGCAGACGCATCCAAAGCGCTGGGACAGGTAAAGACCGTGCTCGTACCGGGTGGGACGTTCATCCTTGAGTTTGCGAATAAACTCAACCTCAAAGCGATATTCCGTTATCTGCTCGGCAGGCAAAGGTGGAATCCGTTCACGTTGGAGCCGGTTGAGTTCGTAAAACTGAATTTCGATTTCCACCCTAGGGCTATACGTCGTTGGTTAAAGGGGCTCGGCTTTGCCATTAAGAGAACCCTTACGCTTTCGCATTTCCGCGTTGGGTTTCTAAAACGAATCGTTCCAACAGGAATCCTTGTTTTCTTTGACTCTCTTTTCCAATGGACAGGCGCGTTCTGGCAGTACACGCCGTCCGTGTTTGTGAAGGCGGTAAAAGAGACTGGAGAACAGAGATTTGTTGAAATTCCTGTGAATGTAATTTCGTTCTTTAAATGCCCCGATTGTGGACAATCTCCCTTAATAGACAGGGCAAATTACCTTGAGTGTTCGAGTTGCAAGAAGGGGTGGGAAGTCAAGGACGGTATCTATGATTTCAGGGAACCGTTGAACTAGATCAAAATTTTTCCACCACCCAATAATGGGACAAGCCGAATATTTTCAATGGCGTTCTTTCAAGAAATTGCAAAATGCTTCGCAGAATTTTTCCGAAACTGCCAAACCGTGCAATAATATTATCGTACGCTCCGAAGATGATCGTCCGTTCGATGAAATTGACGGGCAAACCCTTGAATAATTTTTGCAAATCTCGTTTTGTGTAGACGCGCACATGTGGGGCGAGTTTATCTCTTAGAACACGCGGCAGGTAATTTACGAATAATTTGTTTCCAAAACGATATTTCCCATTCCAATAAATACCGTGTGTTTCAAAGGGATAGCCGCGGTTTGGGCAGAAGATGACGGCGCGTCCGCCGGGTTTTAGGGTGCGAACCATTTCGTTAATTGCAGAGCGGTCATCCTCTACGTGTTCGATCACTTCGTGGCTGAGGATCAGGTCGAAATTAGAAGCAGGAAGCGGGAGTTGTTCACCGGCGGCATTCAAGATGTGAGGTGAGTTTATCCGCGCTTCGGCTGCGCGTTCAAGGTCGTATTCCAATCCGATCACTGTGCCGCCAAAAGGGGAGAGGTGTTCCACATACATACCGACACCGCATCCGTTTTCGAGTATCCTTCCTTTGATGCGTTCACCCGCCGCATTTATGATCATATCGAGCCTGCGTTGCTGTCCGTCCCGCCATACATAGGATGGCTCGCCGCGTAGTGCGGCCTTGTCGAAGTTGCGTGGAGTCATGGCGGCAATTATATCTTGCATCTTTTTTCCCCCCATGCTAAAATGTAACTGCACAACGAACTGATTATCGAAGACGTCGAGAAGTGGGCAACCCCCACTTTTCTGCTTGTAATAAGGAACACACGGAGTTTTTAGCATGTCAAAGAACGAATTTTCGCTGGCATTCAATGAAGTATTGGAAGACAAACAACTCTCCCGCGAGGTGATCATTGCGGCGATAGAATCTGCAATGGTCTCCGCCTATCGGCGGGCTGTGAACGCGTCCACCGCACAGCACGTGGAAGCCAAAATTAATCCCGATACCGGCAAGGTGGAAGTCTTCGTCGAAAAGGAAGTGGTCGAGGATATATTCGAGCCCAAGACCGAGGTCTTGCTGGATGATGCCCGTCAGGTCAACCCCGAAGCACAACTCGGAGATATGGTGGTCGTGGAATCGACGCCAGATAATTTCGGTCGTGTAGCCGCACAAACGGCTCGCCAGGTCATCCAACAGCGTATTCGCGAGGCAGAGCGTTCGAATCAGATGCAATACTTTGAACGCCAGGTGGGCGAGATCATCAGCGGTATTGTGCAGGCGGCGAATGCCCAAACCACGACCATCGGTTTGGACATGAAAGCCGAGGGCACGATCCCAGCCAGCCAGAGGATACCCGGCGAACGCTTTAGAGTGCACGACCGCATCCGCGCTGTGGTGATGGAAGTGAAGGACGGTCCGCGTGGTCCTCAGATCATTCTATCGCGCGCGCATCGAAACTTCCTGCGTCGTTTGCTCGAGAACGAAGTCCCTGAAATTTATCATGGCGTAGTGGAAGTCCGCGCCATATCACGCGAACCGGGCGCGCGCGCCAAGGTGGCTGTCTCTGCCACCCAGCCGGGCGTAGACCCTGTGGGCGCATGTGTGGGCATTAAAGGCGTACGAATTCAAGCCATTGTCAAAGAACTGCATGACGAAAAGATCGATATTATCCAATGGGACGAAGACCCCGTTGTCTATATTTCCAAAGCGATCAGCCCCGCTCGCGTTAATGGCGTATACCTCAACGAAGCGGACGGCACCCGCACCGCTACCGTCGTGGTGGGTGAGGATCAATTAAGCCTTGCCATCGGGCGCGACGGACAGAACGCGCGTCTTGCCGCCAAGTTAACAGGCTGGCGTATCGACATTAAGTCACTTGTCGAAGCAGCGGGCGATGCCATCGTAAAAATTCAAACCGACAGCGAACTTGCCGCGCTTATGCCGAATACGGTCGAAGCCGTTCCGGAAGTTGAAGGGATCCTCGCAAAGAAAGCCGAGAACCGCCCTGTTACCCCCGAGGAATACACCGTGCTCGGGCAGTTCGTGGACCGCGTCGAACGCCGCACCATCCAGATCATGGAGGAAGTGGCGCGTGAGGAAGAGGAAAAGATTGCGAGCGCGCGCGCCGATATTCCAGAAACAGCATTCCAAATGTCTCTGGATCAGACGGGTATCAAGGAACACGTTTATAACATCCTGACCGAAGCCGGTATCGAGACGGTCGGCGATTTGATGATGAAAATGAAACTGGACCCGAACAGCGTGCTTGGATTGCACGGCGTCGGACCGAAAGCCATCGAAAGTATCGAAGAAGCGCTTGCCGTTCTGACCTTCCCAGAGCCCGCTCCAGCTGAGCCGACAATTGATCCTGTTGCTGAGGCTGAATCTCAGCCCGAGGCAGTGTTGGAAGAAACACCTGAAGCGGCAGTTGACACAATAGTCCCTGCTGACCTCTCCATTGAAACAATTCCAGTGGTGGAAGCTCCGGTGGAGGAGACTCAGGTCAAGCCCAGGAAAGAATCGAAAAAGAAAGTCGAAGAAGCGGAAGATGAGGGCCACAAAGACGGCGTCTCATTGGATGAACTTTTTGCCTTGAAACCCGAAATATTCCAGGCGGCTGATACAGATGACGAGGACGATTCCAAGGATAAGAAAAAAGGCAAGAAAGCCAAGAAGAAAAGCGTTGCCCTGGAATATGATGAAGAACTTGGAGAAGTTGTCGCGCGTAAGAAGCACAAGCGCGGAGGCGACGATGATTTTGGCGATGAATGGTAAAACCTCACACCGAGTTTAAAGGTGACTAAAAAGAAGCCTGTTAAACGCGTAAAGCATGTGCCCCAGCGGACGTGTGTGGGTTGCAGGGAAACCCTGCCTAAACGGACAATGATCCGTATTGTCCGTACGGTTGAAGGTGTGCAGATGGATATGACCGGAAAACTTGCCGGGCGGGGAGCATATCTGCATGACCGCCGCGAATGCTGGGAACGAGGTTTGAAAGGCGTGCTGGCTCACGCTTTGAAGACAACATTGAAAAATGAAGAGCGAACAATGCTGGAAGAATTTATGAGCACTCTGCCGCAGGATGCGGAGGGCGCGGGGGCGGCGGACAATCATGTGACTGTTTGATTGTTCACAGGGTCCGCCTCAAATTTGGGTAGTCTGTTTTGACTGCCCGGTTCCATTATGAGAATTTAGGAGGTGGTCCTATGAGCAGTAACGGTAACAAGATCGAATTACCAGGCAGTATCGTTGTTCGAGACCTGGCGCAAATAATAGAAAAAAGTCCTATTGATCTCATCAAAAAATTGATGTCCAACGGTGTGATGGCAACCATCAACCAGTCTGTTGACTTTGATACCGCTGCTATCGTTGTGGCAGAGTATGGATTCGAGGCGATCCCCGAGGTTATCGTGGAGGAAGTCATCGAAACCGGAGAGGTACCTCTTTGGCGGCAGGTGATCGCCGATGAGAATGAATCTGATCTAAAGACACGTCCACCGGTGGTGACAATTTTAGGGCATGTTGACCACGGCAAGACAAGCCTCCTGGATGCCATCCGCGAGACGGATGTTGCCACAGGCGAGGCGGGTGGCATCACACAACATATTGGCGCTTATCAGGTTGAGATGAAGGGACGCCTGATTACGTTCCTTGATACGCCCGGTCACGCCGCATTCACACAAATGCGCGCGCGGGGCGCACAGGGCGCGGATATTGTGATCCTGGTTGTCGCCGCGGATGACGGTGTCATGCCTCAAACGAAGGAAGCCATCGCTCATGCCAAAGCCGCGCGTGTGCCTATCATTGTCGCATTAAACAAGATAGATAAAGCCAATGCAAACCCCGAACTGGTAAAGAAACAACTTGCCGAGCAGGAACTCGTGCCCGATGAATGGGAGGGTGATACCATGGTGGTACCCGTCTCTGCGAAGAATAAGCAGGGGATTGACGACCTGCTCGAAGGCATCCTGCTCGTTGCCGACAATACTGACATCCGCGCCAACCCGCAGGGTGAGGTGATCGGTACCGTTATCGAGGCAGAGTTGGATAAGTCCAAGGGTGTGATGGCAACGTTACTGATCCAGAGCGGCACGCTTGAGATTGGCAATGTCGTTGTCGCCGGAACAGCCCATGGAAAACTGCGTGCGCTCACCGATTACAAAGGCAACCCGATCAAGAAGGCAGGTCCGTCCATGCCTGTGGCTGTCATGGGCTTGAACGAAGTCCCCTCCGCTGGTGATGTGTTCAGGGTGGTGGAGTCAGAAAAAGAGGCAAGAGTGATCGTCTCTGAGAGGGCGGACGAGGCAAAAGCCCAGTCGCAGACGAAGAGGAAAACAACGCTTGAGGACCTCTTTGAAAATGTCCAATTGGGCGAAACAAAGGAACTAAACCTCATAGTCAAGGCGGATGTGCAGGGGTCGCTCGAACCGATTGTCTCCGAATTAAACAAACTTGGACAAGGCGAGATCACCATCAAGATCATCTACACTGAAACCGGCAACATCAGCGATAACGATATTATGCTGGCTTCCGCTTCCAACGCCATCCTGATAGGCTTCAATGTGCAGGCTGATGTCTCTGCCCGGCGTCTTGCTGAAAAAGAAGGCGTGGACATCCGCCTGTATGAGATCATTTATCGGATGACAGAGGACATCGAGAAAGCCCTCAAGGGTATGCTCGACCCCGTGGTCAAGGAGAAGATCCTGGGCCGCGCGCAGGTGCTGGCAGTGTTTAGCGCCTCCAAGTTTGGCAGGGTTGCAGGCTGTAAAGTGACCGATGGCGAACTGCGCCGCAACGCGAAGGCAAAGTTGTATCGCGGCACCGACCTTGTTTATGAGGGAGATATGGGCTCACTTCGTCACGAGAAGGAAGATGTGAAGGAAATCCGCCAGGGCTTTGAGTGCGGCGTCGGCTTCAAGAGTTTCAAGGATATTCAGGTCGGCGATCAGTTGATCTGTTACGTATTGGAAGAATCATAGGACGATCCCTGTGAGATCAGACATTCGCAGGGATATAATATAATCATGCCATCAGGTGTTCGACTTCAACGGATTGCAGACCGCATCCGCCAGGAAATTTCAGATATGTTGATCCGTGAGATCAACGATCCGCGTTTGAAACTTATCTACCTGACAGACGTAAAGGTGGATAGAGAACTGGCATATGCAGATGTGTACGTTTCAGCTGTCGAGGGACTCTCACGCTCCAAAGACGTTCTTGCCGGACTTGAATCTGCCTCCGGTTTCATCAAGCGGACCCTCGCCTCGCGCATGGAACTGCGCGCCTTCCCGCGTCTGCGTTTCCACTGGGACGTAACGCCGGAGAACGCCGATCGCATTGAAAAAACACTTGCAGACCTTCGCGAAAAGAGAAACGATAGGGAATTGAAATCGAATGAACAATGAAACAATAGGGGCAATAAAGGAAAGACTCAAGAAGGCAAGGAATATCTTGATCGCATCCCACGTCCGCCCGGACGGCGATGCCATAGGTTCCCTATTGGGGCTCGGACTGGCTCTGAAGGATGCAGGCAAGTCCGTCCAGATGGTGCTGACGGACGGCGTCCCAGCATCTTATAAGCATCTTGAGGGAAGCGAACTTATCCTCAAAAAAACCAATGCAGAACATGATACATTTATCACGGTGGATTGCGCCGACTTTAAACGAGTAGGGAAGATATTCGAAGGTTTCGGGCAACCCGATATCAATATAGATCACCACGTAACCAACGAAAAATTTGGAAAGATTAACTTGATCGAGGCGGAGGAAGTTGCAACCGCCGCCGTCCTCACGAACCATTTGCCGCAATGGGGCTATACAATAACCAAACCCATCGCGGAAGCCCTTTTGACAGGCATCATTACAGACACGCTGGGATTCCGCACGGCGAACACGAACCCGTCGGCTTTGCGGTTGTGCGCGCAATTAATGGAAATAGGCGCGGATATGCCTGACCTGTACATGCGTTCGCTCGTGAAAAAAACATTTGTCGCCGCAAAATATTGGGGGATAGGACTTTCGAGCATGGAACATAAAAATGGCATCGTTTGGGCAACGCTGACTGTGGAAGACCGGAAACGAACCGGCTACGGCGGCAACGACGATGCCGACTTGATTAATATGGTCTCAGCAATCGATGGGAACAAAGTAGGTATGATTTTCGTCGAACAAAACGACAATCATGTGAAGATATCCTGGCGCGCATTGGAGCCGGGTGTGGATGTTTCAAAAGTGGCGAAACACTTCAATGGCGGCGGACACGCGGCGGCTGCAGGAGCGGACATTCCTGGTAAATTGAGCGATATTCAACCGCTCGTACTTAGGACCACACGTGACATGCTGGGTCTTTAATTATAAAATCAGATACGTGTGCGATAATATAAATGTGAATTTCCAAGGAGGAAAGCATGAATAGTCAGGATGTAAAGAACGCTATATCAGGGGTGTTGGTTGTAGATAAACCCGTAGGAATGACATCCCATGATGTGGTGCAGGCGGTTCGTAATGGTACGAGCCTGCGTCGTGCCGGTCATACCGGTACGCTCGACCCGCGTGCATCCGGTGTTCTTGTCATTCTGGTAGGTCCGGCAGTTCGTTTGAGTGAATATGTTTCAGCATCGGATAAAAGATATCAAGCCATTATCCGCATGGGCGGCAAGACCGATACCTTCGACGCGGATGGCAAATTTACCCAGGATGACCAGCCGATCAATGTGACCGAACAGCAGTTCGAAGATGCATTGAAAACATTTGTCGGAGAGATTGAACAGACTCCGCCGCCATATTCAGCGGTAAAAGTGCAGGGACGCAAAGCCTATGAGATGGCGCGCAAGGGTGAAGAGGTTAACTTGGAACCGCGCAAGATCACAGTCCATCATCTTGAAGTGCTAGAGTGGGCGCCGCCCGAGGCGGTCATCGATGTCCATTGTTCATCCGGTACCTATGTGCGTTCCCTGGCGAACGACCTCGGTGAAAAACTGGGATGCGGCGCGTATCTTGTCGGCTTGCGCCGTACCAAAAGCGGACGATTCTCCCTGCGCGATGCAGTGCCTCTGCGAAAATTGCAGGAAGCCTTCACGGCAGGCAACTGGTATCAATATTTGATCCCAGCCGCCGAAGCGTTGGGCGACTGGCCTGCCATCGAACTCAGCCCTGATGATGTGGAAGGCGTCCGCCATGGGCACCGCGTGACGGCAGAATCGGATGCCATAGTTGGAAATAAAGTACGCGGCGTGAGCACTCAGGGCGAACTGGTTGCGTTGATGGAATGTGTCGAAGGTGATGATGGCGCGCTTGCCTGGCAGCCAAAGAAAGTATTCTTCACGAACGACTGACCCACAATAAGAGAGAAAAACTGTTATCATTCCAGCGCCAAAACAGGTGCTGGAATTTTTTATTCTTATGTTGCATTTTCGTTCTCTTGAAGAAGTCTCACTCGAACGTTCGTATCTTGCTGTGGGTGTGTTCGATGGCGTCCACCGCGGTCATCAGGAGATCGTCAACAGGCTCGTCGCAGGTGCCCATGACCAGGACGCTCCTGCTGTCGTTTTAACCTTTGACCCCCACCCCACGAAAGTATTCGGGAGGGGAGAGATCAAACTGCTTACCCTGCCTGGCGAACGAGCGCGCCTGCTTGGGAACTGCGGCGTGGATGTGGTGGTTACACAGCTTTTTGATCTGGACCTTGCCAACGTCACCGCATTCGATTTTATGAAACGCCTCAAGACTCAACTGGGGCTTGCGCATCTGGTATTGGGGTATGACTCCGCGCTGGGGAAGAATCGGGAAGGCAACCCGGCGCGTCTGGCAGAGATTGGTTCGGAACTTGGATATACTGTCGAAACAGTCTCAGCTTTAGGCGACGAAAGCGGCGTGATCTCATCCACAGAAATCCGTAAATTAGTCTCGGTAGGGAATGTTGCTGAAGCGGCGCACTTGATGGGACATCCATATCAATTGCAGGGAATGGTTGCACACGGCGACCAACGAGGGCGCACAATAGGCTTTCCCACAGCGAACCTGGATTATGCGCGGGAAAAGGTGATCCCTGCTGGCGGCATCTACGCGTGCCGGGCATATGTGGGCGATCAGAAGCATAAAGCCGCCGTCAACATCGGCACCAACCCAACCTTCACCCCCGACAAACAAACGTTGAACGTGGAGGCGTACCTGCTCGATTTCGACCGCGAGATATACGGCGAGGTTGTGCGGCTTGAGTTTATCGAACGCCTGCGCGATGAATTAAAATACACAACGGTGGACGCGCTCATACAACAGATCGAACAGGACGTGGAACAGACCCGCGCGATATTGGGAACGGAATAACCGTTCCCTTTTTCTTTTCACAGGGTTGTACGAATCAACCAAAGGAGGCTGACATGCCGCAAAATGGAATTCATGCAATGGTGGGTATCGCTTCGCGCAAATGGATGCCGAAAAGAGAATGGTTGCTGTTGGGTGTGGTATTGGGCAATATATTCCCCGATTTGGATAATCTTGTAGTGGCATACGCAACACTCGCCAACCTGCCGAACCCCGAACACTTCCACCGCACATTTACACACAGCATTTTCACTGTACTTGCCGTGGTGGTGTTGTTTTTCCTTGTTTCCTTGCTGGCGAGAAACGAAAAATGGAAAAACTTCGGCGTCGGGTTCGGTGCTGGGATATTAATGCATATCCTGGTGGATCTGATATTGTGGTTCAATGGGGTTGTGTTGTTTTGGCCCATTCAATACGAACTGAACTTATGGGGTTGGTTTACAGAACCCGCATGGTTGGAAATGATTTTAGGCACAGGCGAATTTCTGATGTTCGGTTTTTACTTTCTTTTACTCGGGTCACTTGCCAGGCGATCCAATACGGATTTGGATCGCCAGCGCTCATCGAGAATCTGGGCATACATTCAGTTTGGGTTGTTCCTTCTGTTCACTGCGTTGTTCTTTACAATCGGTGCTCAGGGATTGTTATATCAGGTCTTCGGCGGTTTATATCTTCTATCACTTATCGTCGCAACGGTAATGACCGTACAAATGCGAAGAACGGTCGAATCGTTATAAGTTGAAACAATGGGGGGCAAATCACCGCCCTTTTTGTTGGTACGTGATGCTATAATCTGCCAGAATTTTTCCGAGGAGAAACCCATGCCAGAACGCGAAATTTACCTGCTATCCCCGCGCGCGCTAAGCCCTGAAACCATCGCGGTTGCTTTTGCCAAGACATCGCGCTCGCCCGAATCCTTCCGTGATATTGCCGCCGAGTTGAGCGACGAGTCGTCTGCGAAATTTCACGAGAAGTGGGTGGTTGGATATGGTCACGCGTCCGTGGCGGAACATGCGGTGCTACACATCGCGTTCGAGAATGTCTCCCGCATCGCCATTGAGAGCATCGAGGGAAACAGACTTGCCTCTTATACCGAAAAGTCCACGCGTTATCAAAGATGGGGACAGGATGATTTTACAATCCCGCCCGAATTGATCGGGCATCCGCTTCATGACGAATACGTGGAATCCATTCGTTACCTTTTCAAGTCCTATGCAGATTCATTGACCCCCGTGCAGACTCTCATCTTTGAGCGGTTCCCACGCCGAGATAATGAAAAAGACGAAGCCTGGGACCGCCGCATCCGCTCGAAATACGTGGATGTGTGTCGTTTCATCCTTCCCGCCTCCGCGCTGGCTAACGTGGGTATGACTGCCAATGCACGGGTGATCGAGAATATGATCCGCAAAATGTTATCGCATGAATTGTCTGAAGTGCGTGAGATCGGTGAAAAGACGAAAGAAGTTTCCAAAGCAGAAACGCCTACGCTTGTGAAATATGCGGATGCTGTACCCTACTTAACCGAGACAATCGGTGAACTGAATAATCGTCAATTGTCGATCGTCAACCGTCAATCCGACGATTGGTGTAAGTTGGTTGATTTTGACATAAAGGGCGAAATCAAAGTCCTCGCCGCGGCTCTTTATCGCTTTGGTGAAATGGCGTTTGCGGATGCTTTATCTTATGTTGAATCTTTAAGTTATGAAGAAAAGGCTCGAATCGCTGATTCACTAATGGGGAAATTGGGTAAATTCGATGTCCCGCTGCGTGAGTTGGAATATTGTACGTATACCTTTGACCTGGTCATGGATCAGGGCGCATATGCCGAGTTTAAACGCCATCGCATGATGACGCAGACGCCGCAAAGACTGACGACGCGGCTCGGATACGCGACTCCGCTTTTGTTGACGGAAGCAGGCTTCGGTCCCCAGTATGAGGCGGCCATGGAGTCTGCTAGTCGGATATTTGAAAAGTTATATGAGTTCAATCCAAATGTTGCGCAGTATGTTGTTCCCAATGGATTTAACCGCCGCGTTCTGGCGAAGTTCAATTTGCGCGAGGCGTTTGCATTCTGTCAATTGCGGACTGCGGCAAACGCTCATTTCTCAATACGCCGGATGGCGCAAAGAATGCATGAGGAAATGATGCACGTTCATCCGCTATTAACAAAATATATGAAATTGAATGATGAAACGTGGTCAAGTGTGGAAAAAAACCATTTTACAATAGATTGATATGACTGATTGGTATATTCCACATCCCCTAATTCTAAATAAATCAGTCAACCCAATATATCTGGATGTCTGAATACTAAAAAGATTAGATCCAGTTCTGTGTGGAGGTGATACTTGAAATCAGGCTTTCTTTTGCTTCTTCGATGGATTTATCGTCGAACAAGCATGTTCCAGCATTTGCATGCCCTCCTCCGCCATATTTTTGTAACAGCCTTCCAATATGAAGTGTGGATATGCGGCTAAAAATGGATTTTCCAATTGACATTTCATAGTTCTGATTTATATCC
Organism: Anaerolineae bacterium; assembly: GCA_003484265.1. Taxonomy (GTDB): domain Bacteria; phylum Chloroflexota; class Anaerolineae; order Anaerolineales; family Villigracilaceae; genus Defluviilinea. Next base: position 14,533 of record DNDO01000147.1, read on the forward strand.
TTGTTCAAAATGATCATTGATATCTGAACGTGTGGAAACATTGCATAAACTATAAACCGATTCCCGGCATAAACCGTGGTCTCATTTCGTAGGTCCACACTGATCAAATTGTTGATCACCTTGAAATTTTTCTTTATCTGTTCCTTGAATAAAGGTTCCTGCTCGCGGTATTCGGCAACTTTTTCCTTGACATATTCCCAATTTAAAACATCATCGATCGTAACCGAATCTATGGTGCTGGCGATTCGATAAATAAGATCTTCTATTGATTTGTTCTTGTCCGTGTTTCGGTCAAGCCCGGTTCGATGGTCAAGTATGAAATTTAATAGATCCCAACCATTTGGATTAAGAATGTCATCAAGTGAATAATTTGCGAGGGTTGTTTTGTCAACAGCTCTCAATAAGTCTTCTGGAAAACCGGGAAACTTCTGGGCTCCTCCATAATAGTTATAGATCACCCTTGCGGTGGAAGCGGCAGAATAATCGACAACCTGTTTCCGTTCGATGATGTTGGGGGTGTAGTAATTGAAGGATAGGTGAACTTTTTCATTGTAGGGCAGGTTGGCTGTGATATCCCGGTTGGTAAGTTGAAAGTTGCCATTTTCAATTTCCCATGGTTGTGTAAATTCAACTTCATTGATCAGGTCCAATCGAATCAATAATGCAAGACTGGCAAGACTATTTAGATCCGCCCGCGTTACCAATCTAAACTTATTTGCACTTGTTATGGCCGATATTTTCATAATGAATTTTCCAAATCGAATTACCTGAATTCAATTAATTAAAGTCTTAAGTAAATCCTATTCACTTCCGGTGGATCTTCACTAGATTATCATCCATTATATCAAATAGCAGCGCAGAGGGTTCTTTTCAATCATCGAGAGAGACCCGCCCTATTTATTATTTGAGCACATAAAGATCCTTGATGTTGTGCGAGAATAACATCGATGAGATTGCCTGCCGCGCTTGCTATAAGGGCTTGGCATGATTGTATCGCGAAAGAGTTGACCGATAGATATGCCTTATCCTAGAAACTGGTTGGCTAATCTCGTAGTTCTTTTCTGCTAGGTCAAATCACCCACGATTACCCCTATGACCGAGGTCAACTGGTTCGCTGTGTTCGCGCCCATTTTTTATCACACGAGAATTCACGTGTCTTCAATTGGCATGGGACACCTCGTCTCGAATATAGTTATTGAAAGCGGAGCAAACCAATGATGGAAGGAATGTGGAAATAGGACAATCCGCCTCTTCTTTAGCCGACGGATGATTCAGATCAATAGGTTTTCATCTAGTCCAAAAATTTTCCCCGAAATAACTGACGATGGCCGATTGAATGTGCTAGCATCAATAGATTGTTCATCCCTTTATCAATACAATCTCTGTCTGTGGTGTGGTGAAATATTCCGCACCATTCTTTGTGATGACGACATCTTCTTCCAGACCGATATATCCAAAATTGGGAACAGCCAGCCCCGGCTCAATTGTGAAGACCTGACCGACCTCCAATTTTTGATTTGGCGACTCCCCATACTTATCCCACAACGGACCTAATAACGCCCCGCCGTCGTGAGCGACTCGTCCGAGTTGGTGACCGAGCGCGTAGGGATATTCGGGATAACCTGAGTCGGTGATGATCTCACGCGAGATGACGTCAATGGAGTTGCCTGTGGCACCTGCTTTCATCGCTTCACGTGATTTTTCAATGGCGGTGCGGACTGTGATGAACCCACGTTGTACTTCGGGAGGCGCACTCGTTTCGCCTTCGCGCAAAACATATACCACCCGTTGAATATCGGAACAATAGCCTTCGTATTTGACGCCAAAATCGAAATGGATGAGATGTCCGCGCTCGACCTTGATATCTGTCGGCCCGGTATGCCCAACAGGAGAGTAGGGTCCGCTGTTGACAGCAGGACAACTATCGGCAGGCCAGGCAAATGTAACATCGTATTCACCTGCGAGTTTGTGCATGTATGCACCGATCTCGATCTCCGTCATGCCTACTTTGATGTATTCAAAAGTAGATTGATAAATTTTATCTGTGATCTCAATCGCTTTTTTAACACGTGCCTGTTCGACTGAAGTCTTTCGTCCGCGCAGGGCGTTGATGATGGGTTCGGCGCTGACGAGGCGGTCTACGTAGGGCGTTTCTTTCAAGTGTCCGCGCAGGATCTCGTACATGGCGTGAGTCAAACCGTCTGCGTGGACGTTGTTGCGAGAGGTGTTGATAGCTATCTGGTTGGGGTTGAGGCGCGTGATCGTGTCTCGCAAGGGTTCGCTAATGGAAGTGTCGTATCCGGTCAGTTCGTCGAAGACATCCAGCCGCTGGAGCGCATCCTTTTCGAGATTTCCGATGACTGCGATCTTATCGCCATTGCGAGTAAAAATGAGCGCGGATTGCCAGGTGAGGTCGCCAGAACCGACGAGAAAATCAAGAACCGGGTCGCGTACACCGCTGGTTTCACGGACGAATGTGAGCCACATATCGATTTCCTGTTCTTTGAGTATTTCAATGGCTTGATTTACTTTTTCTTGTATGAGTGTCATGGGGACTCCTTAAGTCTCCGCGCCTACAGGGCGAGGGTTTTTACGTGGATCTTTGATGCCGAAAATCAAAATAAACGCAGTAATGACTCCGATCACAGCCGAGAGAGTAAGCATAGGCTCGAAATCGAGATTGTCCACGAGCCAGCCGCCAATGATGGGGGAGAGGACGGTTGCGGGTGTGATGAGCGTGTTCGATAGCCCGATGTAAGTGGGGCGCTCTGATTCAGTACCGAAGTCAACGGTGAAGGCGATACTGATGGTCCAGACAGCAACGTTGGCAAAGCCGGAAAAGATAAAGGCGGGGTACATCCAATGAATGGACGGAGCATATAATGCAATGGCAATGCTGATGACCCCTGCGATCGCGCCAAAAATAAGGATTGCCCTGTGACCGATGCGGTCGCCCAGCCAGCCCATGCCAGCGTTCGCAAATGTCTGCGTGAGCGTGACGGCGGCTGTCAGGAATCCAGCGGTGACCGTATCCATGCCGAAGCGGCGCAGTCCGAGCAGGATGTAGAAGCCGAACCCCATTGTTGAGAATTGTGAAAGCGCGCGCACAAGCAGGAACCAGTTGAAGTTTTTATCTTTTGACAGGATTGTCTTCGCGTCATTCCAAATGGACGTCTGTTCCACTGGAATGATCTTTTCATTGTCTGACGGCTCGCGGGATCTTGCAATCGCGATATAGGATGCGGCCAGCGCAACGCAGGCGATCAAAAAACTTACACCATAGTTGTAAGGATATGCGACTCTTTCGAGCAGGTATCCTGCGCCTATGGCAGAGATGCTGACCATCAAGTTGACCAACCCGCCCTGCATACCGAAAAATGTGCCGCGCGATTCAGCGGGGATGATCTTGGAGATAAAACTCGTCCACGGGTTGGCAGTGATGCCGCCGCCGAGTCCCTGCCAGATAAGGGCAATGAATGTAATGAATAACGCCCATTCTTTTCCGATGGCGGGAATTAAGAATGCAGTGACGGCAAGCATCAGAAATGGGAATCTTTCGTGAAGCGTGTTCCGCAGCACGATCGGCTTTATCTTGCGCGCGCGTGATATTTGCGCCGCATTGAAAAGTTGGGGTAGCTGCCAGCCGATCGTGTGTATGGCAGGCGCAAGCCCGATCAGGATCGCAGATTCAGTCATATTGGTGACGAAGAGCGGGATGATGGTCGAGAAGGATGCGAATCCCAATGCCAGACCAAAAAGACCGCCATCTGCCAGATTGGCGATGACGTTGTAACGTAAGTGCTTACGTGTGAATTGTTCGACTTTGGTGAGGGGAATCATTGCCCGATTCTAATCGAAGAGAACCAACCTTGGAAATTATGAATATTAAGACTTGAATTCTCTAATACAAAGTTGTATAGTGTATATGAAATATCAACGTTTCACTGCTTTAGAGGTTAGGAGGTTATGATGGGAATCAAATATCGAAAATTGTCGCTATCGTTTCCCATTGTTGCGATATTTTTGACTTCTTGTAGTGGGGGTCAAATCTCTGCACTGCCAACCTCAACGGTTAATGTTCCACCTGCGGCAATGTCTACACCCTCGCCGACAGATACACCCCGACTAACATTCACCCCAACAGCTACTCCCACACCACATTTACCGGTATTATCGGGTACGCAAATACCTGCTTCCGATGTGGTAATTTCTGCTGACAATATCGATCAGGTTGTGGAACTTGCACGTTGGGGGAAGGGTGTAATTACCGATGCCGCTTATTCTCCAGATGGAAAGTTGATTGGAATTGCTACAACCTTGGGTGTTTCATTGTATGATGCTGAGACATTGGATGAGAGAGTTTCCATCGATACAGATGCAAGTGTTGCAAGTATTGCTTTTTCACCCGATGGAAAGTTTCTAGCGACTGGGCTGATTGGGAATGTTGTGAAGCTTTGGGGAGTGGTGGATGGTGCATTGTTTGAGATCCTTGAAAATCCTACCCAAGAATCAATTTCAAATACGCCAAATAAATTTGCATTCAGTAATCTGTCTTTTTCACCTGATGGCGGTTTAATTGCTGGTGGATCTTCCAACGGATATATAACATTGTGGCAGATTGAGAATGGGGTATTAATCAATACGATAGAAAACCCTGCCCACAAAGCAGTTCTCGATATATTTTTTTCTCCGGATGGTCAGAGCCTCTTCTATCTATCGGGGGATGGCAACGTTAGAGAAGTGAATGCTTTGGATGGAGAGCAAATTCATATATTTGCTGGTGTTTCAATCCGTGTTGCGGCCATTTCACCTGATGGAATGATATTGGCAACCTATGAATCATTTCGCGATCCTGTGCAGTTTTCAGTTGTCGGCTATCTTTATCTGTGGAGTGTTGAAAGCGGTGACAAGCTGCAAACGATTCAAGCACGGGAACCTTATTTCACTGAAAGTGATATTTCAAGTTTGGCATTCTCAGTAGATGGGAAATCTATTGGTGCAGCCGGTGAGGATCAATCAGGCAGAATATGGAACGTTGAAGATGGTTCCTTACAAGCGTCCTTTGATGAATTACATCCAACAGATGGTTACGGTTATTACTTAAATTACTTTACTGTTTCCTTTTCTCCAGATGGCAAAAATATCTTACTTGCGGGAAGTAATGTATTTGGAATATGGGATCTTGAAACTGAAGAACTTATAAATCGCGTCGAAAACAATACAGATTCAATTATCGATATTGCCTTATTGGGCGATGGGCAAACTCTGGTCTCTCTTGAATGGCCCAAGATAGCGCTCTTACAGTTCCCGAGTGGTACTGTAGTGTCATCAGGGGATTCGTTATTAAGCGATAGCCAAGTCACGTTTGATCCCGATGGAGTTCAATTATTGACTTCTAGATATGACAATACGGTGCAATTTTGGTCTTCAGATGGCAAAGATGTAATTAAGGAATTTGAGTGGGATAGAAGCGATAGTGATGATGGGATTCAACGCGCTATTGAAGCTATTGCAGTTTCACCAGATGGGCAAACAATGGCGCTTGAAATGAGATATACAGGCAAAGTAGAATTACGTAAGATGTCAGACGGATCGTTGATAAAAAATCTGCAAACTGGTACAAAGTTTGGATATTCTGGAACTCTTATTTTCACTCCGGACGGTAAATATTTGGTTGCATCACTAAGCGATACCATTCGACTCTTTAATTTAGATGACGGAATAATATTAGGGTCTTTTAGGGGAGGTTTGGGGGTTGCATTGCACCCAGATGGTTCAATATTGGCAGGCGGCGGTGAAGGAAAAACAATAACAGTGTGGAAAATCCCAGGTGGTGAAGTTCTTTATACTTTAAAAGATCAACCGGACGTTGTAAGAGCCGTAACATTCTCGCCTAATGGCGAATATCTGATCGCTGGAATAGATGATGGAACGATTGAAGTTTTTCTCGCCCAGGATGGTGAATTGCTCAAGAGTTGGAAGGGTCATACAGAAGGGGTTAGGGATGTACTTTTTACCCCTGATGGTCGATATGTAATTTCAGCCTCGATTGATGGGACAGTCCGTGTTTGGGGTATAAAACCGTAAGAAAACTCAGGGATAAGTTAGACGGGCTTACGAAATCACTTTCGAAAGCCCGTTTTTGCATCTTGACAAAAATTGTTCTCACAAGTTAAAATAAATACGAACGTTCGTTCATTTCTGGAGAACTATGCCGAAAGAGAAACTAAAAAAAGGCAAGGTCACCCGCCTCGCCATCGAAGACGCCGCAATCGAACTATTCATGGAGCAGGGTTATCACGCCACCTCCATGCGGCAGATCTCAAAACGCGCCAAACTTGCCCTGGGCGGCATCTAGTATCTTTGGCGCAATTTC
>DNDO01000084.1:0-144 GCA_003484265.1 Anaerolineae bacterium
CAATAGCAAACAAGCGGGGATTATTTGAAGGGATTAAAATCGCAATCCTTCCACATTGGAGAGCACACGCCTAAACTCTAAATCTGCCCTCAAGGATCACGCCGTACCACTCCATCCAATCGGGCCAATCGTCGCCGAAGGATT
>DNDO01000084.1:493-6335 GCA_003484265.1 Anaerolineae bacterium
AGCACGTATCCCCGGCGGACTGGATCGTGTTGATGGCTTCCTGCGGATCGGAACCGAAAGCGGTGTAATACATCAATTGAGAGGCATCCTGCTCAGGGAGGGTTTTCCCAGGCGTCACCGACACACGAGTCGGCGCGGCGGGAATGGTCAAACTAGAACTTTATCATCACTTGTTGACCGCCAGAAGTATTAACGTGCGGGGTCGTAACAAACTTTTCAAGGTCATATATATTCCCAGAGTGCAAATATACCCTTGCAAAAGAAACGTGAAATCTTACGATTTTATTCCATGTCCAGTTTAAATAAATAGACCCCGCTTATGGCAGGGTCGATTTACAAAGTGAATACGTGCTAGCTCTTGGTTTTATTGACTGTCTTTCTGCTCTTATCGAGCAGGGCGCTGATCTCCTGCGCCGCTTCAGCGACGGTTATCTTTTCCACCAGAGCCCATTCCTGATAAAGCACATCCTGCGTCGTTCGGAAGAAATTCGCGATCGTGCCATATAGCGATTTGTGCTCGCCGTACGCATACAGATCACGGACAACCTCGCACTGCGCAGTAAGCGTTCCTTCTTTGAGACGTGCCGCCAATTCCGATTGCCGGACTCGCGCATCGTCCGCCAGAGGCGATGGATGGGATGAAAGGATCTTGCGGCATTGGGCGATCACGCGTTTGTCAGCCAGTTTACGCAGACCAAACGTGGGCGGATCGAGAGGGACCCAGACCGTGCTCCCGCCCGGGATCGAGATCTCGTAATATTGCCGCTTCACACCGGACCCGAAAGCCCTGTCATCCAATTTGATGACTTTTCCCACCCCGTGCTGTGGGTGTACAACCTGCTCACCAATCTTGAACATTCCTGCCCGTCTCCTTTGTGATGCTGATTAATAAAAAACCGCCTTCCCTATTTGGGTTGACGGTGGCAAAACACCCGACCTTTTATAAGATACGCTGATTATAACACGTTCGATAATTCCCCTTCCGGGCAAAATCCCCTCAAAAAGATATGTTTTTATAGTATTTGACAGCATCCGTATAGACTCTGACAGTTCCGATCTTTTACACTTACCCATATCCCAAACGGAGGTACTGTGATGAAAACGATTTCCATCCTACTGGCATTGGTCAATTCCATGTTCGCAGGACTGCTACTCGCCTACAACCTTTCGACCATCGAGCTTCATGAATCAGGTACATTGTGGCTATTAACGAAGACATTCGCCGCCCTGTCGGTCATCGCGATAGGTGCGTTAACCTGGCTGACAAGCATAAGGGCAATGCGCGCGAATCCCTTATTGATCTGCGGCTTGTACCTTGTCGTGCTGGGCGCGGTCACCATCGTATGGACCTATCACCTCGCCGTTCTGAGCGGCGACATGGAATACTACATGGTACTCTTTGGAGGAAGCTTGATGATTCAGGGACTATCGTCCCTGCTGGGGTTCTCCAGTTCACCATCTTCCATGACAATTACATGATAATGCGAATATTTTAAGAAATACCACTTGATAAAAATCACTCCCCGTGCTAAACTATTGGAAGTTCACCTCGACCTGCCCCCCTCAGGCCGAGGTGAACTATTTAACAGGACAATGCGTTCGTACAAAACTGTGGGTGAACTTTCTAAACACTTGAGTACAATCGGGAACATGAATACCAAACCATATACATTCATATTGATTCTGATGCTTGCCTTCACAGCATGCACTGCCGAGAACGCCCCCGCTTCTTCCACACCACAGCCTGCCTCAACGTCAACAAACATTTCCTCCACTGCCACTTTTACGCTTTCACCCATCCCCACCCTCACATCAACATTCACACCATCGCCTGCTGATACACCCACACAAACTTCCGTCCCCGCTGTCAAGAGCTTAAAAGCCAAAGTCATTGCCGAAAAACTCAGTTGCCGCTATGGGCCCGGCGCTCTCTACCTTTATCTCTATGCTTTGAATGGAACTGCCAACATCAAACTGATCGGCCGCACAGATGCCAACAACTGGGTCTGGGTCGATGGCACGAACAAATGCTGGGTACGCGCCGATTTTCTCGAAATTGCGGGCGATCCAAAGAGTCTGCCCATTGTATATCCCGGTTTGAAACTGCCGGTTTCGCCATACTATCCCGGTCCAAGTTGGGCAAAAGCAACTCGTGACGGGAACCAGGTCGAAATCACCTGGGAGGCGGTCCCTATCAGCCCGGGAAAATATGAAAATGAATTGATGCAACAATATCTTATCGAAGTGTGGCGGTGCGAAAACGGCGAGATCATCTTTGAAACACTGGGGACAAATTTCCCGGTCATTCGGGTTGAGAATGACGAAACTGGATGCAACATTCCATCACACGGACGCGTGTTTGTTCAGGAAAAACACGGCTACGGGGGGCCGGTCGAGGTTCCCTGGCCGCCACATAAATAAACAAGGAAATCGCCTCTACGCAATACACGAAAGAAAGCATAGATCACATCAATGAACACACAGACAAAACCATCATCGCTCTCTTATATTGCAACAACAGTCTACTATCTGTCCTTCATCATCCTGGGACTCACCACCGCCGCCAGCGGCCCAAGTCTTCTCAAACTCGCCGAGCATACTTCCAGCGGGCTTGACCAGATCAGCCTGATCTTTGTCTTCAGCTCACTTGGATACTTGATCGGCTCATTCTTTGGCGGGCGCGCGTATGACCGTCTATCCGGTCACAAGCTTATGGCTCTCACCATGTTGATTGTCGCAATTGCGTCAGCCCTGATTCCCATCTCACGCTCACTCGAAATCCTATTATTTGCAATGTTCCTCAGCGGACTTGCCTCCGGCATCCTTGACGTGGGATGCAATACTTTGATCTTATGGACTCACGGCGAAAAAGCAGGTCCGTTCTTGAATGGACTGCATTTCTTCTTCGGCATCGGCTCATTGACCGCGCCTTTGTTACTTGCGCCAATCCTATTGAGGACCGGCAATATCCATTGGCTGTATTGGATTTTTGCGATTGTCTGCATTCCAGTCATGATCTGGTTGTGGTTTCTGCCGGAACCCAAACACAGGGCTACCGAAGAAAGCAAGTCTTCGAGCTTTCCAATATTTCCAGTTGCAGTGATGATGGTGTTATTCGTTCTTTACGTGGGTCTTGAACTCGGCTTCGGTAATTGGATCTACACCTACGCCCTCTCTCTTGAGCTTGGAACAGAAATTACCTCAGCCTATCTCACTTCCGCTTTTTGGGGATCGTTCACATTTGGCAGATTGCTCGGCATTTGGATATCATCCCGACTGCGCTCACAGACCATCCTATTCATGGATGTTATCGGCTGTACGATCAGCATAATCATCATCATGCTCTGGAAAGAATCCAGCCTGGCTTTATGGGTCGGCACCATTGGACTTGGAATCTCGATGGCGTCCATTTTCCCAACTTTTATCATGCTTGCAGGTGAACGGATGAAGATCACCGGCACGATTACGGGCTGGTTCCTGGTTGGTTCGGGGGCGGGGAGCATGCTCCTGCCCTGGTTGATCGGACAGGTCTTCGCCCGCACAGGTCCCGAAGCAATGACGACCGTTTTGCTTGTTGGCACTGTAGGTCTCTTCCTGGTACTCTTGTTATTCCTCAATACCAGACCTGTTCCAATACCAGAACCGACGCCAACTACAGATTAGCCAAAAACTCGCAAATCCCGCCAAATAGCGGGATTTTTATTGAAATTATTGATTTCATAATAAATATTCCAAAACAAACTATTGACAATTCTTATTTACTATTGTAATATATGAAAAATTATCAATAATAAATATTAATTTATTCATAAAATTCTGCAATTTCTTGAATTCTTTGTAAATAAGGAGCAATCGTATGTCACAATTTGCTGTTGAAGCCCACCAACTGGTCAAGAAGTTTCCCGCCCGCCCGGGGACGGGAGATAAGCCCCTCGAAGGCGGATCAGCCTCAAGCCCAAAAAAGAAGCGCTGGGAGTTATGGAAGAAACAGCCCAAAGCCATGTTCACCGCTGTAGACGGGGTCGATATCCAGATCCAACGCGGAGAAATTTTCGGCTTGTTAGGTCCGAACGGCGCGGGAAAGTCCACCACAATTCGCATGTTGTGCACCCTGCTCGAGCCCACAAGCGGAATCGCATACGTGAACGGCTACGATATCGTCAAATCGGCGAACGATGTGCGGCGCAGCCTGGGTACCGTGCTGGCGGGAGAACGCAGCATTTACTGGAAGTTGACCGGACGAGAGAACCTGGAATATTTCGCGGCGTTGTATCATATTCCTTCGGCAATCGCTAAGAATCGCGTGGAGGAGTTGATAGAGCGCATGGAACTCAAGGACCGCGCCAACGAACTCGTCGAAAAATATTCAACGGGGATGCGGCAACGTGTGGCGATTGCAAAGGCTTTACTCGCCCGCCCACCCATTCTTTTATTGGATGAACCCACGCTCGGACTCGACCCGCAAGCTGCCCGCAACTTAAGGGAGCTGATCGCACAACTCAAACTGGAGGGACACACCATCCTCTTGACCACTCATTACATGGAGGAAGCAGACCTGCTCTCCGACCGAATCGGGATCATCGACACCGGCAAAATCATCGCCCTCGACACACCCGAAGGACTCAAACGCCGCATAAATCAAAAAGAGATCATCCGCCTTGAGGTCACAGGCTGGCAGGAATACATCGGCGAAAAACTAAGTGCGTTATCGGAAATCGAGAATTTGGTTGCACTCCGACAAGATGAAGCCGATCTATGGGAGGTAAATATGCAGGCGCATAACAGCCGCGCGTTGTTGCCTAAACTTGTCGAATGCATCAGCCAGAACGGGACGCGTCTCGTCAATATGAATATCGTCAAGCCGTCGCTCGAGGATGTGTTCATTCACCTGACCGGTAAAGCGTTACGAGACTAGGAGTTGATCATGGAAACAACCCTCACTCCCCGCTCGCTCGGTGAACGCGGTTTGTTGTCAGATGCCCGCGCATTTTTCGCCATCCTGCGCCGCGAATGGACGATCTTCACACGCTACCCAAGTTGGATCATCGCACTATTCATCTGGCCTTTGATCTTCCCGATGATATACATTCTTACGGCGCGCGCGCTGTCGGGCCCTGATGGGAGCGGGCTGGCGGTCTTTACACAGACGACGGGTTCAACGGATTACATCGGCTACATTATTGTCGGCACAACCGTCTGGATGTGGCAAAACATCGTGCTTTGGGATGTAGGCTTCTCCTTACGCAATGAACAGATGCGCGGCACGCTTGAATCGAACTGGCTCTCCCCCACCTGGAGGTTCTCGTACCTGCTCGGGCAAACAGGTCCTCAGATCGTCTCAATGATGTTTTTCATTGGCATTACCGCCTTTGAATTTGGAGTGCTCTTTGGCGTCCGTCTGAACGGCAGTGGATGGATGATCGTGCTGATGATGCTTGCGGCAATACCCGCCATTTACGGATTGGGTTTTGCGTTTGCAAGTCTCGTCATTACGGTCAAAGAGGCGAACGCGTTCGTTTTCCTCATCCGAGGGCTGGTGATGATCTTCTGCGGCATTACCTTCCCTGTTGCCATATTACCTGATTGGATGCAATCCTTCGCAAAGTGGCTTCCCCAGACATATCTCATCCACGGGATGCGTGAAGCGGCTTTTGCGAACGCAGGCATAAAAGAGTTGACGTCAGACCTGGTGCCTCTGCTTTTATTTGGAACCTTCTGGCTGGTTGTCGGCTACTTCACCTTCCTGTGGATGGAGCGCCGCGCCCGCCGGACCGGTGCAATCGGGCAGTATTAAAATGTCATTGTCAGGAGTCCGAAAGGCGAAGATGGTTATGTGTTGGAT
>DNDO01000046.1:0-10701 GCA_003484265.1 Anaerolineae bacterium
GCTCATATAAATCGTTCGGTGAAGTGGGCGGCGGACCGCAGACGGTAGTCCGTGCGCTGGAGGCGGCGCTTGGCACGGACGGTGATAGCCCGATCACCATGATCTTCCCGTCCAGGTCACGCAGTTTCCCAAACACCGAGTCCCGTTCATACGCGCTCTTATACCGTAGGCTCCCCAACATCTCGGCGTGCTTCCCCAGAATCGCAAACGAATAGAACGGATGAAACACCCGCTTCGACCTCGGGTCGGTGCGCACGATCTCGGTCAACGCGCCCATCTTCGAGCGCGTCTTACGCACATCCCACGGCTTACCCTGATTGAAATCAAAGTTGAACGTCGGCATGATTAACGTCCCATCTGTATCCGTGCCGAGCGCCTCTTCCAACGCGCGGATCACCGTCTCAGGTCCGCCGTCCACATCACCGAACGATTTATATGAGCTGTGGACGAGCAGCGTATCGCCCTGCTCCACGCCTAATTTTTGAAACCCTTCGACCAATTCTTCCAATGTCAACATGATTTCTTCTCCAGAATTCCAACGCTTCAAACTTTAACCAGACTGACACACGCTTCTTTCCGAGCCGACAGCTGTTCCTCACACTTCAACTTCGGATTTCGCCCTCCGCTCAGTGCGGATTATTATTCCACTGTTCCGCATACCAGGCAATATATTCATTCACATGCGCACGCCAGTATTCCTCCGTATGTGCGCCGCGGTATAAATGCCACTCATGCGCGAGGCCGTTTTCATTGAACTGCGCCTCGATCGAACGCGCCATCGTCAATTCCTGATCGTTGTCGCCGATGTCCATGAACACACTGGGACGGGCAGACGGCGGAATATCATTGATCCAATTCCTAATTTGGGTTCTGTCGCCATTAAGTACCGCCAGTGAGTGCAAACCGATCACGCTGAACAAATCCCAGCGAGAGAAGCCCAACCGCAAAGCCCAGCCTGCTCCGCGTGACATGCCGCCAATGGCGCGATGGTTACGATCTGGAAGTGTGCGATAAGTTAAGTCAATGTATGGGATGAGGGTCTCCACAACCCTTTGCCCAAATCCCGCACCAGGCGGAAGGTTCCAATAGCGGTCATCGGGAAAGACAATGATGAACGGCATGGTCTCGCCGGAGAGGATCAGGTTATCTAGCGCCTGAACCGCGCCGAGGCGGACCCATTGATCGGCAGTGTAGGTCTGTCCATGTAAGAGATAAAGGACAGGGTAACGCGTATCCGTTTTTTCATTGTAGCATGGCGGCAGGTAGATAAAATATTCTTGTGCTGGGGTTGTAGAATCCAACGCACCTGCTTCTACAACCCCCGGCTGTGTAAGACATGCCAGTGGCATGGGAGTCAATGTTTTGGTGGGAGGTGAGGGTGTGAAAGTGGATGCGGGAAATGTTGCTTCAGTTGTAGATGTGGGAGGCGAAGATGTCAGCGTAGGCAAAGGCTGGTTGGACGGCGAGCAGGCGGAGAGTCCCGCTAGAATCGTGAGCAGTGTTGTGTACAATATTGTCGCTTGACGGGTAATCATCCAACGCATTATACTCACAGACCTTGAGTAGTACGGGGCGTGGCGCAGTCCGGTTAGCGCGCTTGCTTTGGGAGCAAGAGGCCGTAGGTTCGAATCCTATCGCCCCGACAAAACACAGACCCTAAAGGTTTCGAAAACCTTTAGGGTCTTATGCTAAAATTCACGCGGAGACAAACAATGGCAAAGAAATTTGATGGAATTATCGAAGCCGCCCATTACAAGAATGGGCAGATCGTGACCGTGCGCGCATACGAACGCCGCGGCGCGTCGTTTTCAGACCGCATTTTGATCGACCGCAAGGATCTGGTGGAGCGGATAAAAAGCGGTAAACAGTTCCTGACAGGCTCACGTAGGGAGTTTTTAGCGGGAACGTTCGAAGAGGGAAAGCCCGTGAAAGTGGTCAGCCACGATGGAAAAGATTTCATCTCGACCCGTGACGAATCAGATCACGACGAGTTGGAACTCGTTCCCGTTTTCTAGTTCATTTTCCAAGAAAATATCTTGACCACATTTCTGTCCGTCATCATCCCCGCGCATAACGAGGAGAACCGCCTGCCCAACACACTGGAGCAGGTGCTCCGTTTTCTGGAAAAACAATCCTTCACATCCGAAGTGATCGTTGTCGAGAACGGCAGTTCGGATAATACCCTAGATGTCGCGCAAAAATATGCGGAGCAAAATAAAAACATCCGTGTGATACAAAGCGAACGCGGTAAAGGAGCCGCAGTAAAACGCGGGATTCTCGAAGCAAAAGGGGAATATCGTTTCATGTGTGACGCTGATCTATCCATGCCGGTAGAAGAGATTACGAAGTTCATTCCTCCCGCGTATAAAGATTTCGAGATTGCCATTGCGTCACGCGAGGCGAAAGGTGCGATCCGATACAATGAGCCGTTCTACCGTCATCTGGGCGGGCGCGGTATCAATCTCATCATTCAGGTCCTCATCCTGCCTGGATTGAATGATACACAATGCGGTTTCAAATGCTTCCGCGCTGATGCCGCAGAAAAAATATTCAACCTGCAAACTCTTCACGGCTGGTCGTTCGATATTGAGCTGCTGTTCCTTGCGCGTCGGCAGGGGTATCGAATTCACGAAGTCCCCATCCACTGGTATCACCACGCCGAAACAAAAGTCAGCGCATTGCGCGACGCGCTCCGCATGATCCAGGATATTTTCCGCATCCGCGTCAATGCATGGCGCGGCGTATACAATGAAGCGCGTTAACCCAGGTATTTCATTTGAAACGGATCTTTGGGATGAGGGCTTTCTTCATATTGCGGGATTGGATGAAGCAGGGCGCGGCGCATTAGCGGGACCGGTCTCCGTCGGAGCGGTGATCCTGCCCAACGACAAAACGCTTCTTTCATCAACATTGAAAGGGGCGCGGGATTCCAAACAGTTGTCCCCCCCTCAGCGGGAGTCACTTGCGAAACCCATCATGGAGGTTGCAATTGCATGGGCTGTAGGCTTCGCCACCCCGGAAGAAATAGATATGCAAGGAATCGTACGCGCAACACGGTTAGCCGCCATTCGCGCCCTGCATCAATTTGCGATTACCCCGCAATACCTTCTCACTGATTTCAGACTCGAACTCCCGCAAATAGACATTCCTCAAAATTGCATCATCAAAGGCGATGCACATTGTTTGAGCATCGCCTGCGCATCCATCCTTGCGAAGACTGAACGTGATGCGCTGATGCGCGAACTTGATTCCAAATATCCAGGCTATGGGCTGGGAAAACATAAAGGATACGGGACGCAGGCGCATCGGTCCGCTTTAAAGCGGCTGGGGTCGTCCGATATCCATCGGAAAACATTTAGGGTAAAAAATTAGCCTACTGTACCCAACTTTCCGATCAAAATAAACCCCTCCCGTTATGATTTGTCTCGGGAGGAGTTTATTTTATTACTTACCTTGTTAGTTGAGTACATCTCCCCTTAAATATATAACTTTTCTACTTCCGATCCCCCCAAAGATAATCGTCCGATCTTTTTCTTTTTGCGTTCTCCGAGCCGTATTTCTCGAATATGCGATTGAAGATCATCATGTCGCTGGGAGCCATATTGACGACCTCGAAACCCACATTGAACGATGTTGGGTCGATATGATCTGGATGGCACCATTTACTGCGTGCGATGAAAGACAGCGTTGTTTTGTCCGCAATGTCTGCTGTCAGGTCGAGAGACAGTCGGAAATCCTGCCCGATCGGTACTTGTTGCGGGCAGTCGAGTTTGAAACCGCCTGTACTGATATCTGAAAGATATCCGATTATTTCCTTGTTGGCGTCGTTCTTAACCTGCATGTAATAAGTGAAGTCGCGGCGGGCTTTTTTTCTCTTATCAGCCATGACATTAGCTCCTTTCCTTTCGACGAGTATAACAATCTTTAGGTTTTTTCATCGATGGTTTATGAAACGAAAATGTCTTTGCAATTATCTTTTCTAAGCACAAGGGCAATCCGTATTTTACTCTGCTTTCAAGATGTGTGTAAGTATCGTGGCGCCCGATCCGCCGATGTTCTGTGCCATGCCTATCTTTGCGCCATCCACCTGCGTTTCTCCGCATTCGCCTCGCAATTGCTGTGCGATCTCAACCACCTGGTAAACTCCCGTCGCTCCGACGGGATGCCCGCGCGCTTTAAGCCCGCCGCGCGTACAGATGGGCAGGCGTCCATTGCGGCTGATCTCGTTTTCCAGACCAAGCCTCACACCCTTGCCTCTTTCTGCAAATCCGCACGCTTCAAGAGACAATGCCGCCATGATCGAGAACGCATCGTGAAGTTCGAACACGTCAATGTCATCCCTGGTGACGCCCGCCATCTCGTATGCTTTTTTAGACGATGTATAAGCGGCGGAGAGGAACATCGGATCTTTCCTCGAATGAACGGCAATCGAATCGGTTGCGGACGCCGAAGCTGCCACCGTGATCCTGGGCTTTCCTTTCACTGACGCCACCCTGTCTGCCGGGACGATGACCACCGCCGCCGCACCGTCGCCGGTTGGGGATGCGTCCATCAAGTTGATCGGGGTTGCCACCATGCTGGAATTTTCAAATTGTTTTATATTGATCTTTTGATGCAGCCGCGCGAACGGGTTGTGCATGGCATTGGCATGTGCGTTGATCGAGAACGGAGCAAAGTCTTCATGCTTCCAGCCGAACTCATGCATATATCTCCGCATGACCAGCGCGTTGATGCCCACAAAGGAAATGCCCTGCTCCAATTCATAATCTGCATCTGAAGCAGTCGCCAGCGCGGAGGTAACGTCGCGACCTGCTTTGTCGGTCATTTTTTCGACGCCGACCACCAGCGCAGAGTCAATGTCGCCGGAGGCGACAGCCATCAGCGCGGAACGAAGCGCCGCCGCACCCGAGGCACATGCTGCTTCCACCTTGACGGCTTCCTGCCCCCAGAGTCCGATCCAATCTGAAAAGAAAGTCCCGAGTTGATTTTGTCCGCTAATGGTGGAGGAAAGCATATTGCCGACGAAGAGCGAATCCACTTTTTCCAAACCCGCATCTTGCATGGCGGCAAAGGCGGCGTTGCCGCCGATCTCCCGCAGGGAAAGGTCCCAGTGCTCGTCGATTTTTGTCTGACCGATTCCAAGAATGGCTGTTTTTCTCATTCAATTATTTTAACTGATATGCCTCTCAGTATCTATCAAAAAAGGAGCGGTGTTTACCGCTCCTTCATTTTAAGTTTGCTTACTTCTACTTATCCTTATCTTTTCCTTTGCCTTTATTTTCCTTATCTTTGTTGCCATTGCCATTGCCATTGCCGTTATTGTGACCATCCCCCGGTTGGCTCTGTCCTTCAATTGATTCATTATCGGCATGCCCAGAGACGATCACGCCAAGGTTGTTCTTTTTCTCTGATACCAATTTCTTGAACTGGCCCCAGTTGGATGGTATGTTCTCTGTGCCTTCGGGGAAAAGGGCGCTGTAATCGCCGCTTTGTTTGGCTTCCAGTATCTGACCTGCAAGAGTCGCATCGCCGCCAAGGTTTTGTGACATCCAAAGCGACTGGGCGATGACGCCAAAACCAAACCCGTCTTCGTGATAGCCGTCTATTACACTGGCATCTTCACCGAAGAAAGCAGCCAATAACGCTGAAATAGGATGGCTTGGTTCTTCAACGGGTTCTTCATCCGGGATGACCGTTGCAGGATCGATCTCTACATCCCCACCGATTTTTGTTTCGTCCACAATGGGCTCGTTGGTGGCGGGGTCTAGTGTGATCAACCCAAGGGCAAGAGCGGTTTCAATGGTTAAGCGGATGGTTTGCGTTGCTCCCGTATTGTCGACTATTGTTACGAGCACGGTAGTAATGCTGTGTTCATCGGTTTCAAGGCTGATGCTTTGGACTGTTCCGGTAATGGGTGTAGTTTCTTGAACCGGGGGCGCGGCCGAGACTGTCCCCACTTGCATGAAAAGGACAGCGGCAATCAGTAACAGACCGGCAAGATATTTTGTATTGAACATAGATCTCTCCTTCTTGAATGAACTACAAAACTGATTCTAATCAAACCGTCGGCATTTTTCCTAACAGGGATGAAAACAGTACAAAATTACTAACGACGATAAGTCAATCATTAAAACGGATTTCTTCTCATCTTCCTCTTATTTGTTTTATACTTGTGGGACCTGAAGGTTTAGCCAAAAGATTGGAGAAAGTTATGGAACATTCTATCTGGCTGGAGAATCTGTTTGCCGCAGTGGAAACGGTCGGCGAGGAGGGAAACGCCGCTGTGAATTTTCTACGGACGCGTCGGACAAAGGTTGGGTTCAAACACGTTCGACCCAGCGTCGGCGCATTTTGGACAGTGTTCGGCAACATCCGCCTGAATTCATATTACTATTCGTACAACACACCGCTTGAGGATGTTCGTATCAAGACATTAATCGTTCATGAAGCGCGTCATTTGCAACAAGGAATTGTTACTGCTTTATCAGTGTACGGTGAACTTGATGCATGGCAATTGGAGTTCAGTATTTATCATCGTCTAATGGGAAAATACCCACACCCTGCCATAGCCGAGTTGATGAAATTACCTCTGGAGTATAATAGAGATGTACTGAGGAATGGGGCTAGATTGATGCAGGACTACGCAGGGAAAGAATATCGCATTGACCTCCTGCCGTTATACCCTTTAGGGCGGGAGATCAGGTATTGGTTGACACGTAAATAAGTCTTTGATTTGGACCATTTTGCTCATAATCATAAAGATAATATGATGTTCTTCACTATTGGTAATAATTAACTCTGCTTAGAATAGGATAAGTATGAATATTTATCCAGAGAGCGCCATGAGAAGACAATTTCTAAAGCAGCCTATCTTTTGGTTGCCAGTTGTTGGTTTAATCTTATTGTTTTTAGCGGCGGCAGGCTTTACGGTCCAGAATGTGGCGGCGGCTCCTAATCCGCAAAGAGAACCACCATCCGACGAGTCGTGCCTTTTCTGTCATCAACAGGAGGGCATGACCATTGATATTGGGGAACAGCCTCTGTCATTGACGGTCAGCGGGGACCATTTCTCAACCTCTGTCCATGGGGTGGAAGGTGTCGCATGTGTGGATTGCCATACGAACATCAGGACAGTTCCGCACCCGGAGATAATAGCTGATAATTCCCGCGAATTCACGCTGACATTTTACGAAACCTGCCGTCAATGCCATAGCGAACAATACGAAAAGACATTTGACAGCGTCCATCAAACCGCCATTGTGGATGGAAATTTGAACGCCGCAGTATGTTCTGATTGCCACGATCCACATTCCCAGCCCCGCATTACCGATGAGACCACCGGTGTGATCCTGTCCGATGCACGGCAGGATATTCCACAAACATGCGCACAGTGCCATGGTGCGGTCTTTGAAGCATACGCTGCCAGCGTGCATGGGGCTACCTTGTTCACCGAAGGAAATGCGGACGTGCCAACCTGCACAGACTGCCATGGTGTGCATAGTATTGAAGACCCTAACACGAACACCTTCCACAACAGCATTCCATCCGTGTGTGCCGACTGCCATACCGATGAAGTGATGATGTCTAAGTATGGGCTGAACACCAATGTGTTGGATACCTATGTGGCTGATTTCCACGGCACGACCGTGAAATTGTTCGAGGAGCAGTTTCCAGATCAGCCCACCAACAAAGCTGTATGCACCGATTGCCACGGCTTTCACGATATTCCAAAGGTGGACGACCCCGCTGCCGGGATCGCGCATAAGAGCAATCTGTTGGTCAAATGCCAGCAATGCCACCCTGATGCCACGACCGAATCATTCACCGCCTCGTGGATGAGTCACTACGAACCCAGCCCTGAAACCTGGCCCCTCGTGTATTATGTCAACCTATTCTATAAATTCTTCATTCCGACAGTTTTGGGAGGCATGATCGTGTTTGTGTTGAGCGATATTTATCGCAGATTCATCGTCGATAAGAGGCATAAGAAGAATGGAAAGGATGCGTCCACCAAATGAGCAAAAAAAAGGTCCGCACCTATGAGCGCTTCCCGCTCTCGCGTCGCATCGAACATCTCGTCATGTTGTTGTCCTTCACGATCCTTGGTTTGACTGGGTTGCCGCAAAAATACCCGGACGCGGGAATTTCACTTGCGGTCCTCAGAACGCTAGGCGGCATCGAAGGATTGCGTTCAATACATCATATTGCTGCCATCGTGATGCTTGTAGGAACGATCTGGCATATCCTTTATTTCGGTTACATTTCTTATGTAAAGCGTGCCCGCTTGACCATGTTACCCACACTAAAAGACGCAAAGGACGCCTGGGGAGTGTTCACCTATAATCTCGGCTTTTCGAAATCATATCCTCAAATGGGGCGATATACGTTCGAGGAAAAAATGGAGTACTGGGCTTTTGTTTGGGGGACCGTCGTCATGGTCGTTACCGGTTTTATGATGTGGAACCCGATCTCCACTGTGAAGTTCCTGCCGGGTGAATTTGTGCCAGCCGCCAAAGCCGCGCATGGCGGGGAGGCGGTGCTTGCCGTCCTTGCCATCATTATCTGGCACTTGTACGGCGTGCATATCAGGCGCTTGAACAAATCCATATTCACTGGAAAATTGGAGGAAGACGCGATGCTCCACGAGCATCCGCTCGAACTTGCAGATATCAAGGCGGGCATCGCGGAAGTTCCCATAGATCCTGTTACGCTTCGCAAGCGGCAGAGGGTTTACTTCCCGATTGCTATAGTTCTGGGCCTTCTCATGCTCACCGGCGTCTATGGATTTGTCACTGCCGAGGACACAGCCATTACTACAGTTGATAGACAGCCTTCCAGTGGAGAAGTGTTGAGTCCATAGGGGTTATAACCGCGGAAAAAAGACAATAGGAAGATCAGGAGAGCTATTGCAGCCAGGGGAATGGCAGGCCGACCAAATAAGTCTGCCGACCGGAACAAGAACCCGTATTGATTAGAGTACTGCGATTGCGTTCTTGGCTACTGCTTTCTCTAACTGCTTCCTGTAAATGAGAAGATGATAAAAAAGGAGTTCTGCAGACACCCGATCTTTGGTTCGGCGAATGACCTCACTCCTATGATTGATTCGTGGAGTAGACAGCGTATCCTGTCTTGTGCCTCTCCCCACAATTGGCCCATCTTGTGGGTGTTTCCCAGAAAATTGATGAAAAAGCTTGTATATCCCTTGAAATGAATTAATTCTGACCATTCAAATAAATTCGATTACATTCATCAATTATGGGTATGACATCCGTCATTCACACCTAATTAACTTTATATTAAGATAAAGGTGAGATTAAAAGCAGTAACCTGACCAACAGAGGTGTCTTTAAGAGATAGACCAATAGCCCTCTGCAAGAATTTTATTGAAAGGAGAACGCAAAAAACATGGTTACTAGAAAAATGCTCATAATATTTGGAACACTGATCATAGCAGCAGTTGTAATTACAGCCTGCAGCGCTGGTGAACCTGGTCCAGTGGGTCCGGCAGGTCCGGAAGGTCCTCAGGGCGAACCAGGTGCGCCGGCATCCATAGCAGATTTGACTTGTACAGAGTGCCACAACGATACAGCTCTTATCACCGGCAAGAAAGCCCCATGGGAGACTTCTGTTCATGGTGCAGGCACAGCCACTGAATATGCAGGAGGGCGGGGCGCTTGCGCAGCATGTCACTCTGGTGCTTCCTTCTCCAAAATGGTTGCTGAAGGCTCAACACCGAATAAATGGGAGGGCGATTTCTCGGATGTAACCCACCAGGATTGCCGTACGTGTCATCAAATTCATACCACCTACACGAGTGAAGACTGGGCGCTGGAATCCACTGCCGAAGTACCATTATTTGCTTTCGAAAACGTCTCGTATGATGGCGGAAATGGCAATCTGTGTGGAATCTGCCACCAGCCGCGCAGGGTATTTACATTGACTGATGGTCTTGCAGATGTCAATAGTACTCACTGGGGTCCTCACCATGGTCCACAAACTGCTGTGTTGATGGGTATTGGTGGGGCAGGTGAACCAGCTGAAGGCAAGCCAGCTGCACACTATTCGATGATCGAAAACACCTGCGTATCCTGCCATCTTGGCGAGAATGACAACCACACTTTCCTCCCCTCCGTAGCAGCCTGCAAGGATTGTCATACTGATGCAGAGAATTTTGACATCAACGGTTTACAGACTGATATTGATGCGATGATCGTGGAACTTGGCGAGTTACTCGAAGCAAGAGGGCTCTGGCAGGATGGCCACCCGGTTGTTGGAAAGTATAGTGAAGAAGAAGGTGCAGCCCTCTGGAATTACATCCTGATCGCTGTTGAGGATTCCAGTCGTGGCGTCCATAACCCTTCCTATACAAAAGCTTTGCTCGAGTGGTCCATTGAACAAGTGAAGTAGTCGATTATCGACCCTTAGGACAACAATCGACATTGGGGAGTTTTACGAGATGACAGGCGCCGAAAGCGTCTGTCATCTCGTTCTTAATATCCGCGTGTGAGTTCAATAAGCCCTTCGATGGCAGTAGGTTTTTATGATCCCTTTACGAATGGCATACCGTACAAGTTCTTCCCATTCGCGGTTGGTTAATTCAGAGGGTGTCTATTCTTCTTCTAGCATGTCCCCGATAATGCAATCGCGGAGGAGCAGGAGACTTCCGAACGCGGTGAGTGAGATATATGAGAATGCAATGGC
>DNDO01000046.1:10978-12798 GCA_003484265.1 Anaerolineae bacterium
CTTTCGGGGTTAGACTCTCAACTTGCTCCCGCAAATGCGGCAGAAACGATCTCCATCATGCGCACGCGTACCGCATTCATGACAGTGGATTTGTGATGACTTGCTTTGTGATTGCGCCTTTCTTTGCCGAGGTTTTCCCTGTATGCGCGACCCGCTTCGCAGGAGATATATCAGAGCCGCTACGATCAATATCGCACCGAAGCCCCCGAACACATAGGGCAGGTTGTCCAGCGTAACTCGTCCGTCTGTGTTCGCATCGACAGGTACGAGAGGTTCCACCTGTTGACCCGAAGGCGGCAGTACGGACGGCGTATCACTTGTGCGTGAGTATTCCAACTGCAATTGATATTCGTCGCCTTCACTCATGGATTTCATCATTGCCCCGCCGCTTAGGAAGAGCTGGTCTTGAACGAATGGGATCGCAGGCGTAGTTTTTACCGCCTTGCTGTCTTTCGGAACCTGGACATCAACTTCGAAATTGTCGATGTCGTAATCGCTTGTCAACTTGAAGGTAAAGGATCGTTTGTTTTCGTTTCGCTCGAGCGGCTGGTAATACTCCACGTGATAAGTTGTGCGTTCCGTAAGGAAGATCGTAATAACCTGCCAGTGGACATCTTCGACGGGATTGGTCTTATAGTCTGCCAATAGTAGTTCGCCGCCTTCTTCGAACGCCACGGCGGTAATGTTCCCGTTGCTGGGCACGCGAATATCGAGGGTCGTCGGGATTTGTGTTTCGGCTGACACGTCAAATCTATAGATCACCAGCATGCTGGGCTGGTCGTGCTCCGCCCATAATTGCACATTAAATGTATCCAGCACCACTGCGTTTTGCGCGCGTGCAGGGGATGCATTCAGTAAAATCAAAAGAACCAGATATACAATGCGCTTGCGCATGGATTGCCTCCGAGCCGGTAAAAGTTAAAACCTTCCATATAATTGTTATCTTACCATGCCATGATTGCATATGAATTCAATCAATTACCCCGGTGATTTGGAAGAAGGTCACCTCCTAATAAAGCTTTGATCAACAGCCAGCATATCAGGTTGAGCGGCGTTTCCATGCCGTGTTTTTTTGCGGTATTCACCACAGCTCCACAGATCGCGTCGATCTCTGTTGGTGCGCCGCGCAACACATCCTGCAGCATGGATGAGGTGTTTTCAGCGGTCTTTCTTGCGACACCCACCACAGCTTTTACAGGGTCATCGAATGGCAGTTGGATATTTTCAGCGCGGGCAATGTTTGCAGTTTCAATTGCTAACGACTTCATCATTTCACAAGCGGTTGGACGTTCCAGCAACTCTCCATTTTTAATGCGTAATAAAGCGGTGAGCGGATTGATCGCAGAGTTCACGACCAGCTTGCCCCAAATCAATGACTTTGCGTCATCAACCAGTTGAATGTTGAATCCCGCCGACCTCAACGCCTCTTCCATTGGACCGAGAGCCTTATTCTTTTCCAATGAGATGACCCCCTCGCCCCCGGCTTTTACATGACCTGGTCCGAGCAGTGTGGCACCCGTGGTGCAACTGCCCAATGCAACACGCGATGTAGCCGAAGAGACTTTCTTTCTAGTTTTCTCGCTGGCTGAATGATCCAGGGCTTGTTCGAGAGTCTCTTTATTGCCGAGTCCGTTTTGGAGGGTTAGAGCGAGACCATCTTCTGTGAGGCAGGCTTTTAATTGAGTTGCGACGCGTTCTGTTTGCCAGGCTTTGACAAGAACGATGGCGTGTTTTGCCCCGGCACACTCGCGCGGATCATTCGTCGCGCGGACTTGGTATTGCGTTTCACTCCCGTTAATGTCAACAAGACGAACGCCGTT
>DNDO01000164.1:0-1257 GCA_003484265.1 Anaerolineae bacterium
AAATCCAAACGGCATGAAATTGGTCGTCTCATCAGGCGGACAGAAGAACTTGCTTCAGAACTTCAATCACATTCGCACGAACTGATTTTGTGTCACACAGATATTCACGGGGGCAACATCTTAATTACGGATAAGGATGAATTTTTTATCGTCGATTGGGACGCTCCCCTCCTTGCCCCCAAAGAACGTGACCTGATGTTCATCGGCGGCGGGATCGATGACATTTGGAAAAGCAAACGGGACGAAACCGATTTCTACGAAGGTTATGGAAAAACGGAGATTGATTTCACCGTGATGGCATATTATCGCTATGAACGCGTGATCGAAGATTTAGCCGCGTACGCAGAACAATTGTTATCCACCGACGAAGGCGGCGCGGACCGCGAACAAGCCTATCGCTGGTTCACGTCCAATTTTGAGGCGGGTCAAACCATTGAGACAGCAACAGGTACTGAAGCAATATCAAATCGATCCATAACTTAAGGAGCATTCGAAGATGTTGTCGAAGCATACTTCTTTACTATCTCAATTAATTTATGCTTGTAACGCTGAATACTACCTTGCGTTTCATAAGCTATACAATTTTGTGCAACGCATCTTGAAATTACAACACAAAACAATCTATCATATTTAATAGCAAACATGTTGTAACCAACAGCCTTAACCTTTTGAGAAATTGCAAACAATACTTTTACATCTTCAACATTAGGAAATTCGTATATTTGAACCCAAAGAACTTGGTAAGTGTGGCTAGGGTGGATATTTGGTAACAACGTTGCAGAAACTTGAATTCCCGCCCTTGTCCCCATCAAAATTTTCTCTAATTGAGCATCGTCAACACCAGATAGCCATATTTTTGGAAGTTTATCAGCAGAATCTATATCGTCAGCTAAATATTTTTTATCAGACTCTATCATTTTTGTTATTTCGAATGCTGTACGTTTTAGGTCATAACTCGAGTTAATCTTCCCGTGCCATTTTCCAATTAATCCCATTCCATTTTCTGTTTCAATTTCATCGAATAACTGTAATCCACGATTTCTGCCTATTTCCATTTGCATTCGTTCTACTGCATAATTGTCAGTTAATTTAATGGCTTCTTTTAGAAATTTGTCGGTATCTCCCCCAATCTTGTAAGATACATAAATTGGCACTGACAACACATGCCAATCTCTATAATCATATATTTTTGAATTAATCATTGCCAGTGCGATAAAGCTATTCCTAATAAATTCAAGATTACTTTGCCTCATTGCT
>DNDO01000164.1:1553-6031 GCA_003484265.1 Anaerolineae bacterium
AGATTACTTTGCCTCATTGCAAAAATTGACATTCGCAAGCTATATGTGACCAGAGTATTATTTATGTCGTCACTAATAAGATTACGAAGTGAATTTCGCTGAGATTCATCACACTTTGAAAATTCTTGACATATATTGCTTATTTTGTCATCAACAAGCAACCAAGTTGGATCAAAAAGCTTCTTTTCCCCCTTCCAACGATCATATCTTATTCCTTTGAATGCTGATATTTGTAACGCCATATCGTTATTTTAACATCTCTCTAAAACTCCTCGCGAACTCCCTCGCAGTCTCAACGGGACTTTTACTTCCTCCAATCGTCCTCACACAAGCTGTTCCAACAATGACCCCATCCGCCATCTCGCCAACTTCCCTGGCTTGTTCAGGTGTTCCAATTCCAAACCCCACACACACAGGCGCGGACGTATGCTCACGTACCTGCGCAATCAACTCGCCAAGTCCTTCTGAGAGGGATTTACGCTCGCCTGTGATGCCTGTCACCGAAACTAGATAGACAAAACCCTTTGCCTTGCGTGCGATCATTTCCATGCGTTCGGGGGATGAAGTCGGCGCAAGCATCGGTATTAGAGGTAGGGGCGAGTCATGACTCAACCCTACGAATTCATCCGACTCTTCCATCGGCAGATCAGGGATGATGAATCCGTCCGCGCCAGCTTCTTTTGCATCACGGACAAATTTCTCCAGTCCATATGCCAGCATGGGGTTGTAATAACCCATCAGGATCAATGGGATGTCCACGCCGCGTCTGCGCAATTCCTTCACGGCTGCGAGCGACTTCTTGACTGTGATTCCTTTTTCCAGGGCAATTTGCGTCGCGTGCTGGATCACAGGTCCATCCGCGAGCGGATCGGAGAACGACAGTCCCACTTCGATCAAGTCCGCGCCGTTCTTGGCGAGCGCTTCGATCACGTCAATGGATGTGTCCAAATCAGGGTAACCCAATGGAAAGTAGGGCATGAAGATCGGTTTATTTTTGAATGCGATTTCGATGCGGTTCATAATTATTCCTGTTTATGTGACTGGTGGTTTCGATACGCCGCTTCGCGGCTACTCAACCACTGAAATGACCAATTACAAGTTACCCATTTCTTTCATCACTGTATTCAAATCCTTATCGCCCCTCCCCGACAAATTGACAAGAATCACCTGATCCTTCCTCATCGTTGGCGCGCGCTTGATGACTTCCGCCACCGCATGTGACGACTCCAGCGCAGGGATGATTCCCTCCGTATGGCACAACTCGTGAAATGCACTCAATGCTTCTTTATCTGTTGCAGATGTATAAAAGGCACGCTCCAGGTCACGCAACAATGCATGTTCAGGACCAACCGCCGCGTAATCCAACCCAGCCGAGACGGAATGTGTCTCCGCGATCTGACCGTCTTCATCCTGCAAGACATACGTCCGGGTGCCGTGAATGACACCAATGCGCCCCTTCGATGGGTCGCCAAACCGAGCCGCATGTTTGCCAGATTCGATTCCGCTGCCGCCTGCTTCGACACCGATTAATTCAACTTGTTCATCATCCACAAATCCGCTAAAGACACCAATTGCGTTCGACCCGCCGCCAACACACGCGATGACCGTATCAGGCAACCGCCCTGCATCCATCATCATTTGATTACGAGCTTCCGTCCCGATCACGGACTGGAACTCGCGTACGATAGTCGGGTACGGATGTGGTCCCAGCGCCGAGCCGAGCAGGTAATGCGTATCATTCACATTTGTCACCCAATCACGGATCGCTTCATTGATCGCGTCCTTCAATGTTTTCGTCCCCGAGCTCACGGGTCTCACTTCCGCGCCGAGCAGCTTCATCCGAAAAACGTTCGGTTCCTGACGCGCAATATCCACTTCGCCCATATACACCACGCATTCAAGTCCCAACAATGCTGCCGCTGTCGCCGATGCAACGCCGTGCTGCCCCGCGCCCGTCTCTGCCACCACGCGCTGCTTCCCCATTCGCTTCACCAACAATGCCTGCCCCAACGCATTGTTGATCTTGTGAGCGCCCGTGTGCGCCAGATCTTCACGCTTCAAATAGATTTGCGCGCCGCCTAATTTCTCAGAGAGACGTTTTGCGTAGGTCAACGGTGTCGGGCGCCCCACGAACGACGCCATCAACTTGTTAAATTCCGCTTGAAATGCCGCATCCGCTTTCGCCGAGACGAACGCCTCTTCCAACTCGATCAATGCGGGCATCAAGGTCTCTGGCACGAATTGTCCGCCATACGGGCCGAATTTTGTTGGTAGTAATGTCATGAGTTCCTCATTCTAAGACTGGAGATTGGAGACTGATTATTCTTTAGTCTCCAATCCCTTAACTGCTTTTACAAATGCTGACAACTTCGTCGCATCTTTCTTCCCCGGGGCTGACTCCACCCCCGAAGCGACATCCACGCCCCAAGGCTTGACCCTGCGGACCGCCTCCGCGACATTCTCGGGCGTGAGTCCGCCAGCCAGCAACAACGGATACTTCTTCGCCATCTCCGCAGCGCCGTCCCAGTCGGCAGTGACGCCGCTGCCCCCATAAAGCCCTTTAACGGCGGCATCAACTAAACATACCGGGGCTTCCTCTCTCTCATAACCAGTTACATCATCGGGTATCCCGCGAAATGCCTTGAACGCTCTTCCGCTGAAGACAGAAAACACTTCAGGGGGTTCATCGCCGTGGAGTTGAGCCAGGTCCAGTGAGCAGGTCTCAAGAATCTCATTCACATCTTCCACCGACGAATTCACAAAAACGCCAACGAGCTTGATCTGTGGATATTTGAGTTTCAGTTCCGATGAAATTTCAGCGCACGAATTCTTCTCGATAAAACGCGGACTCATGGGGTAAAAATTAAACCCGATCAAATTTGCGCCAAGAACAATGGCTGCATGAGCGTCGTTGAGAGTCGTAATTCCGCACACTTTAATTTTGGTCATAAGTTAAAATCAAGTCCGATCATGTCAGAAACAGCCCGTCTTTATTTGCTCGATAATCCAGTATATTCTGCGGACGCGATCATCGTTGGTATTCGCGACAACGAGATGGCATTCCATCAATCTCCATTCTATCCCGGCGGGGGTGGTCAACCCGCGGATGAAGGGGAGGTTCATTTTCACGACGGTACAATGCTGAAGATTGTATCGGCATATTCGGACAGCGAAGGGATCATCTGGCACAAATTAATTTCCAAGGCTCCACAAGACGTTGCCGGGCAGGTCGCCCACTTGAAAATTGACACTAAAAAACGGCTGGCACTAACGCGCTATCATACTGTTTTACATATTCTAAATACGACTGCATTGCACACGTATAATGCCTGGATCACTGGTGTTCAGATCGGAACGGAGTACTCAAGAATAGATTTCAAGTTTGAGAACTTTTCACCAGAAATCGTGCCCGTCCTTGAAGAAAGTGTCAACAATGTTCTCACCAAGAATCACCCGATAAAAGCTTACTATATCAGCGAAGACGAGTTTTCTTCGCGGACAGATCTCCTGCGGACACTGACCGTAAAACCGCCGATCCACAATAACCAGGTAAGGGTGGTTGAAATCGAGGGGTTCGACGCCCAGGCTTGTGGAGGTACTCATGTCCACAGCACCGGTGAAATCGGCAGGCTCTCGATCTTCCGGATAGACAACAAGGGCAGGATCAATAAGCGTTTATACATCCGCCTGGAATAGCTCAAGCATTCATACCAGAAAGCTCCTTCACCTTTGCAGGGATATCGTCCGAAGTCACCAACGCTTCGCCAACAAGGATCGCATCCACATTCGCTTGCGCCAATCGTTCAACATCGCTTGCATCGAAAATTCCGCTTTCAGCGACCACAGCAATATCATGTGGGATCATCGGGCGGAGTTTTTCTGTCGTTTCAAGAGTGACATCAAAAGTGGCAAGATTGCGATTGTTGATACCTATCAATTTCACATCTTTTAGTTTCAACGCGCGTTCGGTCTCAACTTCATCGTGGACTTCGACTAATGCAGCCAATCCCAAACTCAATGCAATAGCATGTAGATCAGCGAAAAGAATATCATCGGTCAACGCGGCGGCAATGAGAAGGATGGCATCCGCTCCATTTGCGCGGGCTTCGTAGAGCTGGACTTCGTCGATCGTGAAGTCTTTTCTCAGCAACGGTAATTCGGAATTGCGTTCAAAACGTAATTCATGCAAGGTTTCGAGTTTTCCCTTGAAGAACTTTTCATCCGTTAACACTGATATCGCAGATGCACCATTCCGAGTATAAATATCAGCCATCTCGAAGAGGTCAAGGTGCGGGGCGAGGAATCCCTTTGAGGGTGAAGCACGCTTGAGTTCAGCGATCAGGCTCGGTCGAGTCCCGAAGCGGCGGCGCTTGATTGCGGCAAAAAAATCTCGAGATGCAGGGGCAGTTTCCGCGGCATGGCGAAAAGTCCGGGCGTCGAGCGCCGCGATCTCGATCCGAGTCGGGTGATTTCAAATC
>DNDO01000139.1 GCA_003484265.1 Anaerolineae bacterium
CTAGCCAATGTGCTTTTGCACGACGGTCCTGCGCAGGCATTGTCCAACTTCATATTACAAACAGAGATTGCCATGCGATTGTTCGACATTGATGCTGCACAGGCAAAAGAGGAGCTAAATAGCCTGAAGGGTTCTGCGATGGGGACATTTCAAAAAGTGCGCAACTTTATATTTGAGCTTCGCCCTATGATGTTAGACGACCTCGGTCTTGTCCCTACTGTTCGCCGGTATGCTGACGCGTTCAAGGAACAGACATCCTTGGATGTAAACGTCACAGTTACTGGAAATGAGAGACGCCTCGAGCCTTATCTTGAGGTGATGCTGTTCCGCGCCATACAGGAATTGTTGGGTAATGCTGCGCGCCATAGTCAATCAACCCAGGTAAAGGTGCTTTTGGATATGGGGGATGAACGGGTTCGTGTTAGTGTTGAGGATAACGGACGGGGTTTTGATCCTGATAGCGTACAACAAGGAAACAGCCTCGGGTTAAAGTTGATCCGGGAGCGGGCGGAAATGCTTGGCGGGAATTTTGAGTTGGATAGTTCAGTCGGAAGCGGTGCGCGAGTGGTATTTGCTGTTCCAGCTCGATCTTAATCCAATTCGCAGCCCCTGATTTCCACAACTTTTCTTCGTGTCAAGTGCTGCGGAACCTTACTTTTCTACCAATTTGTTATTCTTGATTTAGGGGGTTATACTGTATAATATTTCAAACAGCCTTACCGCTTAATTTAATGGCGGAGGATTTGAGAGGAGAACTATCTCATGCGTCGCGGACGAATATTACTCTTGCTCGTTTTGATTGTTGTTATAGGATTGGTGGTTCTGTACCTGGCATTTACTCAATTTGGCGGTGGTGCCCCGTCAGTGATCTCTACTCCAGAAGCATCGAGACAGGTTTATTATGCCGCACAAAATGTTCCCCAAGGCACAGAAATCACCGCAGAAATGCTCGCCACATTCTCACTGCCTGTGGAAAATGTGGCAGAAGTAATGTTCGAAGCCGGCGAGGAAGCAAATCTGGTGGGGCAGACCGCCCGCTTTACATTGGATCAGGGAACCCTGATTACGTCATCCATGGTAGGCTCAGGCCCCGGAGATTTATCTGGTCCTGCTTGGGCGCTTCAAGTGCCTCCGGGTATGGTGGCGGTTTCTGTTCCAACGAATCGACTTGCTACATCTGCTTACGGTATCAATGACGGCGCACGAGTGAATGTAAATGTTTGTATGACATTTGTGGATTTAGACCCTGCATATCAAACCGTCCTTCCAAATTATGTATCAGCAGTGAATGACATTTTCTTTCCACCCGAAAGCCAACCTATTATTTCGATAGTGCCCACCACGCTGGAGGACCCATCGCGTCAGGGACGCACAGAACTTGATCCGACTTTCCAAAAACCGATCTACGTGGTTCCGTCTGAACCGCAGCGTCCACGTCTGGTATGTCAGATTGTATTGCAAAACGTTACTGTGATGAATCTTGGAAATTTCCCGTTGCAATTGCAAGCTGCGGCACAGCCGCAAGACCCAGCAGCGGCGGCTCAGGCTCCCACCCAGGCGGAGCAATCCCCAGATATCATCACCTTGATGGTCTCGCCGCAAGATTCCATCTCCCTCAATTATTTTGTTTATAGCGGTGCCGTATTGACTATGACCTTGCGCAATCCAAACGATAGTTCACGCGTGGATGCGCAATCTGCGACACTTACCAGTATATTAACACAATACAATATTTCCCTGCCATCCAAGCTTCCATATGGTCAGCAACCTCGATTGGACTTTTTGGCTCCTCCTCTTTTGCCAAATGACATCATTGAGGCTCAACCCCAGCAACAATAAATAAATATTTAAGGAATTAGCGCATGGCAGGCGATAAAATTCGCGTATTGATTGTGGACGACGTTTCTGAAACACGTGAAAATGTAAAGAAGCTTTTGCAATTTGAGTCTGATGTTGAAGTTATTGGTATCGCCCGAACTGGTAAAGAAGCAATCCAAGTTTCAGAGGACATGGATCCCGATGTAGTCTTGATGGATATTAACATGCCGGATATGGACGGGATTGCCGCTACAGAAGCCATCCGCGCTAAACAACCCAGTGTTCAGGTAGTCATTCTATCTGTGCAGAACGATCAGAATTACATGCGCCGTGCCATGTTAGTTGGTGCACGGGACTTTCTCACCAAACCACCTATGGGTGATGAGTTGATATCAGCGATTCGACGCGCTGGAGAAATGGCAAGGTCGGAGAGATCAAAAGCTGTCCGCGTTCAATCAGCACCAGTATCTGGAGCCTTGAGCACATCAGCGAACTATGGTGGTCCACGAGGAAAGATTGTGGCTGTATACAGCCCCAAAGGTGGCACTGGGTGTACTACACTGGCAGTTAACCTGGCTTTTGCACTAAATAATGGTGACTCGCGTGTTGCATTGGTGGACGGAAATCTTCAATTTGGTGATGTGGCAGTTTTTGTCAATGAACAGGGTAAGAATACTGTAATTGACCTTGCACCGCGTGCTGACGAATTGGATGCTGAGATTGTGGAAGAAGTCATGGTTAAACATTCGTCCACAGGATTGCACATACTTGCCGCTCCGAATCGACCTGAACATGCGGAAAAGGTATCGAGCGGCCAGTTTGCAAAAATGCTCGAATATCTTACCCAGTTATATTCATATGTCATTGTCGATACTTCTCCGATCCTTACTGATCTGACCTTGGCGACCATTGATGTGAGCGATATTATCGTTCTCGTTACTACACAAGATATCCCAGCCATTAAAAACTGCCGCCTTTTTCTTGATCTATTACAAAATCTCGGAGTCCAACGTGATCGTGTCATGTTTATTATGAACCGGTTTGATAAGAAGGTGAATATTACGCCTGATCGTGTGGCTGAAAACCTAAAGCAGGAGGTTGCTTTAGTAATACCTACGGACGAAGCGACAGCCGTGAAGGCTGTAAATCGGGGCATACCATTTATGTTGGATAATAAAAATCAACCCGTCGCACGCGGCGTTCTTTCTCTTGCGGAGAATATCCGGAACCGGGTTTCAACACAGGGAACCGGTGGAGAATAGAATATAGTCGAATGTTTACTCGTATGAAAACATGCAAGGAGAAAAAACAATATGTCTCTATTAAAGCGAATTGAACAGGGACAGGGTGGCGGATCCTCATCGGGTGGAGGTCAATCATCTGGACAGGATGGCGAAGGGTCCCGCCTTTCGTCATTACAATCGCGAAGAGTGAATGCCCCAATTACATCGCCACAAGCCGGTTCCTACTTCGACCTAAAAACGCGTGTACAAAATAAACTTCTCTCCGAGTTGGATCCATCGATGGATATTACCCGGACGGATGAGGTTCGCCGTACAATCCAGGACCTCTTTGAACAAATTCTTGCGGAAGAGAATATTGTTCTTTCAAGGCCTGAACGCGCCCGGCTGTTCGAACAGATCGCAGCTGAAATTCTGGGCTTTGGTCCTCTTCAGCCTTTGCTAGAGGATGATACGATTACAGAAATCATGGTGAACGGGCCAAAAAATGTTTACATCGAGCGAAAAGGTAAACTTCATCGGGTGCCGGTGACTTTCGAAAATAACGATCACGTTATGCGTGTCATCGACCGCATTGTTGCCCCTTTAGGGCGTCGGATCGACGAGTCGAGCCCATACGTAGATGCCCGCCTGCCCGATGGTTCACGTGTTAATGCAGTCATCCCCCCGATCTCCCTCGTGGGACCGACACTCACAATTCGTAAGTTTTCAAAAAATCCCATTACGATTGATCAGTTGATCCAATTCGGCTCAATTTCGAATGAAAGTGTTCAATTCTTGAAGGCGTGCGTGGAAGCACGCTTGAACGTATTGATTTCCGGCGGCACCGGGTCAGGGAAAACCACTCTTCTCAACGTGATGTCCGGTTTCATTCCTGACGACGAACGGATAATAACTATTGAAAATGCTGCTGAATTGCAGCTTCGACAGGAGCACGTCGTCACTTTGGAATCACGCCCTCCTAACATCGAAGGACGCGGCGAAATTACGATTCGGGATCTCGTCATCAACTCATTGCGCATGCGCCCTGAAAGGATTATCGTGGGAGAGTGCCGTGGTGGTGAAACGCTGGATATGCTTCAAGCTATGAATACGGGTCATGATGGTTCAATGACGACAGCACATGCGAATACACCGCGTGATGCCCTCTCACGTATTGAAACGATGTGTCTCATGGCAGGAATGGACCTCCCGGTACGTGCCATTCGAGAACAAGCAGCTAGCGCGATCGACGTCATATGTCAACAGGAGCGTATGCGTGATGGGACTCGAAAGGTGACGAGCATTACAGAAGTAAGCGGCATGGAAGGCGATGTAATCACTATGACGGATATCTTTGTATTCGAACAAACGGGTGTTGAAGCAGGCAAGGTGGTAGGACGCTTGCGGCCAACCGGATTGAGACCAAAATTCATCGACAAGATTGAAGCGGCGGGGATAAGTCTGCCGCCGTCCATTTTTGGTATAGGCGACAGGCGGCGCTATTAATAGGATAATGACAGGTTAAGATATGAGTCCATTATTGATTGGTGGGATCCTGATATTGGTACTCCTGATAGTTGGCGTGGTTGTAGCCATATCGGGTGAACGCTCCCTGGTCGAGGACCGCCTTGGTCAATTTGTAGATGATCAGCAAGCCAGAGAAGCCCAGGAGGATGCGTCGAAGTCCATAGTAACTGAATGGGTAAATAGAAGAGTTGCCAAATCTTCTTCTGGCGATCTAGTCGCGAGGGAATTGGCGCGCGCTGACCTCAAATTTACCGTCGCGGAATATTATGCATTGATATTTATCTCGACGGTGGTTGTTGGAGCCCTTGCTTGGCTGATTCAAGGACACTGGGCTTCGATAATTATCGGAGCGATTGTTGGCTTTTTCGCGCCAAGATTCTATGTCAAGCGCCAGCAAAGCGTACGATTGGTGAAATTCAACGACCAGCTTGGTGATATGTTAAACCTGACGGTGAATGGCTTGCGGGCTGGCTATTCAACAATGCAGGCAATGGAATCGGTGAGTCGCGAACTTCCGGCTCCCATGTCTGACGAGTTCCGAAGGGTTGTGCAGGAGATGCAGATTGGCATCCCAATGGAAAAAGCATTGGATAATCTTTTGCGGCGTATTCCCAGTGATGATCTGGATTTTGTAGTCACGGCAATAAATGTACAAAGGGAAGTTGGTGGAAATCTTTCAGAGATATTGGATACTATTTCGTTTACAATCCGTGAACGAGTGAGGATCAAGGGCGAGATTAGGGTGATGACTGCAAATGTGCGGGCATCAGGTAGTATTTTGTCACTGATCCCCGTAGGATTGGCTCTTGCGTTATGGTTCATCAGCCCCGAATACATCGGAAGTTTCTTCAACCCCAATCCCATATTGCCTCAACCCGCGTGTGGGCTGATTGCGGTCGCTGTTATCATAGGAATGATTACAGCTGGTTATTTCGTGATGCAAAGAATCGCGGATATAGAGGTGTAACATGACAACCATTATTTTTATTGTAGGTGGGTTGTTTGTCCTTGTTTTGGTCATTGCTGTGATCGCAGTAAGCCTTAGGCAGTTTGGTCAATCAGAGGAAGACGATCCATTGCAGGCTCGACTTGCTGACTACCTCCAACGGGGCGACGTTGTTTCCCTGGAGGAGATCGAACTATCCCAGCCATTTAGCGAACGTGTTCTGATTCCGATTATCAGGCGTATTGGTGAAATATCTGTACGTTTTACGCCGCAAAAAGCGATTCAAGATACAGCAAGGAATATGGAGTTGGCAGGCAACCCATGGCCGATTGATGCTCCTACCTTCCTCGCTATCAGGTTTATTCTTGGAGTTGTGATGGGCGGTTTTGTCACCGCCATGGTATTGATATCTCCGTCGCCTAACCCTGGTGACAATGCCCTGTACATCGGAGGAGCTGCGCTCGGCGGATTCTTTCTTCCCCACATTATGCTGACACGTCGAATAACCAGTCGTCAAAGCGAGGTTCGAAAAGCAATGCCGGATGCTCTTGATCTCCTGACGATTTGCGTTGAGGCAGGTCTGGGATTCGATGCTGCAATGTCAAAGGTAAGCGAAAAGTGGGATAACCAATTGTCGCTTGCATTTGCCCGTACGATCAGGGAAATCCAGCTCGGTAAGGTTCGTCGTGATTCAATGAAGGATATGTCT
This sequence comes from Anaerolineae bacterium, assembly GCA_003484265.1. Taxonomy (GTDB): domain Bacteria; phylum Chloroflexota; class Anaerolineae; order Anaerolineales; family Villigracilaceae; genus Defluviilinea. Next base: position 6,224 of record DNDO01000139.1, read on the forward strand.
GATCGGTTAGGCGTGGCTGAGATGACAAGTTTTGTTGCTGCGATTATCCAGAGCGAACAGCTTGGCGTAAGTATGGCAAAAATACTGCGAATTCAATCTGACCAGATGAGAGTAAAGCGCCGCCAGTACGCAGAAGAACAAGCTCACAAAGCGCCGGTGAAGATGGTTCTACCCATGGCATTCCTGATTTTCCCAACCATTATGATCATCATTCTAACGCCTGCTGCATTGCAGATCGCTTCATCACTATAGGGTAATTTATATTGCAAGTCCTGTAATTTGCAGTGAATAAGGTTAAGTGGTCCTATAGAATTAGTCGATTGGCTTGGCTCGGGATTGATCTGCTCTTCCCTCCAACTTGTGGCGGCTGTGGGAAGGTCGGTAGCCGCTGGTGTCTGGATTGTCAGGCTCGCGTCCCATTGATACATAATCCCCTCTGCGATACTTGCGGTATTCCCACGAACGGTATTAATACCTGTGAAAAATGTAAATTAAATCCGCCTGTGTACCGGAAAATGCGGTCATGGGCGGTCTTCGATTCGCCCGTGCAAAACGCATTACATACTTTGAAATATCGGCGTAATGTTGGGATCGGTGAAGCAATTGCCAGACAAATGGCGGATTTTGTCCAGTCGTTGGACTGGGATGTTGATATGCTTGTACCGGTTCCGCTTGGTAAAAGCCGCTTAAAAGAGAGAGGTTATAATCAAGTTGGATTGGTTGCACGTCCACTTGCATATGAGGTTGGATTGCAATATAGTCCACAAGCCTTGTGGAAGACACGTGACACCCGCTCGCAGGTTGGTTTATCAATCTCACAGCGGAAGGAAAACGTCATTAATGCGTATCAAGCCAGCCCAGCGGTTGTGAATCGGAAGTCCATCCTATTAATGGATGATGTGGCAACGACTGGCTCCACAATCCAATCTTGCGCGACAGCGCTTATATCCGCAGGTGCGCGTGATGTTTATTCAATCACCATTGCGCGCGCACTTTCACATCACGATATGTCTCGTGTTTGACAGTCACTCGACTGAGTGGCTGATATTCTATTGAGGAGGTACACATGGCGAACAATATTGAAATTTTGGCTCGGAATATGAGGTTGACCGATAACACACGCGAGCATGTTGAAATGAAAGCCGCCAAATTGGAAAGATACCTTCAAGAGATCGATGAGATCCGAGTTGAGTTGTCTCACCTTAAGTCTGCAAGGAGCGCAAGTGATCGTCAAGTTGCGCAGATAACCGTTCGGGGAAAAGGGTATATTCTGCGTTCGGAGGAACGCTCCGAAGATTTGACCGTTGCCTTTGATACTGCATTTGATAAAATGCAGCGTCAGATCGAGCGTTATAAAGGGAAGCATTACCATGGCCGGGGAGACGGGCGTTCCGCTGCTGAAGTTGTCGAGGAAGAATGGCCTGTTGATGAGACTGGTGAACTGCTCCCCTTGATCGCGCGCCGTAAAAAATTCGTTTTGATGCCCATGAATGAAGACGAGGCTGTTGAACAAATGCGCCTGCTTGGGCATAACAATTTCTTCGTTTTCTTTAACGCCGAAAAGAACTCGATCCAGGTTTTGTACCGTCGCCGAAACGGCTCATATGGCTTGATCGAGCCTGTGATTGGCTAATGAATTAAAGACTGTAAAAACCAGCAGCTCAAGGGGCCGCTGGTTTTTACAAGGAGAAAATATCGAATATGAATTTTCATGACGACATGGATCATTCCCATGATCCTCGAACCAACGTCGATACTGGTCGAGTGAAGGATATTATCCGTAAACTGATAATAGCTATTGGTGAAGACACGGAGCGTGACGGGTTGAAGAACACCCCTGATCGTGTTTCGCGAATGTATGTTGAATTGTTAAGCGGGTACACGGCGAACCCCGTCCAAATTATCAACGGCGCATTATTTGACATCAACTATGATGAGATGGTGCTTGTCCGTGATATAGAATTTTACAGCCTTTGCGAGCATCATATGCTGCCCTTTATAGGGCGCGCACATATCGCATATATACCAGCTGGTAAAGTGATCGGTCTTTCGAAGATTCCCAGGATCGTGGATGTGTATGCGCGCAGGTTACAGATTCAGGAACGCATGACCCGCCAGATCGCTGATTTTCTTCAAGATACGCTCAAGCCGCAGGGAGTAGCAGTTGTAGTCGAGGCGATGCATTTATGCTCCATGATGCGCGGTGTGAAGAAGCACGACGCCCGTATGACGACCTCTGCGATGCATGGGGGATTTCGCACAAACCTTGCCACCCGGCAGGAGTTCCTGGACAATATATCTCGTGGATCAAAACCGCTCCAACTCTAGGACTTTTGCATGCCGCCGGTGAAGGAGCTTAATACTTTAGGACGCATCACCATCCAAACTTCCTGTCGGATACGTGCCGCTGTTTGCGAGACTGTTTCATTCGTGGTCGGATTTTTATAGTCGGAATGAATTTCTTCGAGAGGGATAATAACAAATGCGAAACCCCATACCTTGAGGTTGAAAGGTATTTCGTCAAACAGGATAATGTCGATGTCAATGGTGCGTGGTGCGTATTTGTTTTCCTGCCTTAAGCGCCCTAGTTGCGATTCGATCGGACGAATGACTTTATCCTTTAACTCAATTAGCATATATGGGGCGAGAAACAAAACACAAGCATTCAAGTAATTTGGACCATCCATTCCAACCGCTTCAGATTCCCAGGCGTTGGAAACTTTTTTCACTTCTCCGTATTCATGCAGGAGTTCTACAGCCTTAACAAGATTGATCTCCGGCTGGATGTTCGAGCCAAGGTTCAAATATACCTGGTGTGATTCATTCATCACGGCTTCGTTCGATCTCCACACCGACAGAGTCCGCAAACCTGACTGCGCCGGGCTTCTCGACTCTAACCGATACCTCTTGCACATTATTTTCTTGAAGGCATAATTCAGCAAGGTCATTTGCGAGAGCCTCCACTGTGAACCGTCCGGCACTTTCAGCATGAGCCTGTATCTTTTTTGAAATTGTGCTGTAATCAGCGCAATCTTTAATATCATCTGAAATCGCCGCGCGGCGGGTGTCTGTACTGATGGTGATGTTGATTAGAATATCCTGTTGACGTTTCCGTTCCCAATCGCGGATGCCAATGATGCCTCTAACGAGAAGGTTTTTGATGATAACTTTGTCCATAGAATATTTTCCTTTGCGCCAGCGTGTAGATAATATGGTAAAGAGTAAATTCGCGTTTCAAACCAAATGCCGGCCGCCATCCACATGGATGATCTCGCCGGTGATGTATCCCGGGCAGGTAAGCAAAAAGATTAATGCCTGTTCGATCTCTCCTTTATCAGCCCATCGTTTCATCGGAACCTTCTTGATGATATCCTGATTTTCGGTTCCATCGGACGGAGGCAGGATGGCACCGAGTGCCAGCCCGTTCACTAAAATTTTAGGAGCAAGCGAGACTGCCATGGATTTTGTCATCGTAGCCAACGCAGACTTGCTTATAGTGTAGGGGAAATGGTCTG
>DNDO01000111.1:0-332 GCA_003484265.1 Anaerolineae bacterium
ACAGCTGTCGGCGTTGGAGGAGGCGTGGGTGCCGCACATGCGGTAATAAGAAGAGTTATTAATAAAATTAATTGTTTCATGTTGTTTTCTCCTATTGTGGACATAACAGGGTGGCAGTAGTAAAATTTGTCCTATTAATCGCACATGCATATATATGCGCCCGCATATATTATTCGGGATTCATAATATCGTCAAGAGGAATCGAACATGTCCCTGCCCCATATCATTCTTGGAATGCTCCGCAAGGAACCGAAATCCGGTTACGATCTAAAAAAGGAATTGGAGACAGTCATCCACTTTTTTTGGGAAGCCGATATCAGCCGCATCTACCG
>DNDO01000111.1:603-1079 GCA_003484265.1 Anaerolineae bacterium
TGGGTCGAATTCGAGACGGTCATTCAGGATGACAGCCCGAACAAAAAGGTTTATTCACTGACTAAGGAAGGGCGCAAAGAATTAAAGAACTGGCTGGCAGAGCCAGGGAAAGCATCCGGGTCGCACAATCCATTCCTGGCACAATTACATTTTAGCGACGCCATCCCTGTCGAAGCACAGCTTTATGTTCAAGAGGAAAGATTGAAAGTATTGCGATCCGAACTTGCAGAGTTGGAACACCGCGGCGAATCCTTGAAAATGCCCGTCCCGCTTCCCGGGAATGCTCTCCAAAAAGGCGTGATCCGCGAGATGTTTTCTTTGGAATATGGCATTCGCAGAATTCGATTTGAGATCGAATGGACAAAGAACATCATCAATGTACTAAAGAATTCATCCTAGTTATCACCGATCATTCGTCCCCATTGCGATAACGAAGGGTGGTTTATAATTCCCAGCGCAATGGATTCTAAAACCCT
>DNDO01000111.1:1318-1562 GCA_003484265.1 Anaerolineae bacterium
AAAGTCCTCGAATACCCAAAGATACGCGAGCGGTTGAAGTCATATTGCGCCTTTTCCGCATCGATGGAATTGGCGCTCGAACTCGAGCCGACCGATTCCTACGACCTTGCTCTTGCCCGTCTGGAAGAAACGACCGAAGCTCGCAGGTTGTTTTCCGTTCAGGATGTCGGCGTGGGCGGCGCGCACGACATCCGCAAAGCAGTCGATTTGGCGGCGAGGGGCGGAGTGCTCGACCCGCAGCAAT
>DNDO01000111.1:1701-7899 GCA_003484265.1 Anaerolineae bacterium
AGTGCTCGACCCGCAGCAATTGCTGGATGTGAAGTCTACGCTGATTTCGTGCCGCGTGTTGAAGAAAACCTTCGAGCGCAAGCATGAAGAATTTCCGCGTCTTTCCATGATCGCGGAGAGTCTGCCAGAATCTCACGGAATCGTGGATGCGATCACGCGCATCCTCTCCGATCGAGGCGAGGTGTTGGATTCCGCGTCTCCGAAACTTGCATCCTTGCGGCGCGAGATCAAGATCGCGCACGACCGTTTGATGTCTCGTTTGCAAAAATATCTGACCGACTCAGCGAACAAGCTACAGGAACCTATCATCACCCAACGCGACGGGCGTTACGTCATCCCTTTGCGGGCAGAGTTCAAAGGACAGATCAAGGCTGTCGTCCATGACCAGTCCTCCAGCGGCGCGACATTATTTGTGGAACCGCTCCCCGTTGTGGAACTCAACAACAAAGTACGCGAACTGGAACTGCAGGCACGCGACGAAGAACGACGAATTCTTCATGAAGTCTCCGTGCAGGTTGGTGAACACGCGGAAGAATTCAAATACGGCGTTGAAAATCTTGCGATGCTTGATCTTGTGTTTGCAAAAGCGAAATATGCGGAGGAGTTAAAGGCAAGCGAACCAGTTTTAATTCAAAGGTCGAAGGTCAAAGACCAGAAGTCTTTAGATGTCAGTAATCTTCCAAATATAAAACTTTTACATGCGCGTCATCCACTAATTGACTCCAATATTGTTGTTCCCATCGATGTTGACCCGCTGCCAGGCACTCGTGCTATAGTTATTACGGGACCAAATACGGGCGGAAAAACGGTATCACTCAAAACAGTCGGGTTGCTTGCAGTCATGGCGCAAAGCGGCCTGCACATCCCTGTGGAGAGTGGTTCGGAACTGCCGCTCTTCCACGATGTGTTTGCGGACATTGGCGACGAGCAGTCCATTGAGCAGTCGCTTAGCACTTTCAGCGGTCACATCACGAACATCATCCGCATTCTCAAGCATATAGACGCTCGCTCGCTCGTCATTTTTGATGAACTTGGATCGGGCACCGATCCGCAGGAGGGAGCGGCGTTGGCGCGCGCAATTCTCAATCATTTGCTTGAAACGGGCTGCACGACACTGGTTGCAACACATTACCCGGAATTGAAAACGTTTGCACATTCCACGGATGCTGTTGTCAATGCTTCTTTGGAATTTGACATCAAGACCCTGCGCCCGACGTATAAACTAACGCTCGGTTTACCCGGGCGCTCCAATGCGCTGGCGATAGCGACGCGGCTCGGTCTACCCCAGCCTATCATTGATTCAGCCAAAGGGGAGATCCACCCCGACAACCTGCGCGCCGACAAACTGCTGGACGACATCCGTAAGGAACGCAACCGTACTTCGCGTGAACGTCAGAAACTGCAAAAACAAAGAGATAAACTCGAAACTCAGAACAAGGACCTCGAAAAGAAACTCGAGAAGATCGAAGACGAGCGACGTGAAGTGTTGGCGAAAGCGCGCGCCGAAGGTGAATTGGAAGTTGCCATTCTTAAACGAAATATCGATTCGTTGAAGTCGCAAATGAAGAAGGCGAAACAGCCGCTTGAAGCCTTGAAGGCAATCGAAGAAAGGATCGAAGAGGTCGAGGAGAAGATCGAGACTCCGGTCGAACGTCGAAGGTCGAAAAACGATGGACAGTCGTCAATGGTCAATGGTCAATACCCTTCGGGTACGATGGCGTCAATCCGATTAGGTGAACGGGTCATTGTCGGCACGTTGAATGCCGATGGGGTGGTGACAGCCCTGGGCGAGTCTGATGCGGAGGTGCAGATCGGGAGTCTTCGCGTGAGGGCGAGGCTGGTTGACCTGCGGAAGAAGGGTGAAGAGGAAGAAAATCCAGAAGAAAAGAAAGTGAAGAAGGCAGAAGGCAGTCAGCGGGTGATTGCCAATACGAAGTCGCCAGGTTTGGAATTGCATTTGCGCGGTAAGCTGGTGGAGGATGGGCTCGAGGAATTGGAACGATATTTGGAGAGGGCTTATTCGGCAGGCTTGTTGTTCGTGCGGATCGTGCACGGCAAAGGGACGGGCAAGATGCGCGATGCTGTGAGGAATGCGTTGAAGGAAAGTTCGTATGTTGCGTCGTTTGAAGAACCGAAGGACGGCGAGGGCGGTGCGGGTGTGACAGTTGCGAAGATGGCAAAATGATTATCCGGGTGACCGTGACCAGGGACGGATAAATACAGGTTTTGGTCAAGACGGGTATAATCTTTTTGCCAAAGGGAGCTTATATGTCTTTGGATAATGCGATCAAAAAAATGATGGACGTGATTACAAGTGTAAGCGCGGGCGTTGAGATCAAGACGGTTAAGATGTCTGATGAAGAAGCGCGGTTAAGCGTGTATGCAGCGGCGGGGGAAATACAAGCCATAAAGGACGCGACATTCAAACCCGCGATAGATATGTTGAACAACGACGGCATGGATATTCAGGTGTTCGTTTATGACAAGGACGCGCCGCCACTGAAGGGTTAGAGATTTGAAGATATTGTAGGGGCGAAGCATGCTTCGCCCCTACTTTTTATTTAACGTCACCGCACGCCAAACAGCATTGAGCGCTTCAAGCCCTGTTGTCCGATGAATGAGCGCGGCTTCATCCGTTAAATAAATATCGCCTTGCAATGGACGGTCTTTGCGCGTGTACAATCCGCGGTTGGGAAGGTCGGAAACCGCCGCCCAAAAATTCCAGAGAGGCAGGTCGTATTCGGCGGCGAGCAGAGTCATGTCGCGGTTGATGCGTTCGTCCTTTTCGCGGTTGTCCGCTTTGGTGGCGAGGATGGGGATAACTCCCTCATCCATGAGTTGCAAAATGATCCTGCGCAAATATTCAGTGTTTCGAGACTCGAAGTGGGTGCCGACCTGGATGATAACGAACGAAGGGCGGTGTGTCCTCAGTTCACATTCGACTGGAGTCTCCGCAAATGTGCATCCGTATTCGCCGCGATGCCATTGAGTCCACAATAATGAGCCGGGCGTTGTACCGTCTTGTGTAGTGGACGATTCGCGGTTGAACGAGCCGTTGAAGTATTCGACCATCTGTCGAAATTCGGGCGGCAAACTTTCCATGGAAGCAGGGTCAGTTTCAAACACGCCAAAAAATTCATCGGGGCTCGTCTGGCAGTCGCCGAAGATGGAAAAGGCGTGCGGGTCGTTGCCGAGCGATAGTCCGCGCTGGTATATTTTTTGCAGGCTTGGATCAACGGCTGGGATCACGGGAAAATTTTTCCAGTCAGCGGGGTTGAGTGGCGTTGGGAATTGGGAAATGGGAATGGGTGAGGCTGTGAAGATCGGAGACTTGGATCTTGGCGTTGGCGCGAGCGTTGGAGGTTGGACAACCACTGTCGGAGGTCTTTGCGTTGGCACACTGAAAGTCGGTGCGGCTTCCGCCGAGCATGCAGCCAGGAATACACAAACCACAATATATAAAACTCGTTTCATTAAAACAAAGTATACCTTTCCAGGCATCCAGATTATGTTAAACTCTCGGACATGACCTATCAGGGACTCATCCACAAATATGGACACCTTCTCAACCTCCCGTCTCATTCACGGACCGTGAGCCTGCTCGAAGGTGATACGCCTTTGATCAAAGCAGACAACCTATCCCGCCATCTAGGCGGTGATTTTGAACTGTATATCAAATATGAGGGGCTCAACCCGACAGGCTCTTTCAAGGACCGCGGCATGACAGCCGCCGTAGGTGAAGCGTTGGGACGCGGCGCGAAGACTGTCATCTGCGCCTCAACGGGCAATACTGCCGCGTCCGCAGCAGCATATGCGGCACGTGCAGGGATGAAGTCAATTGTATTGATTCCCCAGGGGAAAGTTGCAGCAGGCAAACTGGCAGGTTCAGTCGCTTATGGCGCACAGGTCATTCAAATAGACGGATCATTCGATGATGCACTTACAATGGTCGTTGAGATAACCAATAAGCATCCAATTGCACTTGTGAACTCGATCAACCCGTATCGTGTCGAGGGACAGAAGACTGCCGCGTTTGAGATTTGCGATGTATTGGAGTCCGCGCCTGATTGGTTATGCTTACCGGTTGGTAATGCGGGCAACATCACATCTTATTGGGCAGGGTTCAAGCAATACGATGAAATCAAGTCAACGGGTCTGCCGCAGGTATTGGGTGTGCAGGCGGCGGGCGCGGCGCCGCTTGTAGTGGGGCATTCCGTAGACAACCCTGAAACTGTCGCTACCGCGATCCGCATTGGAAAGCCGGCCCGCGGCGAGCAAGCCCTGCAAGCCGCCGAAGAATCCAATGGGCAGATCATTGCCGCGGCTGATATGCAGATATTAGAAATGCAAAAAATGCTGGCAACCCTCGAAGGCATTTGGGTGGAACCTGCCTCCGCAGCGGGACTTGCTGGACTTGCGCAAGAGATCGCAAATGGAAAGCTGACTATGAAAGGGAAACGCATTGTCGCTGTTTGCACGGGTCACGGATTGAAAGATCCCGATATCATCACGAAGGATATGCCCAAGCCGAAGATCGTTCCGCCGCAGTTGGATGCATTGGAAGAAATCATTTTGGGATAATCAGTAGAAGCTGATCGTCGAAGGTACTCGTAGAGTGCGATCCGCCCCTGTGATAACTATGAACATGAAAATCAAAGTCCCCGCCACCACTGCCAACCTCGGACCGGGTTTCGATACCATCGGTCTGGCTTTGGATTTGTGGAATGAGACTGACATCAAGCCCTCAAATGATTTTTCCATTCATGTCACGGGAGAAGGCGCAGGGAGGCTGGCAAGAGGCAGGAATAATCTCATCGTACGCGCGGCGCAGAAGTTGGCGGACCATATCGGAATGACGCTACCCGCGTTCCATGCGGACTGTGTCAACCAGATACCTCTATCTTCAGGTTTGGGTTCGTCCGCGGCGGCGATAATGACGGGGTTGCTGGCAGGGAATACGCTGCTCAAGTCTCCGCTTTCAAATGGAGAGATATTGAATCTCGCCGCGAATATGGAGGGACATGCGGATAACGTCTCTGCGGCGTTGATGGGCGGTTTGGTCGTGTCAATGATGGATGATGGGAAGGTGATCGCGCGTCAAATTCCGACCGAGGTGGATTTTCACGTTACGGTTGCATTGCCTGATTTCCATATCTCGACAAAGGATGCACGCGCGTCATTGCCAAGAAAAGTCTCGATGAAGAACGCTGTATATAACATCAGCCGTACAGTGTTGGTGACGGAGGCGTTCCGCAGAGGGGATTTGAGTCTGCTGGGCGAAGCGATGAGAGATAAACTGCATCAACCGTATCGTTTGAAGTTGATCCCCGGGGCGCAGGCTGCGATGGATGCGGCTAAAGATGCAGGTGCGGGAGCTGTGGCTTTATCGGGGGCGGGTCCGAGTGTAATTGCATTTTCTTCGAAAGCCGAGGCAGGTATAGATGAATCAATGAAGCGTGCGTTTCAGAAGGCGGGACTTGCAATCAGAATCTTTAAGTTGGGCATTTCAGGTCAAGGGGCTGAAATACAACGCCTGTAAATGTTATACTTCCGTCGCTTATGAACGAAATTCGAACTCCTAACTTTTATATCCGCGATGTTCCCATTTACGGGGATGCGATCCTCGCGCCCATGGATGGTTATTCCGACTGGCCCTTCCGGTCCATTTGCCGCGCGCTGGGTTCGGCGATGAGCTACACCGAGTTCGTGAAGGTGGAAAAGATACTCAGCCGCTCGAAGGAACCTGCCAAGCGGCTGTACTTTGAGGAAGCGGAACGCCCCATCACATTTCAAATCTATGGCGACGACCCGGACCTGATCCTGAAAGCCGCGCTGAAGATCGAGCCGTTGAATCCGGACATCATTGATCTCAACATGGGCTGCCCTGCCAAGTCCATCGCGGATCGCGGCGCGGGTGTGGGGATGATGCCGACGCCTGAGAAGATCGCGGAGACGTTCAAGAAGCTGACTTCCGCGCTGAAGGTGCCGGTGACGGGCAAGATCCGTTTGGGGTGGGACACGAACAAAAACTATAAATTGATCGCACGCATCGTGGAAGAAGAGGGCGGTTCTCTGATCGCCATCCACGGGCGGACGAAGGAACAGCGTTACAGCGGCAACGCAAATTGGGACGCAGTGGCTGAGGTCAAGTCATCGGCGAAGATACCGGTGATAGGTTCGGGCGACGTTCGAACCGTG
>DNDO01000111.1:8134-13519 GCA_003484265.1 Anaerolineae bacterium
CCGTGGCTGATATCCAACGCATGAAAGAGTATACAAATTGCGACGGGGTCATGATCGGGCGCGGCGCGATCGCCAATCCATGGATATTCTCCGGGCTGGACCGCGAACAGGTCCCGCATGATATGTTGCAGCAGACCATTCACGAACATTTACATAAGAGCGTCCAGTTCTACGGCGAAGAAGACGGGCAAAGACTCTTTCGCAAATATGCCGTGCAATATCTTTTATTGAAAACGCTGGACCGCGAGTCTCGCAAGCAAATTTTGAAACAGCGTCCTACCGGGGAGTTTCTGGAGATGTTGAACCAGGTTTATACTGCAGTGGCATAAGTTGCAATGAGCGTGGAATATTCCATGCTCATTGTTTATCTATTGATATTCTCTTATCTCATCTCGCAATTTGATAAACATAAACGGTGCTACCGCCCGCGGTAACAATTAATTGCTTTCCGTCAGGCGATAAATATGGCCAACCACCCCATGGTGTATCAAACGTACTTAGCAGTTCCATTGTCAAAGCGTTGAGAATGCAAATTTGTCCGAGATGAGCATCATATCCAATAGTGAAAAGTAATTGCTTATCAAGGGATTGCGGCCCCACGGGGGCGCACCCATTAGGCGGGTTGGATGGTGGTTGGTAAGTTCCACTTTCACTTCCTGTTGATAGATCAAACCCGACCTCATTTATGTAAAACTTATTGTTTGTTTCATCCACAGAAAAATATTCAGGGAAGTGGGGTTTTAGCGTCATCATGCCATTGTAGTATGTTAGGGCGTTTGACTGAATCAGGTAGTTGGTTGCGCCAGAATTTACGTTCCAGTTCACCACTGTCCCCCAACTGCCAAACCCGATTAGCATATTCTTCTTGGGAACGAATTCAAGATAGGTCGAGAATATTCGCGAGGGCGCTTCAATATCATAGGCATCTACAACCGTTTCTTCGAAATAGTGCAGCAACTTGCCTGTTTCCATATCCCAGAGTTTAATATTGCAATCTCTTCCAGAAGATGCGAGATACAGTCCATCTTCTGAAAACGCAAGAGAGTAGATCATGTCTTCGTGGGCTTTGATCGATCTGATACCTTTTCCTGAATCGATATCCCGTATTTGAATGTTTCCCTCGTCGTCACCCAGGGCAAGAACGCTCCTGAATGATGAGATCGCAAATTGTGCTGCATTATAACGAGATACAAGGGAACCATTTTCTGTTAATCGAACCTCCAGCTCATCGCCGCGCTGAATGAACAAGTATTTGCTATCTGGTGAGTACTCTATCCGGTTTATCGGGGAATTCATGTGCCTTGCACCAAAGGCTGATGAGTTATTGCTTATATCCCATAAACTTAGCGACCCATCTACAAAGCCAACTAAAAGGTATTTTCCATCCGGAGCATAATCGAAATCCTGCACGGGCTTTGTAAAACCGCCCACGGCTCCAATAAGGTCACCGTTGGCACTATCATAGATGCGTATATAGCTGAATTCCCTGCTTCCCCACCCATACCCATGGATGGAATAAAGAATGGAAAGAGTTTTTCCATCATCCGAAAACAAAACCTTTACAGGTGCTGTCGCTAATGACATAAGCGCATTACCACATGGACTGAAAACGCTGAGGTCGCATCCTTCCGGGCCATTCCTGTCAGAATAAGTCACATAGGGAATGTCATCTCGAAATGAATACAGCAAATTATTGTTTGCATCAAACATCTCACGGATTGTTTTTTCTTCACTAAAAATATCTTCAAAATACCCAAACTCAACCCGGCTTTTGAAAACTTTTATCCCATCTGGTGATTGCACTGTCAAAGCGCTATAGTCGGATGTACCTTTTTGTTCTCGCCAGATTGTCCCGCTGACACTATCAGGAGTCTCGCCGGATGGAAAACGCTTAAGCCATACCTTTTCATCATGGATTGGATCCAGTCTGACGATCTTCCCATCCATGCTGAATTTAATGCCGCTGAATAATATAGGTTCATTAAACCCAACCCATTGAGGTGGTTGCTCCAAATTATCCCTGTTGTATATTGACCATCCCAATCCGCTGGCGGCAATGAACGATTTTCCGTCAGGAGAAAAAGCAACGCCTTCAATGGAGCCGCGGCCCCATTGCCCAACTTTCTTTAGACTTGCATAATTGCTGGCGGTTATTACATCTGATTTTTCAGGTAATGGTGTTCCAATGATGGCAGGCAGATCGGTTGAGGTGGGAACTGGAGTGTTGGTGGATATTACAAGCACTTCCTTTTGAACTTCTGTTGGTGTTTCAGAAGGAACAGTGATTGGGTCTTTTATTTCCGTAGGAAGTACCTCAACTGCGTTTTCTATATCAATAAGAGTTGGGGTTGCAGGTGTTTGTGATGTACAGGACGCTGTTAATAATGCGGTAACTAGAAGAAGATAAATAAAACGAAAAGCAGTATTCATTGCCACTCCTTTTTTCAACCGAAGATCGTTTCAATTAAGTATACACCCGCTGGATTAGAACATAAATTCTGTTATACTCGTAGGGGCACAGCATTGCTGTGCCCCTACGAGTTTTTAACGAGGTTGTAATGGCAAAAACACAAAAACGTTATGTCTGTCAGGAATGCGGGCGCGTCGCCGCTACATATATGGGGAAGTGCCCTCAATGCAACACGTTCAACAGCATGGTGGAGGAGATCGTCCACGATGAATCTTCGAAGAAGACCAAAACGGTTCGCGGACTCACGGGGAGGTCTGTCCCCCGTTCGATAGGTGACATCTCCTCTGACAGCGAAGACCGCATCCATCTGCCCATCGGCGAGTTTGCGCGCGTGCTGGGCGGCGGCATTGTACCGGGTTCCATTGTATTGATCGGCGGTGACCCGGGTATCGGCAAGTCCACGTTGATGTTGCAGATGACGATGGAGATGGCGGCGAAGAAACGCGTTTTGTATGTCTCGGGGGAGGAATCAGAACGGCAGATCAAGATGCGCGCGACGCGCCTTGCGAATAATGCAGGGACGAAGAATGCTTCGCCCCTGCCCAAAGACCTGTTGCTTGTCACCGAAACCAATCTTGAAGTCATCCTCAATCACATCAACGAAACAAAACCCGAGTTATTGATCATCGACTCGATCCAAACGGTGTACCTCTCTGAACTCGATTCGTCCGCGGGTTCCGTTTCACAGGTGCGCGAGTGTTCGTCGCAGTTACGTGAATTGGCAAAGTCCAGCGGCATATCCGTTTTTATTATTGGACACGTCACCAAGGAGGGCGCGATCGCAGGTCCGCGTGTGTTGGAACATATCGTGGATACTGTCCTCTATCTCGAAGGTGACCGCTTCCAGGCGTATCGTTTGCTGCGTTCGGTCAAGAATCGTTTTGGCGCGACAGCCGAAGTAGGCGTGTTCGAAATGCGGCAGGGCGGGCTGATCGAAGTGACGAATCCATCCGAGGCGTTTCTTGCTGAGCGCATGGTCAATGCCGCAGGTTCTGCCATTGCGGTGACGATGGAAGGCACGCGTCCCATTTTGGTCGAGGTGCAGGGACTCACCTCGCCAACACAATTCGGCAACGCGCGCCGCACCGCCAACGGGGTGGACTTCAACCGTCTCTTGTTGATCTCCGCTGTGCTTTCACGCCGCGCGGGATTCAAACTTTCGGAACAGGATATCTTTGTCAATGTGGTGGGAGGCTTGCAAATAGACGAACCTGCCGCAGACCTTGCCATCGCCGCCGCCATCGCCTCCTCGTGGAGGGATGTTTCCGTGAAGGCAGATGCGGTGCTGATCGGTGAGATCGGTCTGGCAGGCGAATTGCGCATGCCGAGCCAGATGCCTGCGCGTTTAAGAGAAGCATCCAAACTCGGATTCAAAACTGCCATCGTACCCAAGGCGTTACGAAAAGGTGAAGATTATCCAAAGGGAATTGAGATCGTCGAGGTGCGCTCTGTCAGTGAGGCGTTGGATAAAGCTTTGAAAAAAGAAGATAAGTAGAAACTGAAGTCTTCTCTAATTGATGCAAAAAGAGTTCGCCTTATATCAACCATTTTATCCAGCCTGATAGCATAATTTCGAACCCATCAGACCCGCAGAGTTGGAATAGATATAGTTACGTTCAGAATGATCCGATTAGATATAGCGATCCGACTGGGCATCGAATTTGCGATGATATAGATGGATATGGGAACTGCGCTGGTAAAGGAACTAAATCATATTGGGATATACCAGGTGTCATTACTATTGAGAAAGACCCACCTAGTAACGATGTATGGGAAGACTTTCTGCATTATTGATCAAAGATAGTGCAGTTAATGATTTTCAAGATGCATTAGCGGAAGGAATAGAAAATAATTGGGTTGAGCCAGCCCAAAATATTGGAGAATATTTTAGTGCGCTTATCAGGATGATGATTCCAACAGAATGTATAGTTTCGCCAGAAGACATCCCCGATCTGGCATTAGCAGGGAGGTCGTTGTGCGGAGAGATTGATCCATTTATACCTGGAGCCTTTACAGGTACTAACATAGATTACTTACAAGCCGTTCAGCAAACTGCCGTGGCATTGCAAGTTGTAGATCCAGGAAATCCGTTCAGTTCATCTCTCCTACCTCTCGTTCCAATAGCGCCGGTCGCTTGCGCCGTGTATGACTGCGTATACGATTTGATAACAGGCACAGGTGAATATTACGATCTGGTTACATTTATTCCTTGAACAGATATTTAACTGTAGAGATGGTAGATAATGCGATGAACACAAAGAACAGAAAATTCGTGGAAGAAATCAATTTTCGTCAATTCTTGAATCATCTAATGAAAAAGCAAGAATACAAATACATACGATTGCTTGCAATCAGTGCTGTTGGGATAAGTTTCGTAACCATGTTTTACAATAGCATTGCATTCAGTTGCATTTTGTCCTTAACACAAAATTGCCTGATAGTCTTATTCGCGGCGAAAGAGGCTGTGCGATTGAACCCGTCTGTCAGTGCTATGTCCAAACATAAGATGGGTGTTTTTTTGGGCCTACTAATCGGCGGCTTCTCAGCTTTAACTACTGTATTAATCAGTAATGCAAAGTACTACTTTGGCGGCATGAGAGAATTGATCTATATTGTTCGTGACCAGTCGATTCCAAATCTTTCCCTTCAGGATTTTATAATTGGATTAACGAGTCAATTATATATATTTCTAATTTTGGTTTTTATTAGCATCATAACTGGCTTTTTTGCGTCCATGTATTATGCATCACCACGCAAGTCCTAGATTTAATTCTGATATTTAGAATACGGGTCGTTCATACCTATGGTGCTGAGTTCACTTTGCATACACACCTAGCCGTTACAGTTCGGCATAGCGGAGCGTGCAAGTTCGCCTTATATCAACCATTTTGTTCAGCCGGATACGGTCATTCCGA
>DNDO01000029.1 GCA_003484265.1 Anaerolineae bacterium
ACCGTTTCGCTTGAAAGCGAATCTTCCCTGGCGCTTTTGCCCGGCTACCGCGTGGCTGGCAAGACCGGTACTGCACAGATCCCCACGGATTATGGTTATGACCCGAACCACACCAACGCATCCTTCATCGGCTGGGGGCCGGTGGACGACCCTCGCTTCCTGATCTACGTCTGGCTCCAGGAACCTCAAACATCCATCTGGAGTTCGCAGACCGCCGCCCCTGTCTTTTCAATAGTTGCCGAACAAACCGTCATCGCGCTTAACATCCCCCCCGATTTGGTTCGCAACCAGTATGGATCACGCTGATGCTTACTCTTGCCGACGCACTCGAAGCCACCACCACTTTTCGTCCGCAGGCCGCAACGGTCATCACGGAGGCGGTAATCGATTCGCGTCAAACGATTCCCGGCTCCCTGTTCGCTGCCATTCCCGGGGATAAAGTGGACGGACATGACTTCGTCGAAGAAGCTTTCCGGCGGGGGGCGTCTTTTGCTTTAATTCAACGCGAAGTGAACGCTTCCTTCCGGACCCTCGACCTGCGGGCCGTTTCATCGAACGACTCTTATCTGGATGTCGATTTCTCAATTCCACTATGTTTGCGTGTGGAAAATACCGTGACGGCTCTGCAGCAGATCGCGCGTTTCTGGCGCAGGAAACTCAATCTGCGTGTGATCGGCATCACCGGCAGTGTCGGCAAATCCACAACAAAGGAAATGGTTGCCGAAGTCCTGAGCACGCGTTATCACACATTGAAAAGCCCGGGCAATCTGAACAACGAGATCGGTCTGCCGCTCACGATGACTCGGTTGAGTTCCGGGTATCAACACGCCGTGCTCGAAATGGGATTCTACGTGCCAGGCGAGATCGCTTTCCTTTGCGATATTGCACTCCCGCAGGTTGGGGTTGTGACGAATGTTGGCACCGTCCATGCGGAACGAGCCGGGTCACAGGAGGCAATCGCACGCGGGAAGGCGGAATTGGTTCAGGCGTTGCCCGCGGCTCCAGAAGGTGTGGCAATCCTCAACTTTGATGATCCGTGGGTCCGCAAAATGGAAGAGAAAACAAAGGCGCGAGTCTTCTTTTATGGCCTGTCTCCCGAAGCGCATCTGTGGGCGGACCGCGTAGAAGGACTCGGCTTGGACGGTATCCGTTTCAGAATGCATTATCAAGGGGAGGAATTGAATGTGAAGATTCCCCTGATCGGTCGTCACTCGGTGCATACTGCCTTGCGCGCCTCGGCTGTGGGTCTTGCGGAGGGTATGAATTGGCAGGAAATCATCGAAGGCTTAAATCAGGGACATATGCAATTGAGGCTCGCTGCGGTACGTAGTACAACCGGCGCGTTGCTTCTGGATGATTCGTACAATGCCTCGCCGGAGTCGATGCTTGCTGCGCTAAACCTGCTCGACGAACTGGACGGGCGCAAGGTGGCTGTGTTGGGAGATATGCTCGAACTCGGTCCGTACGAACGCGGCGGACACGAGATGGTCGGTTTGCGCGCGGCGCAGGTGGCGGATGTATTGCTCACGTTGGGCGAACGTGCGCATATCATTGCCGAAGCCGCGCGCCGCGCAACCGGCAAAAAGAAAACCATTTTAGAGTTTGACAATGTCGAGCCGCTGGTGGACTGGCTGGGCAGCAACCTCACAAAAGCCGATGTTGTTCTTATCAAAGGTTCACATGGTCTGCGCATGGACCGCATTACCAGTTCATTGGAGGTGCGTTCATGACAGAGAATAACGCTTTTGTTCTGGGACTTGCCATGTTCTCCTTCGTGATGACGGTCATCTGGGGTACGCCGCTATTGCGTGTGTTACGTCACTTCCGCATTGGAAAACTTATCCGTGTGGATGAGCCCGGTCATCACAACGTGAAAATGGGGACCCCCACAATGGGCGGCGTGCTGTTCATTGTGCCGGTCCTATTATTGACGGGTCTGCTGAATGCAGCAAACTTCATCGGCTTCGATGTGATCGGCACTTCGGTGCTGGTGCCATTGATTGTGCTCGTCAGCTACGGCGTGCTTGGCGCATTGGACGACTGGGAAGGTGTCCGCGGGAAACGCCGCGGCGAGGGAATGCGCGCCCGCACAAAATTTGCCGCACAGGTCGTCCTGGCATTGGGTACCGCGTATGTATTGAAGGAATTCCTCGAAGTCCCGGAGATGATCCTGCCCGGTATCAAAGGCGGGATCGAACTGGGTTGGTGGTACATCCCGGTTGCGGCGTTCATCATCGTGAGCGAATCGAACGCAGTCAACTTCACGGACGGGTTGGATGGTCTCGCCGGGTTGATCTCTGCAACCGCTTTCGCCGCCTTCGGTGGCATCGCACTTATGCAGGGACAGATCTTTCTGGCGCGTTTTTGTTTCACAGTAGTCGGCGCATTGTTCGGTTTCCTGTGGTTCAACGTGCATCCCGCAGAATTGTTCATGGGAGATACCGGGTCGTTGTCGCTCGGCGCGACGCTGGCAGTCGTTGCATTGATGACCGGTCAATGGCCCCTTTTGCTGGTCATCGCGATCATTCCGCTGAGTGAAGCATTGAGCGTTGTCATCCAGGTCGGTTATTTCAAACTGACCAAAGGCAAACGTTTCTTCAAGATGGCGCCCATCCATTTGCATTTCGAGTTGCTCGGCTGGAGTGAAACGCAGGTTGTCCAGCGTTTCTGGCTGATCGCCCTGCTCGCAGGTATGGTCGGTGTGGGACTGGCTTTGGTATGACGATGAAAAATTGGAACGGCAAACGCGTACTCATCCTGGGAGCCGCCCGTCAGGGGCTTGCCCTCGCGCGTTGGCTTTCCATCCACGGAGCGCAGGTCACTTTGAGCGATATGCGCAGTGAAGATGAATTACGAGTGGCGCGCGAATCGCTTGCCGAGTTTGGGATCACCTGGGCTTTGGGCGGACATCCGCTTGAACTGCTTGATTCAACCGATATGCTTTGTCTTTCTGGAGGAGTCCCGCTCACGCTTCCCATTGTGGCTGACGCGGTTTCGAGGGGCATTCCCCTCTCGAACGACTCACAGATATTCATGGAAGTGGTTCCCTGCAAAACGATCGGTATCACCGGCTCGGCGGGCAAGACAACCACAACAACGCTTGTTGGAAATATGGCGAAACTTGCGTATCAGAAGGAAGAAGTCAGAGCGCAGAACATGCAATCTTCTGCTTATGTTGGCGGGAACATTGGCGACCCCTTGTTGAACTACGTGGATAAGATGAAAGCAAATGATATTGCAATCATGGAACTCTCATCTTTTCAATTGGACCAGATGACCATTTCCCCAAACATAGCCGCGATATTGAATATCACACCTAATCATCTTGACCGTCACAGCACAATGGAGGCGTACACTGCCGCGAAGGCGCGCATCCTTGAGTTTCAATCGAAGGATGATACAGCCGTTCTTGGATACGACGACAAAGGCGCGTGGAATTTGCGAAACAAAGTCAACGGCAAATTGTTCACGTTCAGCATGAACGATTTGGATAAAGGACTTGACGGCGCATATTTTCAAGAAGGCTTGCTGCATCTGCGCGATGGAAATAAAAATTCACCACTGATCTCGCGCGAAAAGATCCAATTGCGCGGCGATCATAATGTACAGAACGTCCTTGCCTCATTTACCATCGGCCATGCCGCAGGATTTCCATTAGATGCGATGTTCGAAGCGGTGGAGGAATTTCGAGGCGTGCCGCATCGCCTGGAGTTTGTCCGGGAGTGGAACGGCGTGCGTTGGTACAACAATTCGATCGCGACAGCGCCTGAGCGGACGATTGCCGGAATCCGTTCGTTCGATGAGCCGATTGTGTTATTGCTCGGCGGGCGAGACAAAGACCTTCCATGGGAAGATTTGATTGCGCTGGCGAATGAACGCGTTGATCATATGATCCTGTTTGGTGAAGCGGCGGAAAAGATTCAGAAAACGGTGGCAGGCTTCGGGTTCGGAAAGATGCGGTTTTCCGTCGCACGCGTGAATGGTTTGCAGGAAGCTGTCCGTAAAGCCGCTGAGATCGCCAAGTCTGGTGATGTCGTATTGTTTTCACCGGGCGGCACGAGTTTCGATGAGTTCAACGACTTTGCTGATCGCGGAGAAAGGTTTACAACATGGGTGCACGAACTTTCGTAAATGATCGTCTGACTTTTTCTTTCACAAGGAACTGGGCGCGCAGTGTGGATATTCCGATGCTGTTGTCAGTTGTTGCCTTGATTGTGTTCGGGTTGATTATGTTGTATTCTGCGTCTTTCGACTTTTCGTTCAACGAATATGGTTCGGCAACCTATATGTTCAACCGCCAGGTCAGATGGCTCGGGCTTGGCCTCTTGCTGGCTTTCATCCTTTCATTGTTTGATTATCATCACTGGCGCAGGATGGTTTTGGTTGCAATGCTTGCCACCATCGGATTGCTTGTCACTGTGTTGATCGTCAACGAAAGCAGGCTGGGAGCCTCCCGCGCTTTGGTGAACGGCTCCTACCAGCCGTCGGAGCTTGCCAAGTTGGTTGCCGTGCTTTACCTTGCCGTATGGTTGTATTCTAAACGGCAGTTCCTGCATGATGTGACGATCGGGTTGATTCCGCTGGGCGTTATTCTTGGGATCATCGGCGGTTTGATATACCTGCAACCGGACTTAAGCGCCGCTGGTACGGTGTTGATCCTTGGCGGGTTGTTGTTCTTTCTGGCTGGCGCGGATTTGAAACAGATCTTATTCCTGTTGATCCTTGCGTTCTTCATGGGTTGGATCGTTGTGCAGTTCAGCGCCACGGGGCAGGACCGCGTGGATTCATTCCTTGCTGGTCTGCAGGACCCGAAGAATGCTTCGTATCATGTACAGCGCTCCTTCGAGGCTGTCATCAAAGGAGGCATCTTTGGCGTGGGGCTTGGGCAGGCTGACACAAAATTAACAGGTTTGCCCTTCGCGCCAACTGATAGTATCTTTGCGGTTGTAGCGGAGGAACTTGGATTGTTCGGTTCCTTGGTGCTTATGTCTTTATATGCTGTATTGATCTGGCGCGGATTTGTGATCGCCCGCCTCGCGCCGGATATGCTCGGAACCCTGCTTGCTTCCGGCATGACAATGTGGATCGGTATCGAAGCGTTGATCAACATGTCGGTGATGGTCGGTCTGATGCCGTTCGCAGGGAACGCTCTGCCGTTTGTCAGCGCGGGCGGTTCGAACTTGATCTCGACTCTGTGCGCTGTTGGTATTATGTTGAACATTTCGCGCCAGGGTAGTGATGCAGTAGTCGAAGATAATGAACGGAGGTCATTCGGTGCGGTTATTGATTTGCGCCGGGGGAACAGGAGGCGGAGTGTATCCCGCACTCGCCGTTCTCACCGCGCTAACGTCTAGGGTCCTGGATGTGGATACGCTGTGGGTGGGCGGTGAAGGCGGTATGGAGGAGGCGCTGGTGAAACGCCGCGGTATCGCCTTCCGATCCATCCCCTCCGCCGGTCTGCACGGCGTTGGCATTGCCGCCCTGCCGCGCAATATAACGAAACTTGCGCACGGTGTTTTTGCCGCCCGCAGGATCCTGAACGAATTCAATCCGGATGTATTGTTTTTTACCGGCGGTTACGTGGCGGCGCCCATGGCTCTGGCGGGATGGTCGGTTCCCACCCTGCTCTACGTGCCTGATATTGAACCGGGCATGGCCTTGAAATCGCTGGCAGGCTTTTCCGATGCGATCGCAGTCACGACCGAGCAATCGCAAAAGTTCTTTAATAAAAAAGTGGTCGAGACAGGGTACCCGCTTCGTCCGGACCTTGCAGTTTGGGACCGCGAAACAGCCAATCGCCACCTCGGAATTACCGGTAACCTTCCAGTCCTGCTGGTCTTTGGCGGGAGCAAGGGAGCGCACTCGATCAACCTGGCGCTTCTGGACTGCCTGCGGGCATTGCTCGAAAAATTCGAGATCATCCACCTCTCCGGTGAAATGGACTGGGATTATGTCCGCCATCATCGAGAGCAGCTGCCGATGGAACTTGCCGCCCGTTACCATGCCATGCCCTACCTCCACGAAATGGGAGCGGCGCTCGCGGCGGCAGATCTGGTCGTCTCGCGCGCTGGAGCATCCACATTGGGAGAGTTCCCGTTATTCGGACTGCCCGCCATACTTGTGCCGTACCCGTATGCGTGGCGGTATCAGAAAGTAAATGCAGATTACCTTACGAACCGCGGCGCGGCGGTCATATTGGAAGACCGTCTTTTGAAAGAGGAATTGTTGAACACGTTAACCGTACTTATTGAGAACCCGAATAAATTACAAGCCATGCGCGCGGCGATGTTCGAATTGTCCCACCCGCGCGCCGCGGAGAAAATTGCCGGCGTATTGACGGGGCTGGCAGGAGAGAAAAACTCATGATGAGTATAGTTTATGTCTTCTGGATGTACATCATCCTCTTTGGAGTGATCGGCGCAATGCGCGGCTGGGCAAAGGAACTGCTTGTTGCTTTCAGCGTGATCCTTTCCCTGGCGCTCAACCACGTAATGCGTAAATATATTCCCTTGGCAAGCGGCATGGCTGAAACAGACCCGTCCTTATTCTGGGTGCGGACGATCATCCTGCTTGTGCTGGTCTATTTCGGTTATCAGACAGTTGTCAGCATCCCACATCTTGCCTCACGCGCCGCGCGCGAAAGATTACAGGACACTCTTTTCGGCGCAATCGTGGGCGGGATAAATGGATATCTCGTTTCCGGTTCGGTGCTGTATTACATTCATATCGCTGATTATTCGTTCCAAAATGTAATAACCAAGCCCACAGACCCTAATTTGCTGCAAACCGTCAATCAGATGATGTTGTATATGCCGCCGCAGCTTTTAGGCGAGCCTGGCATCTACTTTGCCGTAATCCTTGCCATGGTTTTCGTTTTGGTCGTTTACATATAAAGGTTAATTGCTGACATGACACACGTACATTTCATTGGCATCGGGGGAAGCGGTCTTTCCGCCATCGCCCGCCTCCTTCTGGAGAGCGGATACGATGTGAGCGGCTCTGACCGCACGCTTTCACCTTTTGCCGATGAAATACGCAAGGCAGGCGCGACTGTATACGTCGGTCATCATCCGCGAAATTTGAAAAACGCAGACATGGTGGTAAGGTCATCCGCTATTTCCGAGGACAATTCCGAGGTCCAGGCGGCGAAGCAGGCGGGGGTTCCCGTTTACAAACGCGCAGATTTTCTCGGTCGACTGATGGAAGATAAAACAGGCATCGCCATCGCCGGCACGCACGGTAAAACGACGACGACCGCCATGACCGCCTGGGTATTGACCGAGTTGGGACGCGACCCGTCCTTCATCGTCGGCGGCGTGATGAACGATCTCGATGTCAATGCGCGCGCAGGTAAAGGTAATTTGTTCGTGATCGAAGCCGATGAATATGACTATATGTTCCTCGGGTTGAAACCGCAGATCGCCGTGGTCACCAGTCTCGAACACGACCACCCCGATCTCTTCCCAACCATGGAAGCGATGCACACGGCGTTTCAGAAATTTGTGGACCTGCTTCCTTCCGATGGTACCTTGATCGTATGCGCGGAAGACCCCGGCGCGGCGGGGTTGATCCCTCATGCGCGCAAGGCTGGTAAAAATTTGATCGCCTACGGTGTGCAGGGCGAGATGACCATCAACAGTCCTTATTGGCTGGTCGCGCGCCATGTCAAACCTAATAAACGCGGCGGTTACGACTTCCTCGTATCCTCCAACTTGAGCGAGACGGGACGGCTCGGCTCGATCTTTGTCTCCCTGCAAGTACCGGGCGAACATAATGTCCGCAATGCGCTGGCTGTAATGTCCATTGTTGACCTTCTGGGTTTATCGCGCGAACGCGCTGCCAAAGCCCTTGGCGATTTTACCGGCACAGGCAGGCGCTTCCAACTGGTTGGTGAAGTGAACGGCATCAGCGTCTTCGATGATTATGCCCATCACCCAACCGAGATCAAAGCCACGCTCGCAGGTGCGCGCGCTCGTTACCCCGAACGCCGCATTTGGGCTGTCTGGCAGCCGCATACATACTCGCGCACACAGACCCTCTTCCTTGATTTTTCGCGCGCCTTCAAGGATGCGGATGAGGTCATCGTCACCGAGGTGTACGCCTCGCGAGAGCCAAAACAGGATTTCACCTCGGCTGAAGTTGTTAGCGCAATGCCGCATCTTTCGGCGCGCTATGTCGAAACATTAAATGAAGTATCGAAGTATCTGGTCGAGAATTTGCAGACCGGCGACGTTGTCCTTGTGCTTTCCGCCGGGGATGCAGACCAGGTCAGCTTGGATGTCATAAAAGGTCTAAATGAAAGGCAGGTAAACAATGCAGAATGAAAAGAATGTAACGTCTCGAGCGCACCCGTCCCTGCTCCCGTTGAGACTGGCATTGATAGCCGCTGAAAGCGACTCTCCCGCCCGTCCGCCACGGATCGATGTTAATGAAGGGCGCGCCCTGCAGTTGATCGCGCGGATGCGGGCTGGGTACAAGAAAACTAACCAGTTCCTTAATAGGCAGGAAGTGGAAGGTCAATATACTTTCCATAATAGAACTCAGGAAATGGCAGGTAACCATGCCTGACGATAAAAAGGAAGCAAGCCGCTATGAGATGAACTTCCTGCCCCCGTTGACAATGGTGCTTACGTTCTTTGATAAGACGCTTCGTGTAAGCACCCCAAAAGAAGATACGGCTGACGATGAGAAAGAAGTGGTCGAAAAGAGTGTCGAAAAGTTGATCGAGAAACTAAGTGAAAAAGAAAAAGAGTAAAAAGAACATGGTTGTTGCAACAAGACCCATTGATGTGCTTTACGCCAAACTCGGCGATAAGGTGAAAGAGAATGTCCCTCTTGCACCTTTTACCTCTGCGCGAATCGGCGGACCTGCGGACATCCTTCTTACAGCGGATACCTCCGCTGAACTGGAGCGCTTTGTGAAGTTGATGTGGAAGCGGGAGATGCCGTTCATCATGCTAGGCGGTGGCTCGAATGTATTGGTCAGCGACAGAGGCGTGCGCGGCGTTGTGATCCTGAACCGGGCGAAGGGAGTGAAATTCGTAATCGGCGACCAGCCGTCCGTAAAGGCTGAATCGGGCGTCGTCTTCAGCAACCTCGCCAACCGCTGTGCGTCCAAAGGTCTGGCAGGACTCGAATGGGCGGCGACCGTCCCCGGCACGATAGGCGGCGCAGTGTATGGAAACGCCGGCGCGTTTGGCGGAGACGTGCATGAGAATTTGATCTACGCCGAACTGCTGACAATGGAAGGCAAAGAAACTTTTACCGCAAAACAAATGGGATACGCATATCGCACAAGCGTGTTGAAACGAGGCGAGTTGAAAGCAATGGTACTTTCGGCTGAGTTCGCGTTAACAAATTCTACGAAGGAAGATGTGACCGTGAAGATCCAGCAATTCAGTGCGCACCGCAAAGCGACACAGCCGCCCGGCGCCAGTATGGGATCGATGTTCAAGAACCCAAATGGCGATTACGCCGGGAAGTTGATCGAAGCCGCAGGCTTGAAGGGCACCCGCATCGGGAACGCTGAGATCAGCCCTTTGCACGGAAATTTTTTCATCAATCACGAGAACACCAAGGCGGAAGATATTCGCGCTTTGATCGAACTCGTGCAGAAGACGGTGAAAGAGAAGCAGGGTGTTGAGTTGGAATTGGAAATTGAGATTGTTGGTGAGTGGTAATACCTTGCGCGCTGGGCGAAGTCGCAGCGGCGTTATGAGTAATTGGTAAATGGTAATTGGAGACTAGAGAGATAGAGATTGATATGACCGATCAAAAACTTCATGTGGCAGTCTTATTCGGAGGACGTTCAGGCGAGCACGATGTCTCGCTCATGTCTGCGCGCTCCGTGTTGTCTGTGCTCGACCCTGCCAAATATGAAGTGACCCAGATCGGAATCACTCACGAAGGTCTCTGGCTTACGGGTAATGAAGTGCTCGAGAGGTTTGAAAATAAAAAGACGGATGGATTGCTCCCTGTTGTCTTCCCTGACCCTTCTGAAAATGGTATTTATGTCCTTGAAGGATTTTCAGGCCTGAAGAAATGGGCGAACATCGACGTCTTCTTCCCCATCCTTCATGGGACTTTCGGTGAAGACGGGACGATACAAGGCTTGTTCGAACTTGCAGACGTCGCCTATGTGGGCGCAGGTGTTGTTGGTTCAGCGGTCGGCATGGACAAAGGCGTCTTCAAGGATGTGATGATCGCCAACAACATCCCTGTTGTGGATACGTTGGTTGTATTACGCGCCGAGATCGAAAAAGATACGAAGGCGGTTGTCGCGAGAGCCGAAGCTTTGAGCGAATATCCATTGTTCACAAAGCCCGCTAATCTCGGATCATCTGTAGGCGTGACCAAGTGCAACAACCGCTCCGATTTAGAAGAAGGCTTGCTGGAAGCCTTCTCCTTCGACCGTCGCGTGTTGATCCAAAAAGGTGTCAGGAATGTGCGCGAGATCGAGGTCAGTGTATTGGGCAACGACGACCCGATTGCCTCAACCCCCGGCGAGATACTTCCGAGCCGCGAGTTTTATTCGTACGAATCAAAATATATAGACGGCACATCCGGCTATGACATTCCTGCGAAACTGCCGGCTGAAACAATGGATATGATACGTGAGTATGCTGTCCGTGCCTACAAAGCCATTGATTGCGCGGGCATGGCTCGGGTGGATTTCTTCGTCGAGAAGGATACTAACAAAGTCTATTTGAACGAATTGAACAGCCTGCCGGGCTTCACCAAGATAAGCATGTATCCCAAACTTTGGGAAGCCAGCGGCTTGCCCTACAACAAACTTGTAGACCGTTTGATCGAACTTGCCATGGAGCGCAAAGCAGAACGCGACCGCACATCACACACTTTTCGGAGTCAGGCATGAGTGAAATAAACCAACTTACCCGAGCAGAACTTGTCCGCAGACGCCGCGAGCAGGAACATGCGAAGCATTTGGAATATGCATCGAAGATCGCTGCGCGTCCTATTCCGACAGTTGTTTCACGCACCAAACAGAAAACGGTAGGTCCTGTCCACAAGCCTACGCGCGCAGGCAATGCGCGCCGACGTTTCAACATTGCCTTACACATGCCCCGAACCGACGTCCGCTCGATCAGCATACCGCGTCCGCGTGTGGGTTGGCGATTGTTTTCGTTTGTGTTCGCGTCACTGCTTGGCGCAGCTATCTACTTCGCGTTTGAATTGCCCGAATTGCGCGTGACCGAAGCGAAGTTGACCGGTAACCAAATGTTGACTCAGGCAGAGATGAACTCTGTCTTGGACATCGCAGGACAACCCGTATTTCTTCTTACCACATCGGAGATCGAGACACGCCTTCGCCTCAACTACCCCGAACTTGCCTCCGTCCGAGTGAATGTTTCCCTGCCTAATCTTGTCACAATCAAGATCACGGAGCGGTCTCCTGTCATTCGCTGGGAGCAGGGAGGCGGCTACACATGGGTCGCACAGGACGGCATTGCGTTTCGTCCGAGAGGTGAATTGGTCGGATTAATTTCCGTCGTGGCGCTGTCAGCCCCACCTGTCGAAGGAATCGGAAGCGATGACCCATTGACTCCCGCCCCGTTCATTTCGGTAGAGATGGTACAGGCGTTGAAGGGGCTTGACGCGCATGTCCCGCCCGGTGCTTCGATCCTGTACGATAAAGATTATGGCTTCGGATGGAACGACCCGCGCGGATGGCGGGTGCATTTTGGGACGAGCGCCAACGACGTTGAGTTGAAGATACGCGTGTATGAATCAATGGTGAGTTCATTGACGCAGAGAGGCATCCGCCCGGCGATGATTAATGTGATGTACCCAACAGCGCCGTATTATAGGATGAGTCAGTAATTATGGAAGAAATTATTGTAGGCATCGATGTAGGTACGACCAAGGTTTGCACACTGGTTGGGCGGGTGGAGGACGATAAGTCCATCCGCATCCTTGGCGTTGGCATCGAACCTTCAGACGGAATCAAAAAAGGCATTATTGTTGATCTTGCCGCGGCATCCCAAGCCATTACGCGTTCGGTGAAGAAAGCAGAATCCACTTCGGGCATGGAGATCACGTCCGCTTTGGTTAGTATTGCCGGTGCGCATGTAGCTTCCATAAACAGCCGCGGCGTGACGGCGATCAATGGAAATGTGATCGAACAGTTTGACCTGGACCATGCCATGGAACAGGCGCGCGCGGTTGCGATACCGCATGACCGCGAGATCATCCACGTCATCCAACGCGGCTTTAGTGTGGATGGACAGGATGGTATCCGCAATCCGAAAGGTATGCATGGCTATCGTCTCGAAGTGGAAGCGCATATCATTACTGCATCCGCCGCAACGGTGGATAACCTGCGTCAGTGTGTGGGTGCAGCGGGCGTTGAGATACAACAATTCGTGTTGAACCCGCTGGCTTCTGCTGAAGCGGTATTGACAGAGCAGGAACGCCAAATGGGCGTCGCGGTTTGTGACATTGGAGGCGGTACGGCAGACCTGGCGATCTACGTCAATGGAGATGTATGGCATACGATGGTGCTGGCTGTCGGCGGCAATCACGTCACACAGGATATTGCACATGGATTACGTCTGTCGTTCACGCAGGCGGAAGATGTCAAAAAACAACAGGGGCATGCTGTCCGCGCTGAGGTTGGCGCAGAGGAAAACTTCCCCATCCGCCCGTTCGGTGAGGATCGCCCGGTGCAGATCAACCGCAAGGAACTTGCCCATATCATCGAAGCGCGTGTCGAGGAGATTTTTGCATTGACGTTACAGGAGATCAAACGTTCAGGTTATGACGGACTCCTGCCCGCTGGTTTGGTATTGACTGGCGGCGCATCGGCATTGCCCGGCATGAAACGTATTGCCGGTAATGTGTTGAACATGCCGGTGCGCATCGCACAACCGGAGGAACTCTCCGGTCTTGTTGACCGATTGAATTCACCCGCGTATTCCACAAGCGTGGGTTTATTGCGTTGGATATTGTCCATGCACGATCACGATATGAGCATCGGACACGAACGCCGTTCGAAAGGAGCCAAGCGTATGGATTTTGGTGTTGTCAAGAAATTGATTGGAAAGATATTGCCTTAATTAAGAAAAATATAGCCATAAAGTCTTTGTTCTCTATGTGGCAGATTATTGATTAGAACCCTTAAAATATTTATATAGGGAATCAAAAGCAAGTATCATAATAACAATGTTTGACGGAGGTAGCAATGGACTCGACCAGTAACAACAACGTACAGAAACAAACAGAAGCATTCGCCCGGATTAAAGTGATCGGCGTGGGCGGCGGCGGCTCGAACGCTGTCAACCGCATGATCGACGAAGGCATCAAAGGTGTTGACTTCGTTGTCGCGAATACCGATGCGCAGGCTTTGATGCTGACGAAAGCCGGCACACAGGTGCGGCTCGGCGATAAACTCACACGCGGGCTTGGCGCGGGAGGCAACCCCGAGGTCGGGCGCAAAGCCGCAGAAGAATCAGCGGACGAACTCTACAGTGTGCTAAAAGGCTCAGATATGGTTTTCGTCACTGCGGGCATGGGCGGCGGCACTGGTACCGGCGCGGCGCCTGTCGTTGCACAGATCGCTAAGGAAAGCGGTGCGCTCACGATCGGTGTTGTGACCCGTCCGTTCACTTTTGAAGGTATGCGACGTATGCAATCGGCTGATACCGGCATCGGTCAACTCAAGGAACATGCTGATACCTTGATCGCGATTCCCAATGATCGCTTATTACAAATTGCAGATAAACGTGCTTCGTTACAGGATGCCTTCCGCCTCGCGGATGACGTTCTGCATCAGGGCATTCAAGGTATTTCGGAATTGATCACCATCCCCGGTTTGATCAACCTCGATTTCGCAGACGTTCGCGCGATCATGTCGGAGGGCGGCGCTGCGCTCATGGCGGTTGGAACCGGAACAGGCGACGAACGAGCGAAGAAAGCCGCTGAGGATGCCATCTCCAGCAAACTGCTTGACATTACCATCGACGGTGCGCGCGGTGTTCTCTTCAACGTCACAGGCGGACCAGGTATGACGCTCTTCGAGGTCAACCAGGCGGCGGCGATCATCCGCGAGACGGCGCACCCCGATGTGAATATGATCTTCGGCGCCGTCATCGACCCGAATTTGGGCGACGACATCCGCATCACGGTCATTGCGACGGGCTTCGAAAGCAATTCGATGCCTCGCCGCGCCTTGGAGCGCAACACGCGTGAAAACAAACGGATTAATCCTGCTGTTCAATCACGCCCCATGGAATCAGTTTCGGTTCTCGCGGACAATCAATCTGGTGAGGCGAAATCAGCCTCATCCCAGCCATCGATCAATCGCGACGACCTCGACGTCCCAACCTTTTTGAGGAATCGAAGATAAGTTAAGCCTCACAGGTTTATAAAAACCTGTGAGGTCTCTGAACAAAACAATTGGTCAAGTCCAGTTCCCTTTTTGCCGGAGCGGTTCGCGTGTGCCTGGGCGAGGCATAGCGGATCGCTCTGTGCGT
>DNDO01000033.1 GCA_003484265.1 Anaerolineae bacterium
GCTCCCGGTATTCAATAAAAATTGGACGCACTTTGAACGCTTTCACCAGCCCCGTAGCGGACTCCGTCCTCGCATACATGCTTGCTTTCGCCCGCCGCCAGCCGTGGATGGACAGGGAAATGAAATCGGGTAAATGGGAGAAGATTCCTGGTAAATCTTTAAGTGAATGTACACTTGGCGTTATTGGCGTTGGTAACATTGGTAAAGCCGTGACGCGTCGAGCAAAGGCATTTGGGATGAAAGTCTATGGCAAAGACATTGTTGAAATTGACCATGTCTTCGTTTCTGAAACTGGAATCGAAATGACGGATCTCAACTCTCTACTCTCTAATTCCGATTTCGTCTCCATCAACTGCGACTTGAATCCAACATCCCATCACATAATGAATGCTGCTACATTCGCATTGATGAAGCCAACTTCTGTCATCATCAACACTGCGCGCGGACCGCTCATAGATGAGAAAAGTTTGATCGAAGCGTTGCTGGCGAAACGTCTGGCAGGAGCCGCTTTGGACGTCTTTGAGGTGGAACCTTTGCCGATGGATAGTCCGTTAAAGAAGATGGATAATGTCATGCTTGCTCCGCATAATACCAATTCCAGCCCAACCGCGTGGGAGCGTGTGCATTGGAATACGATCAAGAATCTGCTGGATGGGCTGGCGATCGATTCGAGTGATCTGAATATATGACAAATAAAACAGTTTTGATCACAGGTGCGGCAGGCGGGATCGGTCGTGCCGCAATTGCGCTCTTTGTCGAAAAAGGTTGGCGTGTTATCGGCGTTGACCGCTCTGATTATGGCGAGGGTTTTCCGAAAGACGGACTGTTCATCAAGTCTGATATTTCTCGACCCGAAGATATGGAATTTATCTTTGAGAAAGCCCAAGGCTTTACGAACAGCCTCGAAGCATTGGTGAACAACGCTGCGTTACAAATCGCGAAGCCTCTCGTTGAAACGACGGTTGAAGAATGGGATGCGGTTATGGCATCCAATTTGCGTTCGGTTTTTCTTGGCATAAAGTTGGCACACCCGCTTCTTAAAGGAAACGGAGGCGCAGTTGTGAACGTCTCATCCGTCCATGCAATACAGACTTCCGCGAACATCGCCGCGTATGCCGCATCGAAGGGCGGTCTGCTGGCATTGACGCGCGCAATGGCAATCGAGTTTGCGCCTGATAATATCCGCGTTAATGCCATTTTGCCCGGCGCGGTGGATACTCCCATGCTCCGTGCAGGACTTGGTCGCGGACATGTTGGCGGCAATGATGTGCAGGAGCGGCTTGATAACCTTGCGCGCAAGACTGTTAGTGGCAAGGTTGGGACCCCGGATGAGATTGCCCACGCGATTTACTTTCTTGCGGATAACGAGCAATCGTCATTTATGACCGGTCAGGCGTTGGTAGTGGATGGCGGTGCGACAGCGCGGTTAAGTACTGAGTAATGAAACAAACGATTAAGCAAATTATCCCACAATCGGTTTGGTATTTTGCGCGTAATATATATGATGCTATCCGCCGCGCCCCTGAAATGCCTGCGGCGTATCTACATCCCTGGCGGCGGGAAAGTATCAAACGCCTCGCTGAATTGAAGGATGTGCACAAAGGCAAACGCGCTTTCATCATTGGTAATGGACCGTCTCTTAAGCAGACCGATCTTAGCAAGCTAGAGAACGAGATCACGTTTGGTATGAATCGTATATATCTGGCGTTTCCCGAATGGGGATTCAAAACGACTTATATCTGTGTAACGAATGATCTTGTCGTCGAACAATTTGTGGATGATTTCAATCAGTTAACCATGCCCAAATTCATTGCTTGGAGGTCGCATAGGCATTTCTCACAACAATTAACGGTACACCAATTACCGATCTTCATTTACACATCCTACACGGGTCCTCGCTTTGCAACCGATGTGCGCGGACGGGTTTGGGAAGGCGCAACAGTCACCAACCTTGCGTTACAACTTGCCTATTATATGGGTGTAGACAAAGCCATTCTCATCGGTGTGGATCATAACTTCAAGGATAAAGGCGAAGCGAATAAGACAGTTGTCTCTGAAGGCGATGACCCGAACCACTTCATGCCGAATTATTTTGGCAAGGGCGTCAAATGGCAGTTGCCAGACCTGGACACATCTGAGATAGGATACACATTTGCCCGCGAAGCCTATCGTAAAGCTGGACGCGAAGTTGTGGATGCAACCGTTGGCGGTAAATTGACCATCTTCCCCAAAGTGGATTACGAATCACTTTTCTAATGAAACTTGTTTCGATCATTACACCCTCCTTCAACCAGGCAGCCTTTCTCGAACAGACGATTCGATCTGTCCTTGAGCAGGATCATCCGCGCATTGAATATATCGTTGTAGATGGCGGGTCATCAGATGGAAGTATCGATCTTATAAAAAAGTATTCAGACAAATTAACATGGTGGGTGAGCGAAAAAGATTCAGGACAAGCTGAAGCCATCAATAAGGGATTGACTCGCGCAACCGGCGAGATTATTGCGTGGATCAATTCTGACGATTATTATTTACCGAATACTATTTCAAGAGTTGTAAAAGTATTCGAAGAAAACCCCGATGTGTCCATGGTCTACGGTGACATGCTGGCTGTAGATGAAAGCGGACAGACCATCAATGAGTTGAAATATAAACAGCTCCCTCTTGAAGATTTGTTATGTTTTCAGATCATTGGTCAGCCTGCCGTGTTCTTTCGGTATGAAGCGTATCAAAAGGCGGGCGCTCTCGAGCCGACCTTCCACTTTTTACTCGATCATCATTTTTGGATACGTATAGCGCAACACGGAAAGATTCTACACGTTCCTCAAATATGGGCGGCCGCGCGTTATCATGCGGAGGCGAAGAACCGCGCGAAAGCCGCTGAGTTCGGACGCGAGGCATTCCGCATATTGAATTGGGCGAAGAGTCAGCCCGGTTTGGCGAAAACAGCTGCGGGCGTGGAAAGACGCGCGCGCGCATCCGCATATCGAGTCGATGCGAGATATCTGCTCGATGGGGGAAAGCCTGCATCTTCATTGAAGGCCTGGTTTAACGCGTTGTTCACCCACCCACCGACGGCATTAGCGCGGATGAACATCTTAGTTTCAGCGTTATTGCAGATCAGCGGATTAAACCGATTGCGTGAACTTGTTTTGAGTCGCCGTAAACGTTCATTCGCCGACAAAAATTCAAAAACTCGAATCTGATAAAATACACGGGCTTATGTCCCAATCAATGTTCTCGAATCAGTTCGCGCGAATAACTGCGCTAGTTCTTCTATTTAGCTCTGCGTTTATTGTCCGCATGTACGACCTGACCGATCTTCCGTTCGATTTTCACCCGACCCGTCAAATGTTATCCATCATACGAGCGCGCGGATTATATTTCGCTACCCAGCCAGATGGTATTGCAACCTGGCAACTCGAGGCGGGCATCCGCCACGCAAACCTCAAAGCGGATATCGAACCGGTGATATTCGAGCATTTGGTCGCGTTCACGTATCAATTTACAGGCGAACAAATTTGGATTGCCCGCATCTATTCCTCGATCTTTTGGCT
>DNDO01000162.1:0-1566 GCA_003484265.1 Anaerolineae bacterium
TTGTCCGCGGGGCGCCGAAGATATTAATGTGCTATTTGATTTTCCAAACGACCGTGATCGGCGCGGCAAATTGTAGAGCAAATTTGGTGGCAACAAAAGACGCACCCCAAACAGTGACAGAAAATAGAGCTTTCAGGATGGCGGGGCGTTGCTGATCGTTCACGGGCTAGATTTTATCAATTTTATTTGATGAAGAGCAGGCAAAATAAGGTTTGTTTGAGAATTTAGATGATTTGAAGGTCCTCTATTTCTTTTTTGACTTATATCCATATGGGCTTAAGAAATGCTTACGCCTAGCTTCTAAGAAAACTTCAAATTCTTCTTTGATAAGGGTATACTTCTTTTTTTCAAAAAAGAGACAAATGTTATTGTAGTTAGATTTCAAAACATTAGCTAGTTTAAGCATTTGGGCATCAATATCTCCTGAATTATTCTTGAGATTTTGATAAGTTAAGTCTTTCGAAAAATATCCAATTACAGAATCAAGTGAGACAAATTGGAGTTCCGATATTTTTTTATTGCTCTTTCTTGGAGCTGCCAAGGATAAATAAATTTCGTTCTT
Source organism: Anaerolineae bacterium (assembly GCA_003484265.1). Taxonomy (GTDB): domain Bacteria; phylum Chloroflexota; class Anaerolineae; order Anaerolineales; family Villigracilaceae; genus Defluviilinea. The sequence goes on from DNDO01000162.1 coordinate 563, forward strand.
ATCTTGGAGTACCTTGATGTTGAATTTGTTTGATTGAATATATAGTATCCAGTTGCCGAGGCCTCCTCGCGAAATAGGATCAGAAATTTTAAAACCCATTTGAAAAAGAAATTCAAAGTGTTTTTGTATCTTTTCAGGAATATCCTTCATAGTAAACTCCACTAAACAATGCTATTTGAGCCATTTGTAATATTTATCTAATTTATCTAAGGTTTTAAGCTCAAGTTTAAGCCCTTTCCCAAGTTTTTCAATATCAGGAGCTACTTTTACAAGAAATTTCTTTCCCTGATCAAACTGATCGTATATAAACAGCTTATTAACTGCCTTCCAAGAATTGCCATCTTTTAATACATCCCATACCTTTTCGGGCATGTCAAAGTAGGTATGGCCTTTGCCATTCACAGTTTTTGCGTTTTGAGCATATTTAATGTAATCATCATAGCTTCCCAATACAACGTGAGGTGATTCTACGTTGTGTACAGAGACATCCAAGATTTTTCCAATCCATGTTTTGGCATCCTTAGCTTTATCGCCATATTTTACAAGATTTTGTGCTGCTTTTACTGCATCTGCAACATCATCGCCCTTACTAACCACTTTTGCGCCTCTTGCTATGAGGCCAGCTCCTGCAGGTACTGCGGGCATAATTAAAGCTGCTACATCAATTACCAATGCACCGATATTTAGAGCAGAGGGGTCTTTGCGAACTTCAGCAATGTCCCAAACAATGTTAGCAATATCCCATGCAGATACTATCCAATGCCCAGTTGGGTCGTTATATCTAATTGGGTTATTGTGGACGTAGCTATACCGATTCCAACTCTGCGGATTTGCCGCGCCAGGAATGATGGTGTCGGGTTGTGTGAACCTGCCTAACGCTGGCGAATAGAAACGTGCCTTGTAATCCATCAAGCCTGTGCCGGGCAGGTCGCGCTGGCTGGTATAGGTGAGGTCGGTTGAGGTTACGGCGGCGAAGGAGGGCGTTGTCCGCGGGGCGCCGAAAA
>DNDO01000162.1:1871-8488 GCA_003484265.1 Anaerolineae bacterium
GTCCCCGAGTTTATCATTTTATATTACACACCTATAAGATGTAGTCCTGGTTTATCCATTATAATAACCGCTCGGAGGCTTTACTACATATGGAAATAACCTGGTACGGACATTCTTGTTTTCGCCTTACAGAGCGCAGTTATGCAACGGTTGTCACCGATCCGTTCGATAACAAAATCGCCGGATACGGAGCGCTCAAACTCAAAGCGGATATCGTCACCGTAAGCCACGACGCGCCGGGGCATAACAATGCCGAAGTTGTAAAAGGCACATCCCATGTGATAGACGGCGCGGGTGAATTCGAGATCGGCGGTGTGTTCATCACCGGCGTAGCCACGGACGGTGGTTCTGTAAAAAAGAAGGGTAAGGACACCTCCTCGCGCAACACCGTTTACGTTTTCGATTATGATGGAATTACCGTCGCTCACCTCGGCGACCTGAAACAGGTCCCCACGCAGTCTGAGATTGAAATGCTTGGCACGATCAATGTAGCGATGGTGCCGGTCGGTGGAGGGGGCGGTTTGAACGCGGCAAAAGCGGCTGAGGTCATAAGCCTGATCGAACCGAACATTGTCGTACCCATGCATTATGCAACGCCCGCCGCAAAGGTTTCGCTTGATTCATTGAATAAGTTCATCAAAGAGATGGGCTTGTCGAAGCCCGAATCTCAATCGTCGCTCAAAGTCACGCGCAGCGGTCTGCCGGAGGAAACAAAGGTGATCGTGTTGGAGTATCAAAAGAGTTAGCAAATGGCAGTAAAAGTTTTAATGACCTGGGATATAGACGGAGAACGCGATCAGGCTTACTTTGAGTTTGTTATCGGTGAGTTCATACCCGGCGTCCAGAGGCTGGGTTTGCAGCCTGCGGAAGCATGGGCAACCATCTACGGCGCGTACCCGCAAATTCAAGTGGGACTGCTAGCGAACGACGCCGACCAGGCTCGCCAGGTCCTCGATTCAGACGACTGGGTACTTTTGCAAGATCGTTTATTCGGCTATGTCAAAAACTTCGCCTATAAGGTCGTCCCCGCGCGCGGCGGATTTCAATTCTAGAAACTTTTTCACGGAGACGGGTAATCGTCTCCGTGATTTTATTTAATCATGACGAAGCCCACGCTTCAATCCCGATTATTAAACTGGTACCACAAAAATAAACGGACTCTACCCTGGCGCGGACACCCGGACGCCTACGCCGTTTGGGTGTCTGAGATCATGCTTCAGCAAACGCGGGTGGAAACGGTCATTCCCTATTTTGAAAATTGGATGCGGTCATTCCCAAACGTGGAGATTCTCTCAAAAGCATCCGAACATGACGTCCTCAACGTATGGGAAGGGCTGGGGTATTACAGCCGCGCGCGTAATTTGCACAAAGCCGCGAAGATCGTAGTGGTTGAATACGATGGTGACCTGCCGCAAGACCTCAACTTGCTTATAAAACTCCCCGGCATCGGGCGGTATACCGCCGGTGCGATCACATCCATTGCATTCGGCATGGACGAACCGGCATTGGACGGGAACCTCAAGCGCGTTTACGCACGGCTGTACGATATTTCCGCACCTGTAGATTCTCCTTCTGGAGATAGGCAGTTGTGGGAGATCGCGCGCAAAAATCTGCCGAAAGGTAAAGCCGGTGATTTCAATCAAGCGCTCATGGATCTGGGAGCAGCGATATGCGTACCGAAGAATCCGCACTGTTCGATCTGCCCGCTGACAGCCAATTGCAAGTCATATGAAAATGGGACACAGGAAAACCGCCCGGTAAGAAAACCAAAGAAAGCAGTTCCGGAATTTGTCCATGCGGCGGGGGTGATTATCAAACGAGGGAAAGTGTTGCTGGCACAGCGTCCGTCAAATGGGTTGCTTGCAGGGATGTGGGAATTCCCAAATGGGAGGATAAGTGGGAATCCGGCAAAGGGGTTGATAAAAGCCTTGAAAACGGGATACAGTTTGAATGTCCAGAAAAAAGAGGCGTGGGGGATCGTCCCGCATGCTTATACACATTTCAAGGTATCCGTCCATGTCTATCAATGCGACCTGCTGTCAACATCCACTGCTGGCAATTTGAAGTGGGTGTCTGCGCGGGAATTGGGTGAATATCCAATGGGGAAAGTGGATCGGCGTATCGCACAAATGGTATCGAAATTTCTTTCAGAACAAAAAACATCCCGATGAAAATCGGGATGTTTTGGTTTAACCCTTGCTCAATGTGACGAAAACCATCGGTCGGCGTTTTGTATATTCATACAAATAGGATTTGACCGTATTGGCAATATCTTTTTCACTTTCCCAGCCGCCGTCGTTGACAACACCCATGATGTGTTTTGTGACATCGGGTATCAATTCCTCGGCGTCTTGGTGAGAGACGAATCCGCGTGTGATGATCTCCGGCTCCTGCAATACCTTGCCGTTGAGTTTATCCACGTTGATGTCGATCAGGAAGATGCCGCTGCGGGCAAGTTTCTCGCGCTCGCGCATGATCCCGAAGTTCACTTCGCCGATGGATTGGCCGTCCACAAAGACGTATCCGCCGGGGATGCGTTGTCCGAGTTTTACCCGTCCACCTGCGAGTTCAACGATTTGTCCGTTCTCGACGACTGTCACGTTCTCTTCAGGAACGCCGACTTCGATTGCCAATTTTGCATGATGCTTCAATTGGCGTAATTCGCCGTGAATGGGAATGAAGTGTCTCGGCTTGACGATGTTGAGCAGAAGCTTTAGCTCCTCCTGGCTGGCATGACCCGAAACATGGATGGGAGCCAACGAATCATAGATTACATTCGCGCCAAGGCGTAACATGCGGTTGATCGTCTTGCTGATGGTTTCCTCATTGCCGGGAATGGGGTGTGACGAGAGTACAACTGTGTCATTCGGTTTCAAAGCGAACTGGCGGTTCGTACCGGCGGAGAGCCGCCCCACAATAGACGAAGGTTCACCCTGTGAGCCGGTGCACATCAAAACGACCTTGTGATCCTGCATTTGCAATGCCTGGTCCAATGGGACGATGGCGGCATCCGGTATCTCAAGATAACCCATCTTACGCGCGATCTTGACGTTATCCACCATGCTGGTTCCTGCGAACGCCATCTTGCGACCCTGTTTCTGGGCGGCGTCGGCAACCTGTTGGACGCGGGAGATCAACGATGCGAAGGTGGCAACGATCACGCGTCCCTTCGCTTCGGAGAAGACCTTGTCAAATGCGGGACCGATCACCATTTCCGATTGCGTCCAACCCGGGCGTTCCGAGTTGGTCGAGTCAGATAACAACAGGTCCACACCGCGGCTAGAGAACTCCGCCAGTTTGGCAAAGTCTGTGGGCCAGCCGTCAACGGGTGTGTGGTCGAACTTGAAGTCGCTCATGTGAACGATCAATCCCGCAGGTGTCGTGATACCCAATCCGATCGCATCGGGAATGGAATGGCAGACGTGAAAAGTTTCCACCTGGAAGGGACCGATGTTGATCGTATCGTCTGCTTCGATGGTCTTGAAAGTTGCCTTATGCGCGGAATTGTTGCGAGTCAGTTTTGCCTCGATCAAGCCGCGGGTCAGGGGTGTTGCGTAGATCGTGGCGGGAATATCCTCGATCACATGGCGGATCGCCCCGATGTGATCTTCGTGCCCGTGTGTGATGACAATTCCCACCACTTTATCCGCTTTATCCAGCAGATATTCATAATCGGGGATGATGTAATCGATCCCCAGCATATCGTTATGCGGGAACATGATGCCGGCATCCACGATCAAGATCTGGTTCTTGAATTCGTAGGCGGTCATGTTCTTGCCTACTTCCCCGAGTCCACCCAGGGGAATGATCTTTAATTTTCCTTGCTTACTCATTTAATTGTTTTTTCCTTTGATTTAAAAATTTTTATCCGCCTATGCGGTTATGGTCTTGGTTAATGAAAAAGACCCCGCTGACTTGCTCGCGAGGGCGCTTCTTTCCACATGCGATTGTTCCAAACAAACTGCCTCTTTGGACAGTGAAAGTCAAACTCAACTTCTGGAAGTATAGCAGGGCGGAGTTGATTTGTAAAGCATATAATTCCCGCCCTTGGCAAAGGCAGGAGCGGTTGTTGCCACGACATTGGCGAAAGACGCTCCATTCTCAGCCTCAACCTGTTTGAGCTCAATCAGTCTTTTTCAGCAGACGGTACTTCGCCTTCGCCCCTAAATTCTCAACATCCTCCAGTAATAAACCCAAACGAACCAGAAGATAACAAAGGTAGCCAGAAACAGCCAGCCTGCCATTGCGCCGCCGTTCCACAACCCCAAACTGATTCCAAGTATCGCACTGCTCGACCAAATTACCTTTAGGTTAAGCATTGCACCAAACACCTCACGGCCGGCGTTTCTCCCCAAATAGGATTCGATCCCGATCCCCATCAATGCCGCACCGACCACGCGCGTCGCGATCGGGTCAATGGGATTCCACCCGAGCAAAGGCATGATAGTTTCAGGGAATATCAGCAGAGGGATGCCAAAGACCATATCCGCGTAAAAATGGATGACAAACCACGTTCTCAGGCTTTTGGGAACTTCATTCACGTTTCCTCCGACGTATCGCGAAAATAAAATTGACAATCCAATTGTACTCCTGTAGACTCGACACATGGATATAGACATCGACCTGTATCGTCACGAAGTGCGTGTTTCGACAAGTCCGCTGGTGAGGCTTTCGGCGATCGATATTTCGCCAGATCATCCCCAGCGGACATTTGTCTTTATTCATGGGTTCGGCGGGCAGGCGGCGCAATGGCATTATCAAATGCAAAAGTTTGCTGTGGAAAACCGCGTCATCGCATTGGACCTGCGCGGTCACGGTCTCTCCGATAAACCAGCCGGCGGCTATGACATGCCGCAGACTATTCAAGACATAGAAAACGCACTGACCTTATTGAAGGTCAATGGGAAGATCGTCTTGGTGGGACATTCCTTCGGCGGTGCAGTGGTCACAGAGTACGCGGTCAAAAACCCGGACAGGATCGAGCGGTTGATCCTGATGGCTACGGCAAGCGAATTTAAACTTCAAACGACATTAAAGTTGGCATTGAACTTGCCTGTATGGTTCTTAAAAATTATTGAGCCTGTTACCCGCCGCTGGCTGTTCGCCCCGCCTCATGCATTGAAATCTTTCAATGCAAATAACATGGCAAAGTGGAACGGCGCAGAAAAATTCCCTTCACTAAATGTGCCAACGCTTGTCATCCGCGGGCATCGAGATCTTGTTTTTGAGCGTCCGCTGTTCGAGAAGGTGGCAGAGTCCATACCGGGCGCGGAGGATGTCGATATACGGGTATCAGGCCACATGGTCATGTTGGAGCGGCGGGATGCGGTGGACAGGTCGATTGAAAGATTCCTCGTCGGTGAAGGTCAACGCTCGTGGCGCGAATCAACCCGCGCCGTCAAAAAGAAAAAAAGCGGACGGGATGTCTTGCGCGCACAACGTCCATGGCTGGAGAATTATGAAGCTGGCGTGCCGTATACGGTTGGCGTGCCGAATATCCCGCTGAACCATTTGTTACGCTCGGCTGTGCGGAGATTCCCGAAGCATCCCGCCCTCTTTTTTGAGGGAAGCAAACTTTCATATCGCCGCGTCAATCATGAAGCGAACCGTTTTGCAAATTCTTTGATCGCTCTGGGGGTGGGGAAGGGCGCGCGGGTCGTTTTATTATTGCCGAACGTGCCCCAAATGGTGATTGGATTTTACGGCGCGATGAAAGCAGGCGCGTCGGCGGTGCTTGTCCCGCCGATCATCGAGCCTGAGGAAGTGATACGGCAGATAAAAGATTCAGAAGCGAGCGTGTTGGTGACCCTTTCGATGTGGGCGGGTCTGGCGAAACAAATCCAGGCGGGCAGCGGTGTGCCGCATATCGTCCTGACCGACCCTGCTCATTACCTTTCACTTCCAAAGTATTTGATCTCGAAATGGCGGAACCGAGGTTATGGATTGCAGAACGCGCTCCGCTGGCGCGACCTGCTGGCGGGCAACAGCAACAAATCGCCGACGGTTGACGTGACTCCCGGTGATCTTGCCGTGATCCAATACACGGGCGGCACGACCGGGCAGTCGAAAGGTGTGATGCTTTCTCATCGCAACCTGGTGGCGAATGCCCTGCAAACGCGTCACTGGCTCCCCGAAGCGGAAGAGGGCAAAGAGAGATTTTTGTGTGTTGTGCCGATCTTCCATAGCTATGGGTTGACTGCCGCGATGAACGTCCCGATCTCGTTGGGTGCGGCAATGATATTGAAGACCCAGTTCCAGACTCTCGATGTTTTGAAAGCGATCAAGAAATACAAGCCGACGATTTTCCCCGGCTCGCCAAGCATGTACGTTGCGATCAATAATTTCCGCGGGGTACGGAAATATGGCATCAATTCCATCAAGGCTTGCATCAGCGGTTCTGCACCATTACCCATAGAGGTACAGGAGGCGTTCGAGAAGTTAACAAAAGGGCGTCTTGTTGAGGGGTATGGTCTTACCGAGGCATCTCCAGTTACTCATGCAAACCCGTTGGGCGATAAACGCAAGGTTGGCACGATCGGTATCCCGTTGCCCTCCACCCAGGCAAAGATCGTTGATCTCTCGAATCGTAAAATGGAAGTGAAGCAGGGTCAGATCGG
>DNDO01000054.1 GCA_003484265.1 Anaerolineae bacterium
TGAGGTTGCGCTGAAGGAACGTTAACTCCCTAAATCGAATCATCCTTGACGTGAGACTCAATTCGTCATATACTCCGATTTATCTGATTAATCATAATTATGGTAACTCGAGAACGAAAATCTCCGAATATCTCTGAGTTCATGCGCTACCTCGCCACCAACGAAGAGGTCGAAAATGGACTCCCATCCCTTAAGCAACTGAGCCTCGACCTAGGCGTTAGCGTTGCGTCTCTGCGGGAACAACTCGAAGTGGCACGCGCGCTCGGTTTGGTAGAAGTCAAGCCTCGGTTGGGAACGAGGCGGAAGGATTACTCCTTCGCGCCGGCAATCCGTCAGAGTCTCGGCTATGCATTGGCGCTGAACAACGAACACTTCCGAAAATATTCCGAATTACGAAATCATGTTGAGTCTGCATTCTGGTACGAAGCGGTGGAATTACTCACAGAGCAGGACAAGAATGAATTGCAAAACCTAATTACCCGCGCTTTTGAAAAATTACAGGGCGCACGTATCCAGGTCCCCCACGAAGAACATCGCCAATTACACTTAACGATCTTTAGCCGTCTTGAAAATCCGTTCGTCACCGGTATTCTCGAAGCCTATTGGGACGCGTATGAAAACGTCGGCTTGAATGTATTCACCGGCGGCTACGAATATTTACAGGAAGTCTGGCAATACCATCGTGCCATGGTGGACGCCATTTGCGAAGGAAAAAATGAGGACGGTTACAATGCGCTCATCGCACACGCCGACCTTTTGTACCACCGACCATAATTTCAGGATCAATGTTGCATCTTGAATAAATTTAGGAGCGAAATGAATAAAGTAGTAAACGATTTCTCGATCATTGTTGGCACAAAGAATGGCTCCGGCAGTTCAACCGCCAACAACACCATCCTGCGTGCGATATTCAAGATGGGCATCCCAGTCTCGGGGAAAAACCTTTTCCCTTCCAACATTCAAGGATTGCCGACCTGGTATACGATCCGCGCAAACAAGGATGGTTTTACAGCCCGACGTGAAACAAACGAGATTGTTATAGCGATGAACCCCGACTCGTTCATACGGGACCTGGCATCTGTTGCGCCAGGCGGAGCCTTTTTCTACGCCGACGATTTGAAATCGCCGATCACTCGCGCAGATATTGCCGTGTATCCCATGCCTGTCAAACAACTCGTGCGTGACGACCCCAATGTGCCTAGTGATTTTCGTGAACTCGTAGGCAATATGATCTATGTTGGCGTTCTGGCGCATATGATTGGCATTGACGTCGAGATGATCCGCACCGCTCTGGATTTCCATTTCAAGAGTAAACAAAAACCGATTGAAATGAACATGGGAGCTGTGAAAGCAGGCGCCGAATGGGCAAAAGCAAATCTCGATAAGAAAGACCCCTACGTCCTTGAAGCCATGGACGTAACTCACGGCATGATCATGTCAGACGGCAACACTGCCGGCGCCATCGGCTCGATTTTCGGCGGGGCACAGTTCGTTTCATGGTACCCGATTACGCCTGCATCATCGCTTGCTGAAGCCATGAACGACTACCTCCCCATGCTTCGCAAACGCGATGACGGGAAGAATACCTACGCAGTTGTACAAGCGGAGGATGAACTTGCAGCGATCGGTATGGCGATCGGCGCGGGTTGGTCAGGCTTGCGCGCAATGACATCCACATCCGGCCCCGGCCTGAGTTTGATGACAGAGTTTGCCGGTCTCGCGTATTATGCTGAAGTGCCGGTTGTACTTTGGGATATCCAGCGCATCGGTCCTAGCACAGGCTTGCCTACCCGGACATCACAGGCTGACCTGACATTCGTCAACTTTATGGGGCACGGCGATACTCAGTCGATTGTTCTCCTGCCGGGAACCGTCAACGAATGTTTTGAGTTCGGCTGGAAGTCTTTCGACCTCGCCGAGCGGATCCAAACTCCTGTCTATGTGCTGAGCGACCTGGACATGGGTATGAACCAGTGGATGAGCCAGCCTTTCAAATATCCAAGCCAGCCGATGGATCGCGGAAAGGTGTTATGGGAAAAAGAAATCGAAGAACTAAAAGGGAATTGGGGACGCTATCTCGACAAGGACGGCGACGGAATTCCCTACCGCACAGTGCCGGGCAACAAGAATCCCATGAGTTCGTACTTTACTCGCGGAACTGGTCACGATGAGAATGCGCGGTATACGGAAGATTCAGGAGTGTTCAGGGAAAACATGGAACGCCTAAAGAGGAAGTTTGATGGGGCACGCAACCTACTGCCGGCGCCTGAGGTCCGCCTTACAAAGGGCGCGACCATCGGCATCCTGGCATACGGCTCCACGGAACCCGCCATTATCGAAGCGATGCACCAGCTTGAAGTCGAACACGGCATCAAGGCAGACTTTATGCGCATCCGCGCGCTGCCGTTTTCGCAGGAAGTCAAAGATTTTATCGAGAAGCATGACGAGATATTCGTTGTCGAATTGAACCGTGAAGGACAGTTGAATCAGCTATTGACCATTGAATTTCCAGATAGAGCTGTCCACTTAAGATCCATTGCCATGGGCGACGGAATGCCGGCGTCCGCGCGATGGGTGCGAGAGTCTCTTCTCGAAAAGTTTGATGCTGGCAAGGCTGGCAGGCGGAATAAAGCCAAATCAGCGGCTAATAAGACAAAAGTTAAGAAGGAAGCGGCGGCTCCTAAAAAGAGTTCCGTGAAAACTAAAAAGTCGCCTGCGAAGAAAACATCCAGCAGGAAAAAATAACAGAGTGAAGGAGTAATAAAATGACACAACCACTCCCCATGACAGGCGCAGCAGCCAACGTAAACCTGGCAGGTCTTGGAAAGAATGATTACAAAGGCAACCCCACCACCTTGTGCCAGGGTTGCGGACATAACTCTATCTCGAACCAGATTATCGCCGCTATGTACGAAATGAGCGTCCTGCCCGAGAACGTCATCAAATTCAGCGGTATCGGATGTTCGAGCAAAAGCCCCACGTATTTCATGAACCGTTCATTTGGCTTCAACAGCCTTCACGGGCGCATGCCTTCGATCGCTACAGGTGCGTTGTTCGGTGACGCCACATTGAAAGGCATAGGCGTTTCAGGCGACGGCGATACAGCCAGCATTGGCATGGGTCAGTTCAAACACATCATGCGCCGCAACGTGGACATGGTATACATTATAGAAAATAACGGCGTATATGGATTGACCAAAGGGCAGTTTTCAGCAACAGCCGAAAAGGGACTCGCGCTGAAAAAGCAGGGAACCAACCCCTATATGCCTGTTGACATCTGCATGGAAGCCGTTATTACGAACGCAACATTCGTTGCGCGTTCGTTTGCGGGCAATCCCAAGCAGGTCAAGGAATTGCTCAAAGCGGCATTCGCTCATAAGGGAATTGCAGTGCTCGATATCATCAGCCCGTGTGTAACTTTCAACAATCAGTCCAATGCCTACCATTCATATGCGTGGGGCAAGGATCATGAAGAACCACTTCACGATATTACTTATATCGCACCGCGCAGTGAGATCATGCTTGAAGAGGAAATGATGGAAGGGGAAGCGCGCGAAGTTGCAATGCACGATGGGTCTGTCATCATCCTGAAAAATCTTGATCACGATTACGATCCGACAAATCGTGCTGAGGCAATTCGAATTCTTAGTGAGGCGCAGCAGAATGATTGGATTACTACGGGATTGATCTATATCAATAAGGACAAGCCAACACTGGAGGAAACCTACAATCTTGTAGATGCACCGCTCAACCGTCTCTCTGAATCGGACCTAAGACCAGCTCCTGCGATGCTGGAAAAGGTCAACGCGTTAATGTTCTAGCTTAAAACAGACTCTCATGAACTGCCTCATTTGAATGTTAAAATGGGGCAGTTTTTATTTATGATACAAATCACTCCCACAATCCAGATCGACGAACGCGAAATCCAATTCGAGTATATCCGCGCGTCTGGTCCCGGCGGGCAGAATGTCAACAAGGTAGCGACAGCGGTGCAATTAAGGTTTAATGTGACGACTACGTCCCTACCTGATGAAGTGAAACAAAGATTGATAAATTTCGCAGGAAATAGAGTTACCAAAGAAGGAATTCTGATTATTGAAGCAAAAAAATTCCGCACACAAGAACAGAACCGCGAGGACGCCACAAGACGATTTTTGGAACTCGTCCGAAGGTCAATCATCAAGCCTAGAAAACGAATAAAGACAATTCCTACAAGATCATCGCATGAAAAGAGAATAAAAGCGAAAAAACAAAGAGGGGCAATCAAGAAGACCAGACAAAACAGGTCGTACGAATAAAAAACGTTATAATCCGAGCCTTATGAAGAGACCGATCATTGGCTTGTTAAGCGGGCTGGGTGCCGCGTCCATCTGGGGCGGGATGTATGTTGTCAGTAAAGTGGTTTTGGATGTCATTCCGCCGTTTGCTTTGCTTTCATTGCGCTTAATTCTTGGATCAGTCGTTCTTGGTGGAATTGTTTTGTCTCGCCGCACCCCAAAATTATCTGCGCACCAATTTCGAAATAGCCTGCTCGTCGGCTTTGTTGGCTATGCAATTTCATTAGGGTTTCAATTCGTAGGCACCAAGTTATCTACCGCATCAAATGGAGCCCTGGTCACGTCCGCTACGCCGGCGTTTGTCCTGCTGTTTGCCCCCTATCTGCTTAGTGAGAAATCGACGCCTCGCCGCGTGATTGCCCTCATAATTTCGTCATTAGGCGTTCTAGCCGTTATAGATCCACGCACAGCAAACTTTACTTCATCCTTATTTCTTGGCAACCTAAGTTTGCTCGCTGCTGCTGTAACATGGGCGCTGTATTCCGTGCTTGTCCGAAAAATTTCCCTGTCAGCAGACTTGTTGACATCCACCACAGTTATGCTGATTGCAGGGATGCCGACAAGCGTCCTATTTGGTTTCTTTGAGATTAACAGCCAGGGAATCGGGGAGATCACACCAGGTATCGTCTTCGGTATTCTTTTCCTTGGCGTTATTTCAACCGCCCTTGCCATGTTCCTTTGGAATTATGCCTTCGCTGAATTGCCTGCCGCGGTGGCATCGCTTACCTTCTTTGCCCAGCCGGTTGTTGGCACCCTTTTGGGATGGTACTTCCTCGGGGAAAAAATCACGCCTCTGTTTGTTGCGGGCGGTATTCTAATTGGGGTTGGTTTGATTATTTCAAGCACAGATTAATCTTAAAGTTTTCACAGTGAGATTGACAATTGGGGCATATAAGTGCTACACTAGTAACGCGTGTTAGTAACGCGCGTTACTAGGAAGGAATTTTTTGAGAAGAAAGCGCGTAACAAGTAAAGATGTAGCAGAAAAGGTTGGTGTTTCTCGAACAACAGTCTCACTTGTGCTCAACAATGTCCGGGGGATTCAGATCAGCAATGAAACACGTCGAAAAGTACTGGAAACTGCAACCGAAATGAATTATGTGCCGAATGCAGCCGCCCAGACCCTTGCAAGCAGTCGAACCAAGGCAATCGGGTTGGTATTAACGCGCACTCAACATCACATTGCCACTGATGCATTCCTGCCAAAGATCATCAGCGGTCTTTTGACAACAGCTAAAAAGCAAAATATTCGAATCTTGATCGATTGGGTCGAAACGGAACATCATGATTCAGCATACTTCGAACTGGCACATGCCGACCGAATTGACGGAATGATCCTTTCGACGCCAAGGTTGAACGATTCCGCTCTCAAAGCGTTGGAAGGTGTGGATATTCCCACAGTATTGTTGGGAAGGATCGCCGAATCAAACCTACCCTTTGTAGATGTTGATAACACAAAGGCCGCTGAAAAAGCGACATCCTATCTCATTGGGCTGGGGCATAAAAATATAGCCTGCATCGCGAATGCTCCGTCTGAATACACTTCAGCACCGGAACGCGTACAGGGTTACAGTGACGCATTATCGAGACTCAAAATCCCCATCAATGAATCCTTGATTCGCTATGCGGAATTCGACCCGGAAAGCGGCTATGAGTGCATGAAATCGATAATGAAAAACGGGGATCCATTTACAGCAGTCTTCGTCGCAAGTGACAATGTGGCCATTGGAGCAAAGGCAGCGCTAAGAGAGGCAAACCTGCGGGTGCCTGATGATATTTCACTCGTGGGTTTCGATAACATTCCCTGGGCGGAGTATTCCGATCCGCCACTTACAACCGTGCAACTCCCTGCTGAATCGCTTGCACAGACCGCCTGTACCCTGATTCTCGATTTGATAAATGGCAAAAGTGTGAATATAAAACACCAGATCATGCTGGATACCGAACTAATAATACGCAAATCATGCAGACCGATATGAGATGAACCGAGACGCATCTGCAAAAAGGAGGTGATTTCCAATTAAAAATACTACGGTTGAAAAATATTGATTGTGTTCAAGTAAAGAAATGAAGGAGAACAGAAATGTCTAAAATATATAAGGTCTTAACCGGCCTGATTCTGGCAAGTTTGATCCTTGCCGCCTGTGCACCCGCTGCTACTGAAGAACCCGTTGAACCTGGATTAGCTTCATTTACAGATAATCCATGGACGAACGGTGAAGATCTGTCCGGAACAACTGTAATCGTCTTTGGTGCCTTTGCTGATGAGGAGGCCTCACGCTTTGAAGAAGCGATGGCACCCTTTGAAGAAGCGACTGGCATCGAAGTAACCTATGAAGGCTCACAATCCTTCGAGACAGTCATCGTAACGAAGATCGAGGGCGGCGATCCGCCGGACCTGGCCGGATTCCCTCAACCTGGGTTGATGGCTCAATTTGCCAGCGATGCGGTTGATATCACCAGCATGACAGATATGGGCACCCTGCAAAATCAGTACGCACAAAGCTGGCTCGATATGGCTACTATAGATGGCAAAATGGTTGGAATCTGGCACCGTGCGACCATAAAAAGTTTGGTTTGGTATCCCCCTGCGGCGTTCGCGTCAGCTGGTTACGAGATTCCAGCCAACTGGGAAGACATGATCGCGCTCAGCGACAAAATGGTGGCAGACGGCCACACACCTTGGTATGGTCCGATGGAAAGCGGTCCTGCAACTGGCTGGGTAGGCACAGACTGGATCGAGGATATCATGCTGCGTACCACCTCCCTTGAGAACTACGACATGTGGACAACAGGAGAACTTCCATTTAGTTCACCCGAGGTCAAGCGAGCTTGGGAACTGATGGGGCAAATCTTGCTCAATGACGACTACGTCTTCGGTGGCACCACAACTACCCTGACAGCTTCATTCTTTGATTCGGGAAAACCGTTGTTGGAAGATCCCCCGGATGCGTTCTTGGTACACCAAGGCAGCGCAATGGCAGGTTGGCTTGACCCAATTCCAACGGTTGGCCCAGAGGGACAGCTCAATTTCTTCGGCTTCCCTTCAATAGACTCGGAATATGGCACTCCAGCGCTCGTAGCCGGCGACATCTACAGTGTGTTCAATGACCGCCCAGAAGTACGCGCCCTCGTAAGATACATGATCACTTCAGAATCCCTGGAATCGTGGATCAAAACCGGTGGGATCCTTTCGCCCCACAAGGATATTGCGAATAATTTGGACTGGTTCCCGACAGCCGATCGAGTTGCCATGGAAATCCTTCTGAATGCCGGAGATAATGTCCGCTTCGATGGAGGCGACTTGATGCCCCAGGCTGTAGGTCAAGGGACGTTCTGGACAGGCGTGGTTGATTACATCAATGGTGGTGACCTTGATACTATTTTGGCCGATATCGACGCTAGCTGGCCAAGATAAAGTTGGTGTCCAGGATATTTTGAAACCTGGATGCTTTACAATGAAAAAGAACGGAGGCAGGGTGGTTCGCTGCCCTGCTTCCTATCTCTTTCTTCCATGGCTTGATTATCCACCTGCTTATTGCGCGGAGGAGGTAAAATAATATGGACATGAATAAGCAAACTAGTTCCCTATCTGCCTGGCTTACGATGGGTCCATTAAGACTGTTAGTTTCCTTGGTCGTACCGGTAATTGCTTTTCTCGTATTACGATGGAGCTTCATCTTTATGCGCGACAGCGATGCGAACAGGATGCTTATCGGGGTAGTAGCTCTGATCGTGGGAGTAGGCGGTGTATGGCTGTTGTTTTGGATCACGAACGATCTGGTGGGACGGTTGCCAGGTCCCCTGCGTGATCGATTGCAGCCTTTTGTTTTTGTTGGTCCAGGGGTGGTGATTCTGGGTATCTACCTTGTTTATCCCGTATTCAATTCCATCTACCTGAGCTTTTTGGATGCCAGATCAGAAAACTTTGTGGGTCTGGACAATTGGATATATACCTTTACCAATTCGGGTTCACTGATTGCATTTAGAAACAATATTCTGTGGATGATCATCGTGACTGGCTTCACGGTATCGATGGGTTTGGTAATCGCCGTAATGGTTGATCGCATAGGAAAATGGGAGTCGCTTGCTAAGTCCCTTATCTTCTTGCCAATGGCGATATCTGCAGTCGGCGCAAGCATCATTTGGCGCTTCGTCTATCATCCTTCTCCGATCAACAAACCTCAAATTGGATTAATTAACGCCATCATTGTTGCGTTAGGCGGGGAGCCGATTTCCTTTTTGATCACAAAACCTCTGAATAATTTCGCCCTCATGGCTGTCATGATATGGATGGTGACCGGATTCGCCATGGTCGTCCTCTCGGCTGCAGTAAAGGGGGTTCCTGGTGAACTGCTCGAAGCAGCCCGGCTCGATGGTGCATCTGAAATCCAGATTTTCTTCAGGGTGATCATTCCTTTTATCAAAGGAACCATAATAACAATATCAACTACCGTAGTAATTATGGTGCTAAAAGTCTTTGATATAGTTTTCGTGATGGCAAGTGGAGGACAATTTGACACAGATGTGGTCGCCAATCAAATGTACAAGGAATTTTTCACGTTCGGTAATTTTGGTCGCGGCAGTGTGCTGGCGCTTATTCTACTCATAGCGGTCGTTCCAGTTATAGTCAGCAATATCCGAAACTTACGAACGGGGAGGAGTTAGCCCACCGATGAAATCACCTTCTCAATCCAGACAGAGCAAAATGGGAACTTGGCTGCGAGCCTTCCTGTCGGCAACACCGGTCCGTTTCGCTGTCATCGTGATTTGCTTCTTATGGTCGCTTCCGACGGTGGGAATGCTCATCAGTTCCTTTCGACCTGAGGCTGACATCAATTCTTCAGGCTGGTGGACGGTATTTGCACATCCATTTGAGTTCACCCAATGGACTCTGGCAAATTACCAGGGTGTCACCAGCACGCTTGGATTGGGTCAAGCTTTCTTGAACACTCTTCTCGTCACCATCCCGTCAGTTGTAATCCCAATCACGATTGCTGCCTTTGCCGCCTACGCGTTTGCCTGGCTGGAATTTCCCGGAAAAAATATCTTGTTTGCTATGGTTATTGTCGTTATGGTTGTTCCCCTGCATACCGCGTTAATTCCCATTCTGCGCCTATATAGAGTTGCCGATTTGAATGGAACATACCTGGGGATATGGCTGGCACATACTGGCTTTGGACTTCCCCTGGCAATCTACTTGCTGTATGGATATATATCTACAATCCCGAGAGAGATTATGGAATCTGCTGTCATTGACGGCGCATCACCTTTTACGGCCTTCACAGGCATGATCCTTCCACTCTCAATACCGGCAATTGCATCTTTTGCAATCTTTCAGTTCTTATGGGTATGGAATGACCTGCTTGTTGCACTCGTCTTTCTCGGAACAAGCCGGGAAACCAGGGTTATGACATCTCATATGACCGAATTGGTTGGGTCAAAAGGTCAAGACTGGGAGATTCTAACCGCAGGCGGGTTCATAATGATGATCGTTCCATTGATCGTGTTCTTCTCGCTTCAACGATACTTTATCCGCGGCTTGTTGGCTGGTTCTGTAAAAGGATAATACAATTTCCATGCCAGGTGAAAAGCTCATCCCTGATTCACCTTATGGGATCCCTGGGATTGATTTCGATGTTGCAGTGCCTATTTCCCTGGAAATAGGCACTGCAACAGAATACATACAGCCGGGTGTTGGATGATGCCAGTTCATTGGGTTGGATTGTCAGATTTATCGGTCGCACAATTTCCCTTGCTTCGATTGATGGAAATGTTGTTAGGCAAATAATGAGTGGGTCTGTCGGGCTGAACAATGGTTCCTGCTCGGAAAAAAGGTCAAATGGGCTGGCTGTCGTTAAGCTTGAGCATGTGAGAATGCAGACATGGAGATCAGCTTAAACTTAATTCCCAGAGTACTTACCTCGGGAGTGTTACTAGGAACAATGACCGGACTGACGCAGGTTATTCTGGTTAGATATTTATCAACATAGAATTTAAAAGAGGCTCATGGATAATCAAACACTCTGGTATAAAGACGCTGTTATTTACGAAGTATATGTACGTGCATTTTATGACAGCAACGGCGATGGGCACGGAGACTTGCGCGGCGTTGCCCAAAAAATGGATTACTTAAGCGAACTCGGTATAAATTGTCTGTGGCTACTCCCCATCTATCCATCACCTCTCAAAGACGATGGATACGACATATCGAATTATTATGACGTCCACCCGACGTATGGAACATTGGATGACTTCAAGGAACTTCTTGACGCCGCTCATGAACGCGGTATCCGTGTCATTCTGGATCTTGTGCTTAACCACACATCTGACCAGCATCCTTGGTTCCAGGCCGCCCGCGCGAACCCCAACTCCGAATTCCGTGATTATTACGTCTGGAGCGATTCGAGTCTAAAATATCGCGATGCAAGGATTATCTTCACTGATACAGAAGAATCAAACTGGGCGTGGGATGAAAACTCAAAACAATATTATTGGCATCGTTTTTTTTCATCCCAACCAGACCTGAATTACGATAACCCGGCTGTGCGGCAGGAAATGCTTAAAGTAATGAGCTTTTGGCTCGACCTCGGCGTGGACGGTTTTCGTGCAGACGCCGTACCTTATTTGTTTGAACGAGAGAACACCAGTTGCGAAAACCTGCCGGAAACCCATGAATTCCTTAAGGAGATTCGACAGTTCCTCAACGATCATTATCCCGGACGAATCTTACTGGCCGAAGCCAATCAATGGCCCGAAGACCTGCTTCCTTATTTTGGAGATGGCGACGATGAGTTCCATATGGGATTCAATTTCCCCATCATGCCCCGTATCTTTATGTCAATTCGCAAAAAAGACCGCACCCAACTTGTGTGGATCATGGGACGGACTCCGTTCTTAAGGGAGTCAAACCAGTGGGGAATTTTCCTTCGTAATCATGATGAATTGACTCTCGAAATGGTCACAGAAGATGAAAGACAATGGATGTGGGAGCAATTTGCACCTGACCCGCGTATGAGGTTGAATATTGGGATTCGCCGGAGGTTGGCACCTCTTCTTAATAACGATCGCCGGCAGATAGAGCTTGCCCATTCGATCCTGCTAACACTACCCGGGTCGCCTACTTTGTATTATGGCGACGAGATCGGCATGGGCG
>DNDO01000101.1 GCA_003484265.1 Anaerolineae bacterium
GTCGCATAATGAATTATGCGACGGAATTAGGCGAATTATTGAGAAACCATCAGAAGGTAATGAAACGAGTATGAAGTCGTTACCGTCTCAGTTTTACTTTTTTTTGAGAGACCGCCCCGCGCGAAGAAACATCGCAACGCTTCTTCGATTCGTTGTGATTCTGACCGCCCTTGTGACGGTGTACAGCATCCTATTCCATTACATTATGGCGTATGAGGGGCGATCATACAGCTGGGTAACAGGGTTCTATTGGACACTGACTGTCATGTCTACACTTGGGTTTGGCGATATCACTTTCGAAAGCGATATTGGGCGCATCTTTTCCACCGTGGTTCTCCTGAGCGGGATGATCTTTTTACTCGTTCTGCTTCCGTTCACATTTATAGAATTTTTTTATGTTCCCTGGACAAAATCGCAGGCAGCGGCGAGAGCGCCCAGTGAACTGCCCGAAAATACCCGTAACCACATCATCCTTACATCGCTTGAAGCAATTACCCGCACTGTTATTGGAAAGCTCGAACAGTACCAGTATGAATACGTCGTTCTGGAATCTGATATTAACGAAGCGCTGCGATTGAACGACCAGGGATACAAGGTAATGGTCGGCGACCTGGACTCGCCGGCGACTTACCAAAAGGCGCGGGCTCAGAACGCGCTGATGGTTGTCACGACAAAAAACGACATGATCAACACGAACGTCGCTTTTACTGTGCGTGAATTTACGCAGGATGTGACTGTGATCGCTACCGCCAACTCGCCTGCGTCAGTCGATATATTGGAGCTGGCTGGGTGTAATCATGTTCTCCAGATCGCTGAAATGATGGGGCAGGCCATGGCGCGGCGGGTGCATGGATCGGACCGGCTGGCGCACCTGATCGGTAATTATGAAAAACTTCTTTTTGTCGAAGCCACGGTAAAAAATACCAATCTGGTCGGAAAAACACTGCGCGAAAGCAGGCTCCACGAATCGATGGGTATTTCAGTCCTGGGTCATTGGGAAGCTGGAGAAGTAAGAAACGTTCGCGCTGATACAGTTATTACATCGGATATGGTGCTGGTGATGTGCGGCATGGAGGAAAACATCGGTCAATTTAACCGATTCTTCTCACATGCTGCTGCATCCTCCGCGCCGGTTGTGATCCTTGGCGGGGGTCGTGTCGGCCGCGCAGCGGCTCGGAGATTGGATGAGCGGGGGATGGATTTCCGCATTGTTGAACTTCTGGAGGAACGGGTTAAGAACATCGAAAAATATGTGATTGGTAACGCCGCCGAACTGGATGTTCTGAAGCAGGCAGGCATAACCGAAGCCTCCGCGGTGATCGTCACAACCCACGATGACGATACCAATATTTATCTGACCCTTTATTGCAGACGCCTCCGCCCGGATATTCAGATCATCAGCCGGGCGACACGCGAACGTAACGTGGCAACTTTACAGCGCGCCGGCGCAGACTTTATCATGTCGTACGCAACAATGGGATCGAATGCGATCTTTAATTTGCTGGATAAGGAAAGCGTGTTCATGGTCGCTGAAGGATTGGATGTGTTTCGCGTGCAGGTCGCTTCCTCATTGGAGGGGCGCACGCTCGCAGAATCCGGTATCCGCGAAAAGACAGGCTGCACGGTTCTCGCCATAAAAAATGGCGGCGAAATCGATTTCGATTTTTCACCTCATCTTCGTTTGACCTCAGACATGGATATGATCCTGATCGGCAATGTTGCGGCGGAGAAGGAGTTCGCAAGGATTTATAAACCCTCCTGGCGGTGAACCATCCGGGTTCATCTGCATAATGATGAGTTCGCCACATCCGACCCGCTCTTGTGCGCACCATTTGAGTTGCAGGTTTATAACGGATTCCCAAGGACTGAACGTACGGATTTACAGAGTAGAATCAAATCATCGAAACAGCAATAAGCCGTAACATGGATTTGCAACCTGCTACCTTTGCACATGACGCCTAACTTCACCCCTCGACCTGCCCAACAAAACATCCTCCGCTACTCAGGCGGGCGGCTCGGCATTGCCGCCGTCCCAGGCGCGGGTAAGACGCACATCCTC
This sequence comes from Anaerolineae bacterium, assembly GCA_003484265.1. Classification (GTDB taxonomy): domain Bacteria; phylum Chloroflexota; class Anaerolineae; order Anaerolineales; family Villigracilaceae; genus Defluviilinea. The sequence goes on from DNDO01000101.1 coordinate 2,060, forward strand.
TCCGCGTTGGCGGCGCAGATCATTCACAGCGGCGCATTGCAGGATGGGCAGGAAATCCTGATCGTTACGCTTGTCAACTCTGCGGTGGATAATTTCGAGAATCGCATTAAGGGCTTTTTCGATAACACCATCCAGCCGCTGTTCAAATATCGCGTGCGCACACTGCACGGGCTGGCGCATGACATCGTCCGTGAGAAGCCTGCGCGCGTGGGACTTGAGGAGCGTTTCAGCATCATCGACGAGCGTGAGGCGGGTTTCATCCGTCGCGAGTCGGTCAATGCATGGCTGGCGTCGAATTCGTTTGACGATTATCTCGACGCCTCGCTAGACACCTCCAAACGGGATTGGGTCAAACGCAAGCAACTGCCCGATCTGTTGGATTCCCTCGCGAATGCCTTTATCCGTTCATCCAAAGACCGCCTCCTGACTCCCGAAAGCCTGCGAGCCAAGCTGGACGCTTCTCCTGCGCCTTTGCCTCTTGCGGAACTAGGCTGCAGCATCTACGCGGACTATCAACGTGCGCTCGCCTATCGCGGCGCCGTGGACTTCGACGATCTCATTCGCCTGGCATTGACCTTGCTCGAAAGCGACGAAGAATTCCTCGAAAGATTGCGATTTCGCTATCCCTTTATTTTGGAGGATGAGGCGCAGGACTCGAGCCTGACACAGCAGAGGATATTGGAGTTGTTGAGTGGAGAGGGGGGGAATTGGGTTCGTGTGGGTGACCCCAATCAAGCCATCTTTGAAACATTTACAACGGCAGACCCCGATCTGTTGCGTCAATTCATCAACGACAACCCAAGCGAAGACATGCCCGAGTCTGGACGGTCGCAGCCTTCGGTGCTTGCCGTAGCAAATCATCTGATCGATTGGGTGATGACATCGCATCCCGACGAGAATGTACGGACGGCGTTATCCGTGCCGCATATCGTGCCTGTGTCTGCGCAGGACCCGCAGCAGAATCCGCCTGATGATCCGGAGGGAATCAAGTTCATCAGCAAGCGATATACGCCCGACGAAGAGATGGAAGCGGTTGTCAAATCCATCAAGGGGGTTGTCGATTTGTTTGCGGAGACGCCAATCGAGGAACAACCTACAATTGCAGTGCTGGTGCCGCGCAACGCCCGCGGCGTGGAAGTGGTCAATGCACTGCGGCAAAAGGGTATCGAACCGATCGAGTTGATTTCAAGTACAAGTGAGACACGGGCGGCGGCGGGATCGTTGAATATGCTGCTGTCGTATCTGTCAGACCCGCAATCCGCGCGGAAGCTGGCGAACGCGTATCGTGTGTATCGAAGGGAGGTTTTTGGAAGTAACAGCAATTCGGCGAAGAATGAATCGGATGAAGATGTAGAGAGCCGCCCTTACATCGAACAGATTCCGACCTTGTTGCGAAAGATCGTGGATGTGGAGAATTTCATCGCGCCGCAAAATGCCATTGATTGGTTGACAGCTGTCAGTGAGTCAGAAGCGGAGCAAGTCATCAAAGAGTTAAGTGATTTCCGAGTGGTTGTCCAGAGATGGTTGAACGCGGTGACTCTGCCCATCGATCAATTGGTATTGACGCTGGCGCAGGATGTGTTCACCGAGGCGTCGGACCTGGCGCTGGCGCACAAGCTCGCGCTGGTCCTGAGGAGCGCCGCGGACGATCATCCCGATTGGCGCCTGCCTGAGTTGACGTCGGA
>DNDO01000219.1 GCA_003484265.1 Anaerolineae bacterium
CACTACCACCAGTATCAGGAATTCCCCCCACCCGATGGCAAGCACGGGTCTGCAAGAGAGAGTGCCTAACCATAGGAATATTAAAGCAGGGATGATATTCTTCTTCATCGTTTGAGAGTATAACAAAACGAGAGGCAAAGTTATGAAATCGCCTCTCGTTCATTTTGATTTACGGTACCGCTATCTACTGCACAGACTCCGTCCAAGCTTTTGCCTCCTGCGGGGAGACAAGCACCTTTTCAACGGAAATCCCTTTGAGCATTTCCTCAGGTGATATGCCAATGTGATAATCGATGCGGACAATTCGACCATCTTTTACCTGAAGCACAACAGGAATTGGCATGTCGTTCAACTCACGCTCGAAGAGCATCGCATACTCGCCAGGCTGGTAATTCGGTTCGGCATTGGGGTTGGGTTCCTCCAAATACACCGCGTATAAATTCTTGACCTGCAAATTCAACAGCATATTCGTAAACTCTTCGCGGGAGACCAATGCGCCATGGGAACTCAGGGTCGGGAAGACCTCCAATAAAGTTCCTTCAGCTACACCTTCAGGGCAAGGGGGCGGACCACCGAGCCCTTCCACATTGGCGCAGGAGATTTCGACGAACTGCATCAGGGCAAGCGTGCCTTCGAGCGTGTCGCTATACACAGCTTCCATGATGGGCTGCAATTCATCCTTAACTACCTGGCTGGAACTGATCTCAGTTGCGGGTTCGATGCCCACTTCAAAGACATCTGTACCTTCGGCTGGGACACAAGCGGAGACCACCATTGTCAATATTGCAATTACGATAAGAAATCGGGTAAACATTTTAACCTCCACGGTTGGATAGGATTTTGGTTCATCACCATGTCCCCATCTTATCCATTGGCTGTTCCTTTCAGGTGCGCGGACGGTAACAATGCAGATACAGGCTGTAACAGTTTCGTTACATGCGCGGCAGACGTAATGCGACCACTGTCCCTTGGTTGATGCGGCTGCGTACGCTAACTCGCCCACCATGCCGTTCCACGATTGCACTCACCAGCGCCAACCCAAGTCCGCTTCCAGGCGTGCCACGAGCGTTCTTTCCGCGATAGAGTTCCTCAGTCACATACGGCAGTTCTTCATCCGGGATGCCTGAGCCTTCGTCAGCAACTTCGACGACGATGTGGCTTGTATCTTCAAACGCGCGGACTTGAATCGATTCATTGGGTTGGGTGAACTTCACAGCATTCCCCAATACATTGCGAAGCGCAAGATACAGCAGATCTTCGTCGCCGCGCACCTCGGGCAGCGACCAGGGCATGCGCGGCACATTCAATGTCAGGTTGGGTTTGGATACGGAAAATTCGGTTACGAGTTCATCGAGCAGTTCATCGAGTTTGACAGGTGATTGTTCGATGCCGCTGGAATGCAGGTCAGCGAGTTTGCGGAGTTGGAAGACCATGTCGTTGAGGCGTGAAACTTGATCGCGAATCCGCTTGAGGGGAGATTCTGTTTGTTGAGCAGAATCAGGCTTGCCCTGAGTTTGATCGAAGGGTTGAGGCGAAGCATGAAGCGGTTCTTCATCCAGATTGGCGAGTTCGATCTGCAACGTCGTGAGTGGATTCTTGAGTTCGTGATCGAGTCTTTGTAAAAATTGACGGTGTTCAGTCGATGAGCGGGTGGAGAGTGAAATCGTTTCTTTTTGTGTGCGCGATTCAAACAAAAGATAAAAGGCGATGACTACGCCGATCAAAATTGTGAGAATGATGCCAACCAATAATAAAAGCAGACCGAGGCTGGCGCGCAGATAAATAATGGAATCGGTGAGCAAGCCGGTGCGAAATATCTGCCATGTGATGAAGCCCAACACAGCGGGCAGGAGGGCAATGAGGATCAATGTGAGTTTGCGCTTCATGCGCCGCGCTCCACTTTGGCGATGAAGCGATAGCCTGCACCCGCCGATGTTTCGATGTAAACAGGCGCGTCAGCTGAGTCGTTCAGGGCGCGGCGCAGTTCGGCGATGCGCGCATCCACGGCGCGGCTGGCGACGGCTTTCTCCCAACCCCAGACCACGTCGAGCAAACGTTCGCGGCTGATGACTTCGTCGGAGTGGGTCATGAGATATTCGAGCAGCAACATTCCCTTTGGTGTGAGGTCGAGTTCGCGATCTCGAAAACTTGCACGGCGTGCGCGCCTGTCAAGACGCAGCTCCCCGCTGACCAGAACCCATGCGGTTGCAATGGGCGGCGCTCCTGCGCGGGCACGCCGCAATACAGCCCGAATCCGCGCCACGAGTTCATGCGGCTCGAACGGTTTGTTGATGTAATCGTCCGCGCCTTCCTCGAGCGCCATCGCCCGCTCGGTTGCGTCGCCGACCTGTGTCAACAAGATCACGGATGTCAAATTCCCCGCCTGCCGCATGCGGCGCAGGGCTTCGCGCCCGTCCATGCGCGGCATGAGCACGTCCATCACCACCAGATCGGGATTTGCTTTTTCAATTTTGGTTATTGCCTGTGCGCCATCTGAAACTGTGTCCACTTGAAATCCCGCGCGGATAAGAAAAGCAGACAGGCTGGCACGTATGCCATCGTCATCATCTACAAGGAGGATGCGCGGAGATTCGTTCATTGGATCACTTCAACATTGGCATTTTTATACCGTGACGTTTCGCCGCATTTATGGCAATTTCATAGCCTGCATCAGCGTGTCGGACTAC
>DNDO01000196.1:0-14721 GCA_003484265.1 Anaerolineae bacterium
GATATTTCTATTCTTAGTTGAGCCTCCTGTATAGGTAGTGACCTTTCTTTCTATATTACATAAAAACCATCCCGTGAAAAATTACACGGGATGGTTTTTATGTAATATCTTGTTTTGCACAAATTAACTGATATGTGCCAAACGCGGGTCAAGAGCGTCACGCAGACCATCACCAAGCAGGTTGAATGCCAATACTGTTATAGCGATTGCGAAACCGGGCAGAAAGACCAGATGCGGAGCAGTGAAGACCTGATTGCGTTCCTCACTTAGCATGAAGCCCCATTCAGGTGTCGGGGGCTGTGCGCCTAAGCCGAGGAAGGATAGCGCTGCAGCGTCTAGAATCGCGGTGGCAATTCCAAGTGTACCCTGTACGATAAGAGGGGTTAGCGCATTTGGCATGATGCGCTGAAAAAGTATCTGTAACGTGTTACCGCCAAGCGCTCGTGTCGCGGAGACGTATTCCATTTCACGCACTGATAGAACGCTGGCGCGTACCACGCGCGCATAGGCCGGGATTGAGACAATGCCAATCGCCAGCAGGGCATTTACAAGTCCAGGACCGAGAACCGAAACGATGGCGATAGCTAGTAGCAACGATGGGAATGCTAGTAACACGTCCATGAATCGCATGATGGTATTGTCGATCCATCCGCCGAAGTAGCCGCTGACCGCTCCCAACAGCGTGCCGATAATTATGGCGAAGGTCACTGTTGAAAAGCCGACCATTAAACTGACGCGCGCGCCATACAGCAGGCGGCTAAATTCATCGCGGTTGTTACCGTCTGTACCGGCGATATGTTGTGGTTGATCTTCAGGACACCCGAACAAATGAATGCATGGCGGGGTGCGCGGTTTGATATCCTGCGGGGGCACCACATCCCACATGGGGAGTATCGGCGAGTAAGGCGAGATCAATGGAGCAGTGATTGCAATGAGTATGAGGATGCCAAGCAGGATCATACCGACCACAGCGGATCGGCGGCGAAAAAGCCTTCGCCAAGTGATTTGCCATAGGCTGACGGACTGAAGGGATAAGCCCTCTGAATCTAGCGATGCAACTTTATTTTCAGTGTTTGTCATAATTAAGGATCCTAATCAAGCCTGATGCGTGGATCGAGATAAGCGTAGGATAGGTCAACGAGTAAATTGATAACGACAAAGAAGATGGCGATCACAACAGTAAATGCCTGTACGATGCCATAATCGCGTGCAGTAATAGCCTCGAAGAGGGTACGTCCCAAACCCGAAAGGCTGAAAATTGTTTCAGTGAGTACCGCTCCGCCTAGGAGGCTTCCGAGTGAAAGACCGATGATCGTCACCAGCGGGAGCAGGGCATTTCGGAAGGCGTGTTTCATCACCACGACTCTTTGCCGCAACCCTTTGGCGCGGGCTGTACGCACATAGTCCTGCCCGAGCACATCCAGCATGGCAGAACGGGTCATGCGCGCGATCAACGCCATAGGGATGGTGCCGAGGGCGGCGGCGGGCAGGATGAGATGTTTGATCGCATCCTTGAGGAGTTCCCAGTTGGAGGTGAGAAGGGCGTTGAGGATATTCAACCGGGAAACAAATTGAAGGAAGGCAAGAAATACACCGGTTTCCGGTAACACCAATTCCCACGCTTCGTAGAAGGGGTCGTTTGAAAGTCCGGCGCTGGTCCTGCCGGATGGGGGGAGCCAAAAGGCAGTTCCCTTTAATTTGAGAGAAAATACGTAGGCAAGCATAAGTCCAAGCCAGAAAACAGGCATGGATACTCCTGTATTTGCCCATACCATGGTCACTACATCGACCCATGAATTATGACGAACGGCGGAGATTACGCCAAGCGGAATCCCGATCACTATACTGACAAATAGAGCCGCGAAACTCAACTCGACGGTCGTGGGAAGACGCTCGACCAACAGGCGGGTAACAGGTATGCCAAACCTTATGGAGTCTCCGAAATTACCAGTCAAAACTTCGCTGATATAGATGGTAAATTGTTCGTAAATAGGTTTGTCCAGCCCTTTTGCCTTGTTGAACCTTTCACAGGTTTCAGCCGTGGCTTTCTCACCCAATATTGCCCGGCATGGATCTCCGGGAATCACACGCGCAATAATAAACGTTACAAGTAAAATTCCAAATAATACCGGGATGGCGGCAAAAAATCGCCGTATAAGATATTGAACCATGGCTTTGTTCCTTTGAGAATACGGGATGGCAGGTTAGCCTGCCATCCCGTATAAGTTCTTGCAAGGGTAACTAAATTACTCCGGCTTGTTGAGCAAGCCCCAGAGGTAATCGTAGTATTCCCAGGCATTGGTGTTGCCCTTGTGCAAAGCAGAAGAGGCATCCAAGCCCATGGTGAAGGTTGCGACTACATCGTTGGCATCGAAGGTCGAGCCATCGTGGAAGGTCACACCCTGGCGGAGTGTGCAGACCCAAACGTCGAGTGTGTCATTGGGTTCGCAGGACTCTGCGAGAGCAGGCTCCACAGCAGTGCCGTTAACTTCGTAGCTGTACAGAGCTTCAACGATCTGTTCACAGGCGCGCAGTGACTCGCCGTCGGTCTCGTCAGCACAGAAGAGGCTGATCGGTTCTGCGTTCTGCATCCAGACGAACACATCACGACCGCCGGGGTCGGATACAGCGAAGTACTCATTGCTGAGCGGGCTGGCCTGCGGGTTCGTGACATCAGCACGCCAGGCGGTTGCGGAACCACCGTGAGCCACAGGGATCATCGGGACGAAATTGCGGATGGCGTTATTTGCCTCTACATACAGAGGTTCAGATTCAGCAGGATCGGCGATCTGGGCTGCTTCTGCCAAAACATCAGCATAGCTCGGGTCGTTGACACCGAACTGCGGGTTGGCAGCGCCAAAGTGGAAGTCAAGGAAGTTGGTTACGTGAGGATAGTCAGCGCCCCATCCGAGCAGGTAGAAGCCGTCCAAACGACCAGCGGTGGATTCTTCGATGAAAGCACCGGATTCCATGACAACGATCTCAGCGTCGATGTTCAGGTTTGTCTTCAACTGAGCCTGAAGTTCCTGGGCTACATTGCTCACGTTCGGCAGGTAGCCGCGGACTACGTCGCGGTAGAAGATCTTTGTGGAGAAACCATCCGGGAAGCCGGCAGCAGCCAGCTCAGCGCGGGCAGTTTCAGCGTCGAAGTCATACCATGCATCGCCTGCACAACCGTTCGGGATCGCGCACGGGGTGAAGTGTGATGCAACCTCTGATCCAGGGGGATAGAAGTTATCAATAATGCGCTGGCGGTCGATGCCCTTGGCAACCGCTTGGCGGACAGCCTGGTTATCGAACGGCGCAAAAGTGTTTGTCATGGCAAGGTAGAACACATTCAACGCCGGGCGGACCTGCAGGCTGAGACTAGAATCAGCGCTTACAACATCAAAGTCTTCGGGACCAACGTTATCGATTGCATCCACCGTTCCGGATTGAAGTTCAAGCAAACGGGAGGCAGATTCAGTGGACCAGCGGAAGACCAATGTCTCGACTTCAGGTGCAGGACCATAGTAATTGGGGTTGGCGGTGAAGGTGATGCTCTCGCCGCGATTCCATTCGCTGACCATGTAAGGACCGGTGCCGATCGGGTTTTCCAGACCTTCGGTCGAGCGGGTTTCATCGCCTGCGGTGGCTTCGATCCATTCTTCAGGATAGATTCCATAGACGCTGAAAGCGATCTTTGAAAGGAAGGCAGGATCGGGCTGGCACAGGGTAAAGGTCGCTTCGTATTGACCAGTGGCTTCCACACCTTGAATGATGCCGGCTTTATCGCATGACTCAGCCATCAAAGACTTGCCTTCGAAATCAGGCATGGCGGGTTCTTCTGTTGCGGGTACTTCGGTCGGCGCGGGAGCCGGTTCTTCAGGTGCCGCGGGTGCTTCTGTTGCGGCGCCGCCACATGCCGCCAACACTACGCTGGCGAGCAAGAGCAGGGTAAGTAAAGTTAATAGGTTTCTTTTCACGTTTCTCCTCCAAGAGAATATAGTTTGGATACAACAATGGGGGGACAGTTAAATATAGTAAGCGCCGGGGCACCTCCTTTGCATATAATATATTGATTATACAACAAAAGGATATTTAGTGAACGGGCAGGGGTATTCCCAGGCCGTTTAACACTACTTGAGAGGGGTCTTTATGCCAAATGCCTGGCACCATCGCGTTACACTTCGGACATTTCCCGTCTCCGGTTATGTGATGTTCAAGGATGACGTACCCCCGCCTCCGAATTAGCCGATGATTGCATTCTGTACAAAAAGTATCTTCATACTCCCCAACCTGACCCGGCAAATTCCCCGCGTAGACGTATCGCAGCCCCGCTTCTTTTCCGATCTCCGCCGCGCGTAAAAGAGTCTTTGCGTCCGTGTTGTCGGGGTCTGTCATCTTGTAGTCCTTATGGAAGGCAGTCACATGCCACGGAATATCTTTTGAAACTCCTGCAATGAAACGCGCCGCATCCCACAATTCTTCGCTTGAATCGTTGAAGCCCGGGATAGTCAGTGTGACAATCTCCACCCACAATCCCATTTCATGCGCGCGTTTGATTCCATCCAATGTGTTTTGTAAAACACCGCCCAGTTTTCGATAATTTTTATCTTGCATACATTTCAAATCCACCTTGTATGCGGAAAGATAGGGTGCAAGATACTTCATCACTTCAGGCGTATTGTTCCCGTTGGAGACATATGCGCACATCAACCCGTTTGCTTTTGCCTCTTTGAATATTTCAACCGCCCACTCGCTGGTGATCAATGGCTCGTTATAGGACGACACAACAATAGATGCTTTTGTCTTTCGGGCAAACGCCACCATGTCTTGCGGAGTAACCTTGCGGATGTAATTCACAGACTCGTCCGAAGACGGGTCGCGCATAGCTTGTGAGGTCAGCCAGTTCTGGCAGTACCCGCAATGGAAGTCGCATCCGAGCATCCCGAACGTCAGCGCGTTCGTACTGGGTAATACATGGAAGAAGGGTTTCTTTTCAACGGGGTCACTTTGCAGCGCTCCCACATATCCATGCGGCACACGCAACTTTCCGCCCTCGTTGAACCGCACCTGGCAAATTCCCCGCTTCCTCTCGCGGATCACACAACGATGTCCGCACGCGTAACAGCGTACCGCATTATCTTCCAACTTCTCATATAAATCCCCTGTCACCGTCAACTGGTCAAGCAAATCACCTATCGAACTCGCCATACGAATATAATACACCCATGCTCACAGTTTGTATACAGGCAGGCGGCGCGTCCTCCCGCATGGGCGAGGACAAAGCGCTCAAACCCTTTCTCGGACGTCCCCTCATTCAACGCGTGATCGAGAGACTCACGCCGATCGCAGATGAACTCATCGTGACGACGAACCGCCCCGAAGAATATGCCTTCCTCCAACTCCCGCTGCACTCGGATCTCAAACCTGGTCGCGGCGCATTGGGCGGTCTCTACACTGCCATCGCTTCCGCCGCGCATCCTCATGTGGCTGTGGTCGCATGCGATATGCCGTTCGCCAGTCCCACGCTTATCGAAGCAATGAGCAGCCTCCTCGTCGCGAAAGAAGCGGATGTGGTCATCATCAAATCGGATCACGGCTACGAACCTCTCCATGCTGTCTATCGCCGGGAGACATGCCAGCCAGCGATTGAAGCCGCTTTAGAACTAGACTTATGGAAAGTTGTCGCTTGGTTTCCGCAAGTCAAAGTACATGTCTTGAACGAGGATGAAATAAAATCCTCAGACCCAGACGGACTGGCATTTTGGAATGTTAACACGCCGGATGAATTTGCGAATGCCGAGCGGATCGCTAGCGGACAATAAGCACCGGGCAGGGGGCGTGACTGACAACTTTGTGACTCGTGCTTCCCAATACCAGTCCAGCCAACCGACCAAGACCGCGCGAACCCATCACGATCACGTCACTTTTACGCGTCTTTGCCACGTTAATGACGACTTCGGCGGGGTTCCCTTCGATTTGTTCAGTGCGGATGCCGCCAGGCACTTCGCCTATTGCGGTTACAGTCTTCTGCAGGATGGTTTGTGCGGCGTCCAGCCGGGCATTGATGGCAACCTGCAAATGCGGTTCGCCCAAACGCGGTGGGATGGGCTCGTAGGCTACAACGACCCTTAATTCAGACTTCATGCAACGCGCAATCTCAGCGGCAACTTTTGCCGCGTGCACTGAATGTTCAGAGCCGTCTACGGCAAGCAAGATACGTTCAAACATGGTGCCTCCTTCCGTAGAGTACAATTTCAGTATACTTATTTTTACGATAAGATTCAACAACAGGAGATTACATGTCACTGGATCTGAGTACCATTCGTAACCAATTCCCATCATTAGACCGCCCCGCCATTTTTCTTGACAACCCAGCTGGGACACAGATCGCAAAACCCAGCCTCGACCGCATCAACAAGTATTTGTTGGAAACGAATGCAAATCACGAAGGTATGTTCGAGACCAGTCGCAGATCGGACGAAGTCCTGCACGAAGCACACGCCGCAATGGCGGATTTTCTCAATGCTTCGCTCCCAGAGGAGATCATTTTCGGCAACAACATGACCACTCTCACATTACACATCTCCCGTTCGCTGGCGAGAAACTTGAGTGCAGGAGATAACATCCTTGTGACGAGAATGGATCACGATGCTAATATCGCCCCGTGGATGATGGTTGCAGAAGAGAAGGAGTGCAATTTATTGTGGGTGGATATCGATATAGAGGAAGGTACACTCGATCTGGACGACTTCGCAAAAGCATTGGAAAAGAAACCGAAGATCGCGGCGTTCGGATATGCGTCGAATTTGTTGGGGACAGTGAACCCAGTCAATAAGCTGACGAAGATGGCACATGATGCTGGTGCGCTTGTTTACATTGATGCTGTACAATACGCGCCGCACGGTCCCATTGATGTGCAGGATGTTGACTGTGATTTTCTCGCATGTTCGAGTTATAAATTCTTTGGTCCGCATGCGGGGGCGCTGTTTGGGAAATATGATCTGTTAAATGAACTGAAAGCGTATAAAGTGAGACCCGCTTCGGATACCTTGCCGTATAAATTTGAAACCGGCACTCAAAATCACGAGGGTATTGCGGGTGTGTTGGGCGCGTTGGAATATCTCCAGTGGTTGGGAGATCAATTTGGAGCGGAGCATGAATCGGCATGGAGGGAAGCGGGATTCACCAGTCGCAAGTTGGAACTAAAGAAAGCCATGTCAGCCATGCAGGCGTATGAGTCCGAACTATCCAGAAAATTGATCGGGATTATCGAGTCTGTTCCGGGCGCACACATTTATGGAGTCACAGACCTGAACCGATTGGATGAGCGCGTACCAACCGTATCATTTACCTTGGAAGGCAAAGACCCTGAACAGGTTGCAGATGCAATTGGGAGGGAGAATATCTATGTCTGGAATGGCCACAACTACGCGCTGGCGGTTGTGGAGAGATTGGGTTTGCTAGAAGCGGGAGGCATGATCCGCGTGGGACCGGTGCACTACAACACCCTGGATGAGCTGGATAAATTCGGGGAAGTATTGAAGAAGGTAGCGAAATAAAACACGCGCTTTGCAGGGCTTAGCCCTGCAAAGCGCGTGTTGGCGATGTGATTAAATGATAACCGCCAGAGTGAGGGGGGCACCCTGACGGTCATCTTCTATATATTACTATATTGCGTTTTTTTTATCAAGTAGTCAGCTTAATAAAATTGTTAGAAAGTTCAGGAATTTATGCAAACTTGTCTTTATGCCCCAGGCGGGAATCGAACCCACATCTAAGCCTTAGGAGTGCCTTGTTCTATCCGTTGAACTACCGGGGCGATGAAGGGATTATATCAAAATTTATTGGGCTGCTTTGCTTATGCCCCGTCATCCTTTGGTGGCGCTGTGGGACCATAGTCTAGAATCGAACGTACCTGGGTCCCGCCCTCCGGCGCGCTGACAATTCCCTGATCCTCCATCATATCCACAATACGTGCGGCGCGCGTATAACCGATCCTCATGCGCCTTTGCAACATGGATACGGACGCGCGTCCCTCCTTGCGGACAAAGTCTATCGCTTCTGCCAGCAATGGATCGGTGTTCTTATCTTCAGCCGCCATCTCGTCGAACATGGCGGTCTGTTTGAGGGGTATGTCTGATTTGGGAATATTGACAGGTGGGGATGCCGCCCCGTACGGGTTTGTCTCGCCGAGCTGTCCGCGCCAGAATTCGACAAGATTTTGAATTTCATGGTCTGAAACAAACACACCCTGCAACCGCGCCGCGCTGGCGGCATCCGGTGCCTGGAATAGCATATCGCCGCGCCCGAGCAGACGCTCAGCGCCGGGCTGGTCAAGGATGACGCGGCTGTCCGTATTCGACGAAACAGCGAACGCGATACGTGCCGGGAAGTTGGCTTTGATAAGACCGGTTACCACATCCACGGACGGGCGTTGTGTGGCGAGAATCATGTGAATGCCGGTCGCGCGCGCCAATTGCGCGAGGCGCGTGATGGTCTGTTCGGTTTCGCCGGGGGCGATCATCATCAGGTCTGCCAGTTCGTCGATGACAACAACCAGAAACGGCAGTTTCTTTTGCCCCTGTAATTTCATGCGCGCGTTGTAGTCCGTGATGTTGCGCGCACCAACCTGCGCGAACATGTGATAACGCTTGTCCATTTCACGGGTCATCCATTGCAGGGCGCCGATCACGCGGTCGATCTCAACGACGACAGGCGAAAGCAGATGAGGGATTCCGTTATACCCGGTCAACTCGACGCGCTTGGGGTCGATCAGGATCAGGCGCAGGTCATCGGGAGTGTTATTCAAAAGCAGGCAGGACAGGATCGAGTTGACGCAGACCGATTTACCCGAGCCGGTGGTACCTGCGATCAACAGATGCGGCATCGCTTCGAGCGTTGTATTTATCGGGTGACCGGTTACATCGCGCCCAAGTGCGAAGCGCAACGGATGCTTATTGCGCTGGAAGGGTTCGCTCTCGACAATATCGCGTAATGCGACCAGCGTCATCTCGTCGTTCGGTACTTCAATGCCTACATAACTATGACCGGGCACCGGCGCCTGAATGCGGATGCGCGGCGCGGCAAGGGCAAGCGCGAGGTCATCTGCCAGCGACGATATTTTGTTGACGCGCACTTTCGTGCGCCCGTTTCTTGTCTCGACGAAAAGCGGCTCCACTCCGAACTGCGTGATCGAAGGTCCGCGATTTATTTCAACTACCTGTACCGGTGCACCGAATGATGCCAGCGTTTCAGCAATCAAACGCGCGCGCTGTTGGATGAATTCCTCGTTCACCTCCGGCGCGGAACCCAGATCAAGGACTTGTTTCACATCCGGCAGCTGCCAATTGATAACCGCCTCTGCCGGTCGGACAGTTGTGACAGGTGTTCCCACCGGTGCTTCGTTTACAACCGGCTCAGGGCGATGAAGCGGGGTGAATCCATCAGACGCCACTTCTTCATCCTCAGGGGACATAAATTCGATTTGCCGTGTGCGTTGGGCAAGCCTTTCGCGCAGGCGGATGTATAAAGGATTGACCCACCTGAACATATCCTGTATCTCGATATCGAACGTCATAGCCAAGGCGATCAGTAGCCATGCCAGCAGTGCAACGACTGCGCCATTCACGCCAAGATAATTGAATAGAACTCTTTCGAATGTGCTTCCAATGAAGCCCCCTCCCGCGCCGTCCATTGCGGCTTGCTCTGCCATTTCAGGCGCGGCAATCGCCGAGTGCATCGCCGTCAACAGCCAGAGGAAAAGGATAATGATGCCTGTGGCGCGCTCCAATGTGAGCGGAGGGAGTTTTTCGATACGGCGCAGGATAAGCCACACGCCCATCGCAATCAAACCAACCGGCAGGATGTAAATGCCCCATCCAACGCTACGGCTTAATATGCTCACCAAACTTTCGCTCACTGCACTGCGTTGGGCGGAGGATAAGACGAGGATCGTCAATATCCCCAGCATCGCCATGATTGCGCCGACCACGTCGAGCTTGCGTTCGTCGGTCAGGGTATCCCACCAGTTGATCGAAACAAGTTCGGGCGTAGAACGAGGCGAAGCTTTTCCCTTCCGAGGCGCGGCTTTCGATGAGCCAGTCCCGCGTGACGGCGACTTCTCTTTTGCCTTCGCGCGGGATTTTGACTTTTTGGATGGTTTGGAGAACGGGGTTTTGAGCGGCATGATAACTTTTTCGAGTATAGCACAAATGGTCTGTTTTTCTTTATAAGGTACAATTACGCACGTCCCAGCCACGGGTTTCACGGATTCTCACCGATAAATGAAGTCAGTGAAAGTCCGGGTGATCTGTGGTGAATTTTTACAACATTTCAAGGATCTATCTTTGTTCGAAATACTTTTTCTTGGCACCTCTGCATCCGCGCCGTCTGCGAAGCGCGGACTTTCCGCACAGATCGTCAAACATAATGAATATCGTTTTCTGGTCGATTGCGGTGAAGGCACGCAGCGGCAGATATTGCAGTCCGGCACAGGGTTCAAGAATCTCACGCGCATATTGCTCACGCATGGGCATCTAGATCATATCCTGGGGCTGGGTGGTTTGCTCAGCACTTTCCTAAGATGGGAAGCGATCGAGGAGCTGGATATATATGGCGGGCGCGCCACGCTCGACCGCGTCCATGCGTTGGTGTACGACGTTGTGCTGCGCGGCAACCAGCCGCCCATGCCTCTGCGGTTCAACCAGATCAAAGCCGGTATAATTTTTGAAGCCGATGATTTTACCGTGACCGCCTTTCCTGTAACCCACCGCGGTTCCGATTGTTTTGGATACGTTTTCGAGGGCAAATCACGCCGTCCATTTTTGCCTGAAAAGGCGAATGCGCTTGGAGTGCCGTTCGGACCGGAACGCCGCGATCTTGTCGCGGGCAAAGGCATTATCCTGCCCGACGGAAAACGCATCGAACCGGACCAGGTGCTGGGTCCGGTTCAAAAGGGAGTTAAACTTGTCGTTGTAGGGGATACCGGTAAAACGGAAGACCTGCTCGAGGTCAGCAAAGATGCGGATGCGCTGGTGATCGAATCGACCTACCTCGAAGAAGAGTCGGAGATGGCCCGTCAATTCTCGCACCTCACAGCGAAACAAGCCGCAGAACTGGCGGTAAAGGCTGGGGTTAAGAAACTAATCCTGACCCATCTCTCACGCAGGTACCGCGAAAGAGACGTTATAAAAGAAGCGCAAGTCGTATTTGCAAATACAAGTGTGGCGCGCGATTTCGATACATTTCAGATAAAACGGGAAGAGTAAGGAAGACAAGGATGACTAGCACCAAGGATTTTACATTGGGGATTCTTACTTCCGGCGGCGATGCACCGGGCATGAATGCCGCGATTCGCGCGGTGGTGCGTGCCGCGTTGGCGAACAATGCCAGGGTGGTCGGCATCGCGAGCGGATTCGAAGGTCTGGTGAATGGGGAGTTTCGTTCGCTGGGACCGCGCGATGTGGGTGGGGTTCTACAACGGGGCGGAACCGTCCTGCAAACGAGACGAAGTCAGCGTTTTCAGGAGCCGAAGGGACAGCGCGAAGCCATCCGTCATATGAATGAAGCGGGCATTAACGGTCTCATTGTGATCGGCGGCGACGGCTCCTTGCGCGGCGCGCACGCATTGGCGACTCAGGGTATCAAGGTTGTTGGCATCCCCGCAAGCATAGATAACGACATATGGGGCAGTGACATGGCGATCGGCGTGGATACCGCCTTGAACACGATTATGGAAGCGGTGGATAAATTGCGCGATACCGCGTCGTCCCACAGCCGAGCCTTTCTGATCGAAACGATGGGGCGCAACTCCGGCTATCTGGCTGTCATGGCAGGTATCGTTTGCGGCGCGGAGCTTGTGCTGATTCCCGAAGTTCCAAGCACCGTGGATGAAATTGCCCGTTCCGTAGAGGATGCCTATATGCGCGGTAAGACTCATGCCATTATCATCGTTGCCGAGGGATCGAACATCCGCACGACCGATCTGGCGCGCATCATCGATGAAATGGATGTCGGCTTCAAAACCCGCGTGACAATTCTCGGTCACATTCAGCGCGGCGGACGCCCGACTGCGTTCGACCGTTTGCTTGCGGCGCGCATGGGCACCCGCGCTGTCGAATTGCTGTTCGAGGGAAAGACAGATGTAATGGTCGGCTTGAAGAGCATGGGTGTCGAGGAGGTGCCACTCGAGGAAGTAACATCTCACGCGCGCGAACTCACCATGAGTTATTATGAAATGGCGAAGATGCTCGCAAGATAACATGACAGGTATCAGGTTCCACGTTCTGTTGAATATGGGACCTTTTTATTGTCCGTAAAGTGCAGTTTTCTCTGTAACTTTACATTTTTTAGGGTGTTACAATGGATAGAGAAATCCAAATAAAGAAAAGGAGAATATTAATATGGACTTTCTAAACGATTTACTAGGCAACACAGCGGCAGTAGTGATCCCGCTCGTGGCGGCAATTCTTGGATTGTTCGTCGCATGGATTGGCGCCCGATTGGGAGCGTTTATTATTCGAAAGATACTTGAACGTACGAAGGTGGACGAACGCGTATCTGCATCATTGGATACCAAGACGCAGATCACCAAATGGGTTAGCGGCTTCACATTTTGGGCCCTTTTCATCTTTATCATCATCTGGTTGGTGAATTTTGCCCAAGGTTTGGGATGGCTTCCTGCAGGCTTCGGCGCAACGCCGGAACAAACCGCTGGACTTAACCTCCTCTTCGGACAGATCGTAAGCGTTGCCATTTCTTTATTGGTGGCGTGGATCGTCGCAACCGTGCTCAAATTCCTCGTCATTCGAATACTAAACGTTACAAAACTAGATGAGCGTCTGGGCGAAAAAGTGACCGGTAAAAAAGGCACGACCAACATGAATGAATCAGTTGGTAAGGCGGTCTTCTGGCTGGTATTTCTTGTGTTCATCCCATCCATCTTAAGCAATTTAAATATGGGTGAGGTCGCTTCATCGGTACAAGGATTGGTTGACCAGATGCTTGGGTTTATCCCTGGCATCATCAGTGCGGCCATCATCATACTATTAGGCGGGTTGCTTGCACGTATCGTTCGCCAGATCGTCACTGGCTTCCTCGAGGGTGTGGGTGTGGACAAGTTTGGTGAACAAGTTGGGTTGAGCAAAGCGAAAAATGCACAGCCTCTTTCGTCACTGATCGGAATGGTAGTCTACCTGCTGATCATTATTCCAGTGGTCGTTCAGGCTCTGGCGGTATTGAACCTGCCGGTAATTACAAGCATTGGAACCCGCTTGCTGGATGGTGTGACCGGTGCCATCCTCGGGACATTGGGAGCGGCGGTTATTCTCGGTGTTGCATATTACCTCGCCAAGTTCATTTCTGAGCTCGTCACCAACCTTCTGGCTGGTATTGGTCTTGACCGTCTACCTGAAGCGCTCGGATTCAAGACCGCGAAAGGCGCCAACCTCTCCGGTGTTGTCGGGTATGTTGTGCTGGTATACGTCATGTTGTTTGCAGTTCAGGGCACAGCAGAAACCTTCGGCCTTGCATCCATTGCTGGCATCGTCGGCAGTTTGATCGCTCTCGGCGGTAATGTTCTGTTGGGTATCGTGATCTTTCTTGCGGGCGTTTATCTTGCCAACGTGGCATCCAATGTCATCACGACCGCAGGTGGTACTGACGCGGCGTTTCTCGCCAACATCGCCCGCTGGGCGATCCTGATCTTCGTGGCTGGCATTGCACTCAGTCAGGCTGGTGTAACACTTGCGGAAAACGCGATCACCATCATCCTGTATGCTCTTGGAGCAACATTCGCCCTCGCCTTCGGTTTGGGCGGGCGTGATGCTGCGGCAAAACAGGTCGAAAAGTGGTTCAACCGCAGGAGTAAGTAAGAAGATACATATAAAAGCGCCCCGCGAAACGCGGGGCGCTTTTTGATTCCATGACTCTGAGAATTCTTCGCCCTATTGGGCTTGCAAGACAGGATCAACTTTATATCATTGTCGGTTCTTCATAGACACCGAACGACTCTTTCATCAACTGAATGATCTCACCCAGCGTCGCATACGCGTGGACGGCTTCCATGATATGCGGCATCGTGTTCTCCGTGCCTTCCATCGCGATGCGCAGACGGTCCAACGCCTGGCCGACACGTCCGTTATCGCGCGTCTTGCGGACATCTTCCAGACGCTTCACCTGACGTTCATAACCGGCTGGGTCCATCTCGAGGATCGGTATTGTCAGCGGTTTCTTCTCCGCGTACGCGTTCACACCGACGATCTTGCGGATGCCCGTATCGATCTCGCGTTGATAGCGATACGCAGCATCGGATATTTCGCTTTGGAAGAATCCTTTTTCAATGGCAGGGATGACGCCACCCAACTCTTCGACTCTTCTGAAGTAATCATATGCCTGCTGTTCCATTCGGTCGGTCAGCGACTCGACGAAGAAACTGCCTCCCAGCGGATCGACCGTGTTCGTCACCCCGGACTCTTCGGCGATGATCTGTTGCGTGCGCAGGGCAATCGTCACTGCATGTTCAGATGGAAGCGCCAGCGCTTCATCTAGTGAGTTGGTGTGGAGAGATTGGGTCCCGCCCAATACAGCGGCGAGAGCCTGAATAGCCACACGCACGACATTATTTTCCGGTTGTTGTGCCGTCAGTGAGACACCAGCCGTCTGCGTGTGGAAACGTAACAACCATGAGCGCGGATTTTTCGCCCCGAATGTTTCCTTCATCTCACGCGCCCAAAT
>DNDO01000196.1:15011-21282 GCA_003484265.1 Anaerolineae bacterium
AGGCGCGGCGCGAAATCGTCCACGTCCATGCCGCGCGCGATGCCCCATCTTACGTATTCAAGTCCGTCATCGAGTGTGAACGCAAGTTCCTGCGCGGCGGTCGAACCCGCCTCACGGATGTGGTATCCGCTGATCGAGATCGTGTTCCATTGCGGCACCTTCTGCGCTCCGAATTCCATCGTATCCACTACGAGACGCATCGAAGGCTCGGGCGGGAAGATGAACTCCTTTTGCGCGATAAATTCTTTGAGAATGTCATTTTGAATTGTCCCGCGCAGTTGGTCGAGCCGTACACCGCGATTCTCCGCCGCCGCAAGATACATCGCCCAGGTGATCGCGGCGGGGGAGTTGATCGTCATGCTTGTGGACACCTGCTCGAAGGGTATGCCGTCGAACAGAATCTCCATATCTTTCAATGAAGAGACCGCCACACCGCACTTGCCGAATTCGCCCAATGCCTCGGGTTGGTCAGTGTCGTAGCCCATCAACGTTGCGAGATCGAATGCGACGGATAAGCCTGTCTGTCCCTGATCCAGTAAATATTTGAAGCGCGCGTTTGTTTCCTCGGCGGTGCCGAAACCGGCGAACATGCGCATTGTCCAGAGTTTGGAGCGGTGAAGCGTCGGGTGGACTCCTCTTGTGAAGGGGTACTCACCCGGAAGTCCGAGAGATGATGCGTATTCGTTATCCGCAACATCCAGTGGAGTGTAGAGCCGGTTGATCGGCTCCGAGGAGGTCGTGATGAATTCATCCGCGCGTTCGGGCAGGGAGTTGAGCGCTTTGCTAAGCGAGGTCTCCTCCCAATTTTCGAGAGAGTCTTTTAACTCGTTGAGATTCTTTTTATCGTACATGGCGACTCCTTTGTTGAGGTGAGGGAATTATAACCCGACCCCTCCGCCCGGAGGTTGGGTGGGGGCTTGAAATGGTATACTCGCCCTCATGCCACGCTTTGAAATTGACGTTGACCCCTGCGACCACCTCACCGCTGATGCCATTGGAAGACCCGGCCAGCGCGTTTTTTATATGCAGGCTTATCAAGACCAGCGCACGATCACGGTCATCATCGAGAAGGCGCAGTTACATTCGCTTGCCATCGGCGTGGAACAGTTCCTCGCGCAGATCGATGAACAAAATCCCGACCTCTCGGAAGCCTCAGCCGATTACGTGGAGGAGGTCATGCGCATCAACCCGCCCGTGGACCCGCTATTCCGCGCGGGTGAGATCGGGCTTGGCTACGACAAGGAGCGCGACAAGGTTGTGTTGTTCGTCAAAGAGATATTAACCGAAGAGGACGAACCCGATAACGCGGCTGTCGTTCGTTTTTGGGCATCGCGCAAACAAGTGCGGATGCTGGCGCGCTGGGGTGTGGAAGTCGTTTCACGCGGACGCCCGCTCTGCCCGCAATGCGGCCAGCCCGAGGAACCTGAAGGGCATTTCTGCCCGAAGAAGAACGGGCATTTGCACTAACGTTTTCACGTTCAAACGTTTGAACCTGAAAACTCACAAATGATGACGAAATCCCAACAATTACAAAACATATTCCAACAAAGCGACCTTGAGATCAAAGGTCAATTCACGCTCGGCTCGAATTACACTTTCCTCGTTGACGTTTGTCATCAAGACCAAATTTATCCCGCCGTATATAAACCCATGCGCGGAGAACAACCGCTCTGGGATTTCGAAGAAAGCACGCTTGCCCTGCGCGAAGTCGCCGCGTATCTTGTCAGCGAGTCGCTCGGCTTTCACTTCGTCCCCTTCACCACACTGCGCGAAGACGGTCCCTACGGTGCGGGCTCGCTCCAGCAATTCATCGAGTATGATCCGGAATATCATTATTTCAACTTTTCAGATGAAGACAAGCAAAAGCTGCAGCCCGTCGTACTCTTTGATCTGCTATGCAACAACGCCGACCGCAAAGGCGGGCACGTTTTTTTTGATAACGACTCTCACAAACTCTTTGCCATCGATCACGGGATATGCTTCCACGAAGACGATAAACTCCGCACTGTGCTATGGGATTTCGGCGGGCAGAAGATTCCAGACGGCCTGCTCTCGCATCTTGACATAAACTCGAACCTGCTCGCTGACCTTGAACCATATCTCAGCCCAAGCGAGATCGCCGCACTCCGATCCCGCGCGGAACGGATTCTCGAACAAGGGACATTCCCCCGCCAGCCCAACGACCGCCGCGCCATTCCCTGGCCGCCTCTTTAAAGTTTCAAAATCCTGGTGTCAGGTGGATGACACTTGGAACTTGAAACATGAAATCTAAAACAGGAGTACCTATGAATTACAACCTCGCCTTTATCGGCTTCGGCAATGTCGCCCGCGCGCTTGCCCGCCTGCTCGAACGCAAAAGTGGACTACTCGAATCGCAATACGGGATCACTTATTCCATTACTGGAATTGCAACTGGCAGTCATGGCTTTGCTGTCAACCCCGATGGACTCGATGTGAACAAAGCCCTCGAACTCGTTGAGAGTAAACAATCCATCAACTCGCTCTCCAATTCTCCAGTCTCAAATTCAATGGAGGTTATCGAGCAATCCAATGCGGATGTCATGTTCGAGAATTCCCCCGTAAACACCCAAACGGGGCAGCCCGCCATCGACCACATCAAAGCCGCGTTGGGTTCGGGTCAACATGCTATCACCGCCAATAAGGGACCTGTCGTACACGGGTATCGTGAGTTGACTGCCCTTGCGGAGTCTATGGGGAAGAAGTTTCGGTTTGAGTCAGCGGTTCTGGGTGGAGCGCCAGTTTTCTCGGTCATGCGTGAAGCGTTTCCGCTTGCGGAGTTGACGTCCATAAAAGGCATATTCAACGCGACGACGAACATCATCCTGTCCAGAATGGAGGAAGGCGAATCGTATGAAGAGGCGGTCAAGTTTTGCCAATCCATCGGCGTGGCGGAGAGAGACCCGACCAACGACGTGGATGGCTGGGACGCGGCGATCAAGGTCGCAGCACTTGTCACCGTGTTGATGAATACGCCGATGTCGCCGCAACAGGTGAATCCAACCGGCATCCGCGGTATCACAAGCGAGATGATCGCCAAGGCTAAAACGAATGGCCAACGTTACAAATTGGTTTGCTCTGCTGAAAGAGTTGGAGAAAATATTACTGCAAGCGTTGCCCCCGAACTCGTGGACTCAACTTCGCCGCTGTATGGCATGATGAACTCGAACACAGGTGCCACCTTCCGCACGGATGTGATCCTCGATTACTCGATCACCCAATCCGAACGCCCCGGCATGCAGGGCGGACCGATCGAAACGGCGTATGGTCTGTTTGCGGACTTTGTGAGCATGGCGAAGAATCCGAAATAGCCCTTATCATAACAAATCAACACCTTCGTGCGATTCACCCAGGGCATTCAAAAAACGATGCTCGATCGATGCGATCAGTTGTTCGATCTCTTCACCTTCTAGGGTGATCTGTCCGCCAGCCATCGTACCGTGCCCGCCAGCCTTGCCAGGTTTGATAACGACTTGTTGAATGATAAGTCCGGCGTCCTGTCCCATCGGTTCGGTTCGAAGAGAGACATGCAGGGTGCCTTCGTGCAAACCCAAACATAATACGGCGTGTATATCATGTAACCGAATGAGAATATCCGCCATTTCCGCGGCAAAATCAGGCTGCTTTATGTAACCCAACCGGGAAATGACGGTTTGGCCATGAATGCGGGCGGCATGCAAACCCCGGCTAAAGGCACGAAAATAATCCTGATTGAGACTTGCCAATTCAACTCTTGATAATTCCTGTTGATTCAGGCGGTGAAGAAGTCGTACGAAGGCTGCTTCGTCTGCTGACGAAACACCTCGCGATAACCCGCGCGTGTCTGTTTTGAGCCCATAGAACATGGCTGTGGCTAAGAACGAATCAGGTTGAAGGTGCGCAGCATCCAAATATTGATATAACATCGTTACCGTCGCTCCGATATTTGTGCGCACGTCGGCAAAGGGTACGCTCTCCATCATCTCTCGAACGGGATTATGATGGTCAATGACAATGTGCGCAGGCTGGATGGTATTAAGGCGGTTATTCCCCGCTCCAGGTTGTGTATCCACCTGTGCAACCGCAGAAAAATCTTTTAAGTTGGGTAATGTATCACTGAATTCCCACTCAGGGGTCAGAAGGTTAAGCATGGCTTGATTCTCAGCCCGGGCAACCAACCCGCTATAAATGAGACGGCTGGGAATCCCCCAGGCTTCCTTCAATAAAAACGACAATGCCTTTCCCGATGCAAGTGCGTCCGGGTCGGGATTGTCGTGTGTCAAAATGAGCACTGGACCATTCCCAGCCACATTATGCAAGGCTTCCATATGCGCTTGATTAATGGGGTTGGGCAGACGGATGTTCAGCGTGGTCATTTTTTTAGTATAGCATGTCACCATCTGTTTTTTGTTCAAAGATGGTCTTACGGCTCGTACATCCAGCCGTTGTTTCTTGCCCACTGTAAAACTTCGTCGTTGGTATCTTCAGGCGTTTTCCCCTCGGTGTAAACGGTGTGTTTTGCGAGATCGTAATTCGAGTGATGGCGGATGAGGTGTTCGTTCACCTCCCGTTGAGCGTCCGTTGCGTAGTCGTTGCGAGCGTTCAATATTTTTATCGATTCATCCTGATCGGGAGAGGGCATCAGCAGGATGATATGCGGGTAGGGGTTGAGAAGATTCTGTACCTGTTTAAAGAGTATTTCATCCTCATACACGGAATGGCTTGCGCCAAGATCGAAGATGCATTCCTTGAAATCCTCCAGCAGTCTCCTGACAGCATGGGCTTCGAAGGGTTTCCAGTAGCGGTACATCTCCCAAAAGCCGCCCTGCGCATGTTTCTGGCTGGCGAGATGCCTGTCGTAGCCGATCTCATCGAAATACGCCCACCGTAATATATCCATGGAGCGGTGTTGTAACATGGTTCGTTCATAGAGAAGTTCGGCAATGGTGGTCTTTCCGCTGCCCATGGGACCGATCAGTATTATTTCAGATTTCATCTCTTCCTATAATAATATCGAAACACATCCATTTATGGGATTGAATCAGGAATGTAACATTTTGAGGATAAAACCCATTGTGTGCCGGTAGGTGACGGTGGATGATGCAGTCCACTTCCAATCGGAGTGGACAGGCTTCCTTGAGGTAAAATCTGACTTAGTAATTCATGTAAGGATTTTCGGAGGCTTTTCATGACCATCACAAAAAGACGCACACTCGAATACGTCGGGCAGGAATGGGGAACCTACATCCAACGCTTCCGTCGTTTGTCGAAGATTGAGCAGGAGAAACGCGTCAAAGAGATGGGGTTTGAGAGATTCCGTGACATGCTGGCGCACATCCTTTCCTGGTGGGAGGAGGGTATGGTCGTCATCAACGCCATTGCGGATGACCGTCCGTTCGAGCGCAGGAAGTATGACTTCGATGTATTCAATGCAGAGGCGGTTGCGAAGTATAAGGATTGGGACGAGACGGAGTTCATGTCTCATTTTGAGAAAACACGCCAGAAAATGGAGGCAGACCTAGAGAATATGGATGAGGCGGTGTTCGAGAATCGCCGGGTCAAGGCATGGGTGGATGGAATTATCATCGAACATGCGCGCGAGCACCTTGTTACCTTGAGCCGTTTCATTGTCATGGATTTGCTAGATCATGAATGGGCGGAATATATC
Organism: Anaerolineae bacterium; assembly: GCA_003484265.1. Taxonomy (GTDB): domain Bacteria; phylum Chloroflexota; class Anaerolineae; order Anaerolineales; family Villigracilaceae; genus Defluviilinea. Next base: position 20,677 of record DNDO01000196.1, read on the forward strand.
GAGAAATTCAACGCCCTCGAGGATGAAAGGAAAAAGGAATTTTTAGCGGGGCAGGGTTTTGACACGTTCCGCGATCTGATCGCGCATGTGATCGGCTGGTGGGAGGAGGGCGCACGCATCATTTCAGGGATCATGGACAGCCCCGCATTCACATGGGAGAGCCAGGAAACAGATGCGTTCAACGCGGTGCTGACCCGCAAATATTCATCGTGGTCTGACAAGGACCTGTTCAGTCATTACACGACGGTGCGGCTGGCGATGATCGACCTGACCGCCGACCTGCCCGAAGATGCGTTCTTGAACGAGGATATCGAAGGCTGGCTGAAGGACGACGTGGTTGACCACTACGATGACCATCCAATTCCAGCCTGACGTTTCGATCCGAACCTGTCTCGAAACTGATACAACAAAATGAACATGGATCACATCGTTTATCTTTCCCTCGGCTCCAACATCGGAGACCGCGCCGCCAATCTCAAGCAGGCGATCTCATCGCTTCCCCCGCAAATGACGATCAAGGCGAAATCGAGTGTATACGAAACGCCGCCATGGGGTTACACCGAACAGGATCAATTCCTCAACCAGGCGTGGTCGTCTTTACCGCCT
>DNDO01000184.1:0-1149 GCA_003484265.1 Anaerolineae bacterium
ACCGCGAACAGATCAAGTCCATGCTCACTGCACTGGGCGTCACTCCCCCATCGATTGACGGCTGGGATTATGGAGAGGCCACCAACGCACTCGTGCCAATAGGAAAGTAAAATTGGGGGAATCGCATGAGAGCGTTTGATTATGAAAAAATTGGCTCATCACTTGTGACCATTCCCGCTTTGCTCTACAGTTGTTTATGGAGAATATATGAATGATAAGGTTGTAATCGTTACGGCTGCCAGTGGAGCTATCGGACGGACCTGTGCTCGGAAGTTGGCAGAATTGGGGTATCGATTGGTGTTATTCTCACGCTCAGATTCAGTTAAAGCTATTGCATCTGAGATTGGTGGCGTCAGCGTCCAGGGATCTGTTACCAGTGCAGATGATCTCAATAAAGTGGTCGGGGTTGCGATCGAGTCGTTTGGAAGAATCGATGCTGTTTTGAATAGTACGGGTCACGCAACGGGATCGAGCGATCCGACCGGAAAGCGCTACGATCCTTCCGCTGAAGCTCACTTGTTGGATATTTCAGACGACGACTGGCATCGTAACTTCGACCTATATTTTCTCAATGTCGTACGCATGGCACGCCTGGTGACTCCCCATTTCATACATCAGGGGGAAGGGATGATTGTAAATATTTCCGCCTCTGCAGCTGTGGAGCCGAGTTATGCATATCCCTCTTCCTCGACCATTCGATCCGCGCTCTCAGGATTCACAAAACTCTATGCTGATCGATACGCTAGAGATGGCATTCGTATGAATAATATCTTGCCGGGATATTTGGAAAATTGGGAATGGTCGGAATCCTTTATAGACAGTATCCCGGCTGGTCGGGCTGGGTCGCTCGATGAAGTGGCAAATGTTGCTGCCTTCTTGCTATCGTCTGAATCGAGTTATATTACCGGGCAAAATATTATTGTTGACGGAGGGTACAACCGGGCAATCTGATTGACCCGGGAACTGTCATCCCTGTATTGAAGGATTGTCCAACAATACTCACTGTTCATAGCATCATTCCCCCGTCCATCGACGGCGGGGATTTCGGGAAGGCTTCAAGTACGCAAGTGTAAATGTCAACAGAATGGAGTATGGAGAATTCGAAAATAGCCTTCACCAAACACAACCCGGCAGAACTGTTCCCGCAAT
>DNDO01000184.1:1336-2622 GCA_003484265.1 Anaerolineae bacterium
GTTTCATTTGAAGAACAAGGCGAAATTATTTGAGGATATATCGGTTCCATCCTGAAATCTGCGGGTATGACCTACGACAATATCGTTTCATTAAGGACGTATTTATCAAGCCCTGAATACGATGAGCTAAATGTAAAATTGAAGTTGGAAATTGAAGCTGTTGCGGCTGAATAAATCCTGGTATTTGGGAGACGGCACGTATGAAAGCGTTTGTTCAAGAGAGATATGGATCGCCAGACGTTCTTCAATCCGTAGAATTACCTAAACCTGTCCCATCCGACGAACAGGTTCTTATCAAGATTCATGCCGTCTCCATCAACGGATCCGACAGGGAAGGATTGATCGGCAAGCCATTGTATGCCCGTATTGGAGGCTTGCCTACCAATAAGATTCTTGGCTCGGACATTGCCGGCGTAATTGAAGAAGTTGGCAAAGACAATATGGAATTTCAGGTGGGAGATGAAATCTACGGAGAGATTCCAGGCTACCATGGCGGGTTTGCGGAGTATGTCTGCGTGCGTGGGAAAACCCTCGCGAAGAAACCGGCAGGAATGACGTTCGAGGAAGCGGCAGCCATCCCGCAGGCAGGAGTGATCGCCCTGAACGGTATCATCAAAAAGGGACAAGTTCAAACCGGGCAGTCGGTGTTGATCAACGGAGCAGGAGGGAGCGGTGGAGTGTTCGCTGTACAACTCGCCAAACTCCTGGGCGCTGAAGTGACAGGCGTGGACAACGCAGACAAACTGGGCTTTATGCGCTCACTTGGCGCCGACCATGTCATGAATTACAGACGCGAAAACTTCACCAAAAGCGGAAAACGCTTCGACCTGATCCTTGACTTGATCGCGCATCGGTCAGCTTTTGCCTACGCTCGAGCATTAAACCCCAATGGCACATACTTTTTTACAGGCGGCTCTGTGGGGACAATTTTCCAGGTTTTGTTATTTGGCGGATTGATTAGGAGAATATCGAACAAGAATGTTCGATTGTTGATGGTCCCGCAAAATCGGGAGGATTTGATCGCCATCACGGAAATTATCGAGGCTGGCAGGATCCGCACTGTGATCGACAGAACCTATCCATTCGACGAGATTCCCGAAGCAATGCGCTATATCTCCGACGGAAAAGCCAAAGGTAAAGTTGTTATTACTGTAGCATAGAGAACAAAGGATATATTTTGTGAAAGCGATCATATGGACAAAGTACGGCTCGCCTGATGGACTTCAACTTCGGGAGATCGAAAAACCAACGCCCAAGAATAATGAAGTCCTTGTCAGGATTCATGC
>DNDO01000146.1:0-14673 GCA_003484265.1 Anaerolineae bacterium
GGGAAAACTTGAAAAGCCGATCCTGGCTGGTCTCCTCCCGCTGGTAAATGTCAGGCACGCGAACTTCCTGCATCATGAGGTGCCTGGCATCTTCATTCCCGATGAGGCGCGGAAGAAGGTCGAAGCCGCAGGGGATGACGGGGCAAAAGCCGGGGTGGAGATCGCGGTCGACTTGGTGGAGCAGATCAAGGGTTGGGCGGGCGGCGTGTACATCATGCCGCAATTCCACAAGTATGATATGGTCGCTGAGATCATAGAGGCGATTAATTAGAAGAAGGCGTCTGTCACCTGCCTTGCGAACATGACGTTCACCATTTGCTTTATCGGCGCAAATGGAACGGGTGGTAAAATCCAGAAATCGTTTCTCTTTTATTATGGGAATACCATGCTACTTACCATAGACATCGGCAACACAAATCTAACCCTCGGGTTGTACGAAGGCAGCGACCTGACCGCCCATTGGCGGCTCGCCACCGATCATGCGCGCATGCCGGATGAGTATGGCTTGCAATTTCAAGGTTTGCTGGAAAACGCAAAACATAATAAACGCGACCTGACAGGCATCTGCCTGGCATCGGTCGTGCCACAACTGACGAGCCGCGTGGTGCAGGCTTGCCGTGAGTATCTCGACCAGGAACCTTTTATCGTGGATGTGGGCATAAAGACAGGTATCAAGGTCAAATACGAAGACCCGAAAGCAGTCGGCGCAGACCGTATTGCGGATGCCGTTGCCGTAAACTATCTTTACGAGGGTCCGGCGTGCGTCATTGATTTTGGAACCGCTACAACATTTAACGCCATCACGAAGAACGGCGAATATTTGGGCGGCGCTATCACCGCCGGCATCACACTTGCGACAGAGGCACTATTCACCCATGCGGCAAAACTGCCGCGCATTGACCTCCAGCGACCGCCTTCCATTATCGGCAGTAATACTGTCCACGCCATGCAATCGGGTCTGCTGTTCGGTTATGTGAGTATGGTCGAGGGTATGGTCGAACGCTTCCGCCAAGAGTTGGGACCCGAGATGAAGGTGATCGCCACCGGCGGGCTGGCAGAGATCGTTGCTCAAGAAACGAGTGTCATCCAGATCATCGCGCCGTGGCTCACCCTCGAAGGACTGCGCATCCTTTGGGATCTCAATCATCCACGCTAGGATAGGAATGAAAAAAATCACGATATTGACATTGGGGGCTTTATTATTATTTACATCCTGTGTGGGGACCGCGGAAACAGAAACAATTCCTGTTACTACACCTTCATCTTCGGAGACGAGCGCGCCTCCCTCCCCGACCTATACTAGCTCGCCGCAACCAACCTCCACCACAGCTAATACAATCACCCCATCCGCCATACCCACCGAAGCATGGATCGAACAGGGACCAGGCGATATAACCGTCCCTATCATTCTATATCATCGCATCGATTATTCACCCATTGACAGCCGTTATTACGTCACACCTGAAAAATTTGAAGAGCAGATGAAACTCTTGCACGATTGGGGCTATACCAGCATCACGACGACAATGTTGATTGAAGCCATCACAAAAGGAGCTGAACTCCCTCCGCGCCCTTTCTTGTTCACAATCGACGACGGCAACCTCGATAATTACAAAAACGCGTTCCCCATCATGGAAAAATATGGATTCATAGGTGTTTTGTATATCGTCGGCAACTATATCGGCGCGGAAAACTATATGACTGTTGAACAAATCATCGAAATGTATGACGCCGGCTGGGAAGTAGGTAGTCACAGCATGAACCACTTTGACCTGACAAAGCTCGATCAAGACCGACTTCGCGAAGAGATCGTCGGTTCTCGCGAAATGCTCGAGAACCTGCTTGGCATCCCGATATTGACATTTGCTTACCCTTTTGGGGCAAAGAACGATTCCGCTCTCGATTATGTCAAGTTCGCCGGGTATATCGGAGCAATGGGCGCAAGCGGATATACGCCTTCACAGGGAACCTGGAACCTCTATTACCTGCAACGCGTTGAAATTAAAGGAAACGAAAATGCGAAGACATTTACCCGTTTCCTACCCTGGCACGGTGACCCATCCTTTTTACCAACTGACACGCTGACGCCTAGTCCAACACCTTCGCACACGCCAAGACCATGAACATCATGAGTAAAAAAATACTAATTCTATCCCTTCTCTTCCTCTCAGCGTGTGCGCTTGTATCGCAAGAGCCGGTCAATAGCGGAATTGAGGGACAGGTCTTTATTGGTCCGATGTGCCCGGTTCTGCGCGAAGGGGAGGAATGTCCCGATCAGCCGTATCAGGCTGATCTAACGGTAACAAGCCAGGGCGGGGAAAGAATCGTTCAAATCCGCACGGAGGATAACGGCAAGTTCAGTATCCCGCTCCCGCCGGGAGAATACATCCTGCATCCTGAGTCACCCAACATACTACCCTTTGCAAGCGACCAGACCGTTTTTGTTTTGGAGAATCATTTTACAGAGGTCATAGTGAAATATGACAGCGGCATCCGCTAACAGAATTCTTACGCCGTTCTCCCTTGTCACGCCTATTGCGGCACGCTATAATGCCCCACGCTAATTGAAGTCAGGAGAAAGAAATGCCAGTCTATACTTATCGTTGCGACGCTTGCGGCGTGCAATTTGAGAAACACCAATCGTTTCTTGACAACCCGCTGAAAACCTGCCCTGAGTGCCGCAGGAAAAAATTGAAGAAGGTCATCACTCCTTCCAAAGTCATTTTCAAGGGCTCTGGGTTTTACGCTACCGATCACAAGTCTGCATCTGGGGGTAAGTCCGCTGCAGAGAGCAAGTCGCGTGAGGGTAAATCTGAGAAGAAAGAAGAAAGCAAGGCGAGCGAGACTAAAGCTGAAACGAAGACCACAGAGAAAAAGAACGATTAAGCAAACAGTATTATCCTAAGATTTATAGATTCAGCCACGAATTGGCTCAGAATAATATATTAAATGGTTCCTTAGGGAACCGAGCGGTAAGCCAACCCAACTATCGGGTTGGCTATATCCGTATTAATAAGTGACGTGTGCTCACAAGGTAAATCCGTGGCCAATGCTCGAATATTTAACTTGCAGTAAGCCATGATAATTTTGTTCTTCCATCGAAGACCCAGCGCCGATGGAAGAACAATGAATTTTTAACAAACAGCCGCGGGTATCCACGAACTGACAATGACATCCATCGTGATGCCGTATGCCAGCGCATTCCAAAAGCGCATACTGGCGGGTTGATCCTGCACCTTCTGCCAATATCCAGAAAAGACAAAGAAAGTTGTGACGAGAGCGATAGCCAGACGGAGTAGGATCATTGTCCACGTACCAAAGCACCAGGGAGCGTTGTTGCGGATCACATCCACGGCAACGCTGTATATCCAGCGCAGGAGGACACCCAGAAATACTCCAACGAAGACTTGTATCTTGACGCTGGTATCTTCCCGTTGGGTTGCCAGTTTGAAACGGATGGCGTCATTAAAACTGAACGAGTTCATCTCATCCTCCTAATACGTCCACGGACCGACGAGTGCATCGATGGAAAAGCCGTAGACCAGCGAATTCAGAAACCGCATACCCAAGGGCTGATCTTTAACCTTGCCCCAATACCCTGAAAACACGAAGACGGTAGAGATCAAGGCAATCACAAGACGTGCAATGATAATCGACCAGTTCCCAAAGTTCCACGGGTTGCCTTTCACCACATCCACAACGATCCCATACAACCAGCGGAGAAGCACACCTGCAAAGACACCGAAGAATACCTGTACTTTTGCCCTGTTGTCTTCCTGTTGCGTCGCCAGCCTGAATCGGATGGCGTCGTTAAAACTGAATGACTTCATATGGATTCTCCTTTCGCGGGTACACCGGAATTATACGCCTCATTCAGTCCTGATCACTTGACATCTCTCCAGAGAAACAAAAGACCCCTTTCGGGGTCCTTAGCTCCTCGACCTGGACTCGAACCAGGAACCTAGCGGTTAACAGCCGCTCGCTCTGCCGATTGAGCTATCGAGGAAGGCGACCGAGATTATACCTTAAGGGGTAAAGGTGTCAAGCAATATGTCATTGTGAGTATCGCAATCCTGCCAACAATCAAATGGGAGATTGCTTCGACGGAAGAGCTCCGTCTTGCAATGACGAGAATTTAATATTTTACTGCGCTGAACTGCCGTAATTTATGAATTTGATGTGTGGCTCTGATCTGACGCACGGTGCCGGTCAAGCCGCGGACAACTAGAGAATCGGTGCTGGCGCCGCTACCGAAATAACGGACACCCTTGAGCAGTTCGCCGTCCGTGATGCCTGTTGCGGTGAAGAAGACGTCTTCTGAAGAAACCAGGTCATCCATCGTAAGTATCTTGTCAAAATCATAACCCGCCTCACGCCCGCGGTTCAATTCATCCTCGTCGCGCGCATACATTTTGCCTTGTATCTCACCGCCCATGGCACGCAACGCACAAGCCGCGATGACACCTTCGGGCGTGCCGCCAATACCGATCAACACGTCCACACCGGAATTGGGCTGGGCTGTCATCAATGCCGCGGCAACATCACCATCAGGGATCTGCCGGATTCGCGCACCTGCCTTGCGGATCTCGGCGACAATGTCATTATGCCGGGGACGGTCGAGGATGATTGTCGTTAAATCCTCCACATCCTTCCGCTTGGCTTTGGCAATCGCTTTGAGGTTGTCGATAAGCGGCTTCTCGATATCGATCATTCCTTTTGATTCTGGTCCAACCGCCAGTTTATTCATGTACACAAAAGGACCAGGATCAAACATGGTGCCTTTCGGGGCGATGGCAACCGTCGCCAGAGAGTTCGAGCGGCCAAATGCCAAAGGGCGTGTCCCGTCGATTGGGTCGACGGCAACGTCAAATTCCAGTCCTGAACCGTTGCCTACCCTCTCGCCGTTGTATAACATCGGTGCATTATCTTTCTCGCCCTCACCGATGACGATCACCCCATTCATGTCGACAGTTTGAAGGACGATCCGCATCGCATTCACTGCGGCTTGATCCGCCCCCTCTTTATCTCCCCGCCCCATAAAGCGACCCGCCGCCAATGCCGCGGCTTCTGTCACACGTACCAGTTCGAGTGCTAGGTTTCGGGTTGGATCGTTTTGAATAACCATGTGCCTCCTTTATAGAATGATATGTTGGAGCATGATGAAACCGATCGACGCACCCCAAATCCACGAATCGATACGGTCAAGGATCCCGCCGTGACCGGGAAATATGTTACTCGAATCTTTCAACCCGCTCTGACGTTTCAACATGCTTTCGCCCAGATCGCCGAGCGGCGCAAGCGCGCCGATCACCAGACCAAGCAATGCGCCCTGAAGGGGATTGATCAGCCCAGCGAGCGGTTGGCGCACGCCAATGGATGTATATGCATATGCAAAAAATGCACCGATCAGAACGGATGTGAACATGCCTGCAAAGTACCCTTCCCAACTTTTCTTGGGGCTCAGGCGCGGCGCCATTTTATGTTTACCGTATACCGCGCCGATGGAATACGCACCGGTATCCCCCGCCCAAACGATGGGGAGCACCAGCATCAGCCACCAACCGCCGTCCGCTGAAAAGTTGCGGATGTCAAGAAGGTATGAACCGATCCACCCGATATACACGATCCCAGCAACGGTAATCCCAAAATCCAACGCAGCTTGATCTCGTCCGCGTTCGTACGCAACAAGGTGAATCGTCATCGCGAGCAGAATCAACAAGACAAAGATGGAGACTGAGATATCGGCAAAAAAGAAGCGTGCAGTGACCAGCACAAGCACGCCTCCAACTGTAACCAGTTCATTTGGTTCGTATTTAACCGCCCGGTATAGGCGGACATATTCCCATGCCCCGCCCACTAAAAATCCGCCCATCAATAAAAAATAAAATACCCCTCCGTAAATAATGGCGGGCAAACCCACCGCTATCATTGCAAGCGCTGTCAACGTCCGCCTAGGCACTGGATGCCTCATACTCGTTTGATGAGACTTTCCCGTATCTGCGGTCGCGCCCGGCAAACGTTTCGAGCGCACGGCGGTATTCTTCCTTGTCAAAATCGGGCCAATAAGTAGGGGTGACGTACCACTCTGAATACGCCGCCTGCCAGATCAAGAAATTGCTCACACGCAATTCCCCCGAAGTACGGATGATCAGGTCGGGGTCTGGCACGCCTTTTGTGTAAAGATACTGGTTTACCAGTTCATCTGTTATGTTATCGGGTGATACCCCATCTTTGATAATTCGTTGGATCGCCTGCACGATTTCATCCCGTCCACCGTAATTGAAGGCAATATTCAATATTAGACGGTCATTGGTCTTGGTAACTTCAATGGCATCTAAAACTTTTTTCTGAAGAGTGGGAGCGAGCCTCTCAAGGCGCCCAATATGACGTAACTGCACACCCTCGTCATGCAACTCCTTGAGTTCCCGGTCAATAACATCCTCAAGTATGTACATTAATCCTTTGACCTCTTCAGGAGGGCGTCCCCAATTCTCCGTGGAGAAGGCATAAATGGTGAGATATTTAATTCCAAATTCCACGGTGGCACGGATGACCCGGCGCAGGTTTTCGGTACCGGCTTTATGACCGGCAATCCTCGGAAGTCCACGTGAAAGCGCCCAACGTCCATTGCCGTCCATGATCATGGCAACGTGGAGGGGAAGTTTACCTATGGAAACATTTTGAGGGGTTTTTGACATGAAGATCAAAGCGATTCTAAAGTGAGCATCATCCGCCTACACTTCCATGATCTCTGATTCTTTTTTCTTACCCTGCTCGGCTATCTCTTCCACATATTTGTCCGTCAATTTTTGGAGGTCATCTTCTCCGCGCTTCAGTTCATCCTCAGTGATGAGCTTTTCCTTTTCGAACTCCCGCAGGTCGTTATGTGCATCCCTGCGAATGTTGCGGACGGCAATACGTGACTCTTCCAAACGATGGTGCATTTGTTTTACAAGGTCACGGCGGCGCTCCTCCGTAAGCGGTGGCAGGTTGAGGTGGATGACCTTTCCGTCACTGTTGGGATTCAAGCCCAAATCAGAGGTTTGAATCGCTTTTTCTATCGCCTTAAGTGACGATGCATCGAATGGCTTGATCATCAATGAGCGAGGCTCCGGTGTACTGATCGAAGCCAGTTGCTGTAAGGGAGTGGGAGTCCCGTAATATTCGATTTGCAATTTTTCGACGATGGCAGGGCTGGCACGCCCCGTGCGGATGGCGGCAATATCGTCGTGCAAAACTGATACTGCTCCGCGCATACGGTTTTCGGCGTCGATAAGGATGTCTTTTATCACCACAGTCTCCTGGATTTTGAATTGGTTTCGATGTTAAGGATACACCAAAATAATGAAATTTGCTATACAGAGACCAACTCGTGATCTTTAATGCGGATTCAGTATCGAGTCTCAAACACAAAACGGGAGAGAATAAATTCCCTCCCGTGATCGAGGTCGTAGTTCATGTCAATGAACGAGTGTGCCGACGGCTTCGCCTCTTAATGCCGCGAGGAGTGCATGAGGGTCCCATAGATTCACCACAAGGATGGGGATATTGTTCTCCATACAATGTGTAATGGCTGTGCTGTCCATCACTTCGAGACGGCGGTTTATCACATCGATGTAGGTCAACTCGTCAAATTTTTTCGCGTTTGGATTTTTCTTCGGGTCGGAGTCATACACGCCATCCACCTTTGTCGCCTTGATGACAACATCCGCGTCGATCTCAGTCGCACGCAGGGCCGCGGCTGTATCCGTAGAAAAGAACGGATTACCCGTCCCCGCTCCAAATATGACAACGCGTCCTTTTTCGAGGTGTCGCGTCGCGCGGCGGCGGATGTACGGCTCGGCAATCGCACGCATCTCGATGGCAGACATGACGCGCGTATACACATCCATGCGTTCGAGCGCATCCATGAGCGCCATTGCGTTCATAACTGTAGCAAGCATGCCCATATAATCCGCGGTGGAGCGGTCCATGCCACGTTCCAGACCCTGTTTACCCCGCCACAAATTGCCTGCGCCGATCACGACAGCAATCTCAAGCCCGGTCTCGTGAACATCCTTGATCCGTTTGGCAATGGATTCGGCTTCATCCACATCAATACCAAAACCCGATTTACCTGCAAGAGCTTCACCACTCAACTTCAAAAGAATACGCTTGTATTTGAAATTATTCATTTGGCTCCTTATATTCTTCGATCACTGCGGTTGTTTTATTATAAAAATGACCAACCCGATGGTTGGTCATTTTATAAACTATTTGTCCAAACTTTCGCCCAACTCCCATCGCTGGAAGCGGCGGACGATCACATTTTCGCCGAGGGCTGCCACCGTTTGGAGGATTAGCTTTTCGATGCTCAATGATTCGTCGCGGATATAAGCCTGGCGCAAAAGCACTACTTCATCCTTGAACTTTTCAATGCGTCCCTGGATGATCTTTTCAGCAACATTTTCAGGTTTGCCTTCCTCTTTTGCGCGTACGCGGGCAATTTCCGCTTCGTGTTCCAAAACATCTACCGGTACTTCATTCTCGGAGATGTATTGAGGCGCTGAAGCCGCAATCTGCAAAGCGAGTTCATGCGCAAGTTCGCGGAACTTTTCAGAGCGAGCTACAAAATCTGTCTCGCAGTTCACTTCGACCATTACACCAACGCGGCCACCGCCATGTGAATACAACTCCACTGTGCCCTGTGAGGCATCACGGTCGGCGCGTTTTGCGGCATTTGCCATGCCCTTCTCACGAAGCCAGTCGACAGCCTTTTGAAAATCGCCGTTCGATTCTTGCAACGCCTTGCGACAATCCAACATCGGGGCGCTGGTCGCAGCTCGTAGTTCCTTGATCATTTCTGTCGTGATTTCCATCTATATGGTTCCTTCTTATTCTTTTGTTTCAGTTTCTTCAACTACTTCTGATTCAACAGAATTGGCTCCTTCAGATTCTTTTGAAAGATCGGATTCGGTTTCGTCAGAATTAGACTCGTCTGAGCTATCATCTTCTTCTTCGTCATCGCGTGAAGCGTTCAGCTTTGCGAGTGTGGCTTCGCCCAGCAATTCTTCATCGTCCACTTCATCGTCCGCCTCCACAACACGCGCTGGTCTGCGGTCGGATGCATCCACCGATGCGGCATCTAATCCGTCGCTGTCATCCTCTTCCTTGCGCATCGCCTTCCCTTCCAGTACCGCGTCGGCAACCTTGCCGACCAGCAGCTTAATGGCACGGATGGCATCGTCGTTTGATGGGATTACATAATCGATATTCTGCGGGTTGCAGTTCGTGTCTACAAGTGCCACGATCGGTACGTTCAGCAGATTGGCTTCCTTCACTGCCGAAATCTCGCGCCCGACGTCAATGATAAAAATGAGATCTGGTTTTCGTTTCATAGTGCGCAAACCTTCAAGACGCGTCTGTAAACGGATGATCTCACGTCCGATCAACAACCCTTCCTTCTTGGTTAGGTGTTCGAGTTCGTTATTATCGCGCATCTTTTCAAGACGCACCATTTCCTGAATACGGGCATGCATGGTGGGCCAGTTCGTCAGCGTTCCACCCATCCAGCGCTCGGTCACATAAGGCATGCCACAACGGGCTGCTTCTTCGACGATCGTTTCCTGTGCCTGGCGTTTTGTGCCTACAAACAGAACCGTTCCCCCGTTTGAAACAACTTCGCGAATCACATTGTATGCTTGATTCAACAGCTTAGAAGTCTGTTGCAAGTCGATGATATGAATACCGTTGCGTTCCGTAAAGATGTACGGTTTCATACGAGGATCCCACTTGTTGGTACGATGCCCGAAGTGGACTCCACTCTCAAGAAGGGCTTTCATTGAAATAACTGCCATAGTTCTCCTTACAATTCCGCTTTCCAACGCGCATAAAGTGGCGTGAAGCAGATTGAGTTTAGCGGGGGTTGATAACCCGCTCAAGGACGCTTATTGCCCGTCCCAGGCAAGATGTGCTTTCTCCACGATTATGCTAAGGATGAAGCGGCGGGATTATAACACAGGATTCGGGACTACCGCTTCGCACAAAGCCCAAAATTGATGCACATCCCGGAGCCTTGGCCTAAGCCCAAGCCACCTCTGACAAGAAAAAGCCCCGATCTTCATCGGGACTTACAAACTATACGACAGCGGCTTGTCCGTATAACTGCTGCTTGACACTAACCACTCGTTTTCGCAAGTCGGTTTTCGTCTCTATCTCATTAGCAATCTTATCTATGGCGTACATCACGGTCGTATGGTCGCGCCCGCCAAGCGCTGCACCGATCTGCGGCAGGGATGCGTCCGTTTCCTTGCGTAAGAGGTACATGGCAACCTGCCGTGGTTGAGCGATTTTTTGTGTCCGATCTCGTCCGAGCAGGGCTTCAACACTCGTCTGCCACTCGCGGGCGACCAATTCGATGATCTTCGCAGGCTCAACATCTGTACGTTGAGGAAGAAGGTCAGCCAAAGCCACCTCGACCAGATTCGGGGTCAATGACGAACCGCTTAGATCGGCAAATGCCAAAATACGGTTCAATGCCCCCTCCAATTCACGGATGTTTGATTGTACTCGTTCCGCGATCATCTCCAAGACTTCGTTCGGTACATTTCGTCCTGTCCGTTCGGCTTTGATACGTAAAATCGCTAGGCGCGTTTCCAGGTCAGGCGGCTGGATGTCAGCGGTCAATCCCCACTCAAAGCGGGAGCGCAGGCGTTCTTCGAGCGTGACCAACGCTTTCGGAGGTCGATCAGACGATACGATGATCTGTTTGTCTTGACCGTGTAATGTATTGAAGGTGTGGAAGAATTCCTCCTGCGTGGATTCCTTCCCTGCAATGAATTGAATATCGTCAACCAATAGCACGTCCATCGAGCGGTATTTTTCTCGGAATGCCTGTGTGGTATGTGTACGGATGGCTGAGATTAGGTCGTTTGTGAATTCTTCAGAGGAAACATATAAGACTCGCAAGCCGCGTATCTGACAAGCGTTGCCAATAGCATGGAGGAGGTGGGTTTTCCCGAGACCCACCCCTCCATAGAGAAATAGCGGATTATAGGCGCGCGCAGGCTTCTCAGTGACCGCCAGACAGGCGGCATGTGCCAGACGATTGCCTGAGCCAACGACAAAGGCATCGAATATATAACGCGGGTTCATGCTCAAATTTCGGGTAGGTTGTTCGTAAGCCGGAGTACGTTCAGGCACGGAAGAAGGCGTTTCGTCCACAGCAACTTCGCTCTCCTGCCCATTGACAATGAAACTGACATCTACAGTTGAGTTCAAAATGCCGATCAGCAGGCGGTTGACAGTACTCGCAAGTCGGTTTTCAAGCCAGTCGCGGGCGTAAGCGTTACGTACACCGACTGTCAGGGTGCCGTCGGTATAGGACACGGGTTTTGTATCCCGTACCCACGTGTCGAAGGAAGCGCGCGGCATTTCCATTTGAAGTTGTCCGAGTACTGACTGCCATGCTTGATCTGCATTCATATATTGCTCCATTGTATCGGCGATAGGGTGTGCCAAATTAACCCGCATTATGAGCGGCTAAGTATAAATATTATTTATTTTTGATGATGATCTTACTGGGACTTGCGATGCAAAACGATAATTACATCCTATGTTCAGCGTGTTTACATTCTAGCAGATAATCATGGAAAATAACAACACGCAAAGCCTACGTTTGGTTAAAAACTTCCGTTTTTTTAAGGTCACTTAATGTTAAAGATTCAATGAGTAAATTCATCGAATGCTTTTTATTTATAGAACACTCGTTTCAGCCATGTATCCTTTGTAAAGTTATCCACACCCCCATATATGGGGTTATTTGTTTGTAATACCTTATAAACTACAGATATGGATATGGCTTCTTAAAAAAATGCAAGGTGAAATTCAAATAATAATTGATTAACGAGACTCAGAATTCTGTGACTCAACCTTAAAGAATCTTTTCTACCTTATCTTATGAGGCTGCATTACGTGGAATCCATACAAGAATGGTGGTTCCTTCACCTACAACTGATGATATATCGGCTTCACCACCCAATGAATGCGCCCTTGTATGTATGTTTGCAAGTCCATGTCCGATGTTTGATGCTGTTGTACTTGTATCAAAACCTTTACCATCATCAATGATCTCGATTAGCACCCGATCCTCGGTCATCCATAACGATATCTGGACGTTTTTAGCCTTTGCGTGCTTCGCCGCATTCGCCAAAGCCTCCTGACAAATGAAAAAAAGAGTCATTGCATTAGCTTGCGGCAGATCCGTCAGGTCAGAATCAGGCTTTGTTAGGAATACATTTGAAAAAGTATTGGCACGATATTCATTGATCAGCCGTTCTATACTTATCACCAAGCCTTCATCACCTAATTTACGTGGTCTTAAGTCAAGAATGTAGGATCGCAAGTCGCGAATTGTCTGGTTCAATCCATCAATCGCGCGTTTGACTCTCTCATTTGCTTCCCTGGGGTCTTCATTAATAGAGTGAAGAGCTGTTTCAAGCCCAAGTCCGACCCCATAAATAGATTGAATGATTCCATCATGCAAATCCATACCGATGCGGTCACGCTCTTCAAGGATTGCTATACGTTGCGAATTCTCTCGTATTCGGACATTTTGGATGGCGGTTGCAGCATAAGTCGCCAGCATTTGTATGATCATCTCATCATCCGAAGTGAATTCAGATGCATTCTTCTTCTCTGTAAGATAAATCTGACCTAGTTGAACATCGCCGGTACGGATCGGAACTCCTAAAAAAGAATACATGGGCGGGTGATTTGCCGGAAACCCAACGGATTGAGGGTGTTTCTGGATGACAGGAACACGAATTGGCTCTTTCGTATTCATCAAAGCCTTAATCAAGCCAAATCCCTTGGGTGGGTGTACTATTTTACTTATTTCATCACCCGTCATCCCAACGGTAATAAATTTGACAAGACTGCCATCGTCGCCCAATACCCCCAAAGCCGCATACCGTGCATCTGACTGTTCACATGCAACGGTTGCAATCCGCTCAAGTAGTGTTTCAAGCGAGACGTCTTTCACTAGTTCAAGGCTGGCTTCATGCAGTGCGATCAATCTTTCTTGTAGTTGTTCACGAGTTAATACCATGGCTGAAATTATCTCATATAATGCCTCCTCGCAGGTATAAATGTGATAGATTTTGGTAGCAGGCACACATACAATACATAGGCAAAGGTGACACAACATGACAACTTCCCGTATCTCTGGTTTCTACAACATGACCATCGAAGACCGACGTACTCATCTCATGGACACGGCTGCTTTGACTCCCGAAAGCCTGCTCCCCTTTACAACAGGCGGACTCTCCCCTGAAGCCGCTGACCACATGATCGAGAACGTTGTCGGCTTGTACAGTCTGCCGCTCGGGATCGCGCTCAACTTCCAGGTGAATGGACGCGATGTTCTCGTCCCGATGACGCTCGAAGAACCTTCTGTCGTAGCTGGCGCTTCCTTTATGGCAAAACTTGCCCGTGCCGGCGGCGGATTCACCGCCACGACGGCAGATCCGCTCATGATCGGACAGATGCAAGTAATCAACGTCACCAACTTGTATGAAGCAAAGCTCAGGATATACGAGAAAAAAAACGAACTTATTGCCGAAGCGGACACGATCGACCCGATCCTCAAAAAATTCGGCGGTGGAGCAAGGGACCTGGAAGTCCGCGTTATTGAGGACTCCCCCATCGGCGGCTTTCTCGTCGTTCATCTTATCTATGACGTCCGTGATGCTATGGGAGCAAATGCCGTGAATACTGCTTGCGAAAGACTGGCTCCACAGATCGAATCCATCACAGGCGGAAAAGTCCATCTGCGCATCCTCTCCAACCTTGCGGACAGGCGCATTGCCCGCGCAAGATGCACAATTCCCGTGAAAGACCTGGCATTTGACGATTTTTCTGGCGAAGAAGTCCGCGACGGGATCATCGCCGCCTATGCCTTTGCTGCCGTAGACCCATACCGCGCGGCAACACACAACAAAGGCATCATGAACGGCGTGGACTCGGTCGTCATCGCCACAGGCAACGACTGGCGCGCCATCGAGGCGGGCGCACATGCCTACGCCTCCCGTTCAGGGAAATACACTTCCTTATCAACCTGGGGCAAGGACGCGGATGGTAACCTCGTCGGCACGCTCGAAATGCCCATGGCAGTTGGAATCGTCGGCGGCGCGACTAAGGTCCACCCTGCCGCGCAAGCCGCGGTCAAACTCATGGGTGTGAAGACTGCATCAGAACTCGCCGAAATCATCGTCTCGGTGGGACTCGCCCAAAACATGGCGGCGCTCCGTGCTTTAGCCACCGAAGGCATTCAACGCGGACATATGTCGCTACACGCAAGGCAGGTGGCAATCGCAGCAGGCGCGAGCGGAGAATTGATCGAGAAAGTCGCCGCGCAGATGGTGGCGGAGAAAGTTGTGCGAATTGACCGTGCGGAAGAGATTTTGAAAGGGTTCACAAGTTAAAAGGTCAAAGGTCGCAAGTTTACAATTCATGAAAACATCCGATGAACGCTTGTCCCGCATCATCAACATCCTTGATGAGATCATTTCGATCCTTGAATGGGATGGGAACGTACATTGGCAGAAAACGATGACTCAGGCAAAGGAAACACTTCAAAATGATGATTTGTCTGGAATTGACATCCTCCTCAACGCCTACGGAGGGATGGGCTCC
>DNDO01000146.1:14956-16416 GCA_003484265.1 Anaerolineae bacterium
TTTCCCTGGATTCGTTGATCGAAATAATTTTCATCAATCCAATACCTTACATTCTTGTTGACCTTGGATTAATTTATTTACACTCCCTTGTAGGACCATGTACAGCAATACCCGCCTGGTTAATGCTCCTTGGAATAACCTATTTGTCGCTCCAGTTTCTGGGAGATGAAGAATACGGTATAAAACGTTTTATTCCGCTTGGAATCAATATCATCACCATATTGATATTCATTTTCGTGTTGAAAGTGGAGCCGATTGAGTGGCAGTGAAAATGAACGACTCCCTCCTCTGGCAAATCCGACACTTCGTCTACAAACACTTCGCGGACACAACCCACCCTCCCAGCGTGGACATCACCGCCGCGCACTTTAACATCTCCTCCGAAGAAGCGAGTGAATATTACAAGGAACTCCACAACCGCCACGCCTTCTTCCTTGACCTGGAAAGCACCACCGTCCGCATGGCAAACCCGTTCTCAGGCATCCCCACGGATTTCAGTGTCCACGCCAATGGCAAGACCTACTACGCCAACTGCGCCTGGGACATGCTCGGCATCCCCGCCGCCCTCCACACAGATGCGGTCATCGAAGCCATTTGCACAGAAAGCAACGAGACAGTTGAAATCCAAATTCAGAACGGAAATTTACGATTTACGAATTACGATTTACTCGTCCACTTTCCACTTTCTTTTTCTCATTGGTACGATGACCTGGTCTTCACCTGAGCGACAATGCTTCTCTTCCAGTCGGAAGAATGGATTGATAAATGGTGCAGGCGAAATAACCTCCAACGCGGAGAAGTTCTCACCCTCCAGCAAGTTTGGGAGCTTTCCAAACTGTGGTATGGAAATCGCATGTCACTGGAGTATCATGGACGAAGCACCGAACAGGTTGCAGAGATTTTCAAGCAGGCAGGATTGAAATCAGAGTTTTGGTATGACCAATAATTATGGAACAAGAAATGAAAGCAATTGATAATGTACAGAAAAATATGTCGGGGCAATCGAGCCTATTAAAATCATTACTTGGTTTTGTTGTCATCACGTTAGTATTTATTTTCTTATACTCGCCACTAAATTTACTTCTAGTTAACGTTGAGTTCAATGTTAAAAGAAATCAATACAACAATGTTGTTCAATGGATGAAGGAAAATAAAAAAATACAGGGACAGGATGAAAAAATCGAAGTAGTACGTCTACCTAACGAACTCCAAAGTCTTACACCTTTTGGGCAAGTTTTTGTTTTGCAAAATTATGAAACAACGAATATATTCATTCCGCACAGAAGTGGTTTTTTTAGAGAATTCACGTCGGGATTTTGGTACAGATCAGATAACACTTTTCCTCCACTTGGGACAACAATAAATCAAGTTCAGTGCAACAGTAACATACAAATAGCTCCTTATTGGTTCTATTGCTAATACATCTATTAAATATCTAAAAGGTTTACTAAATGACAACC
>DNDO01000145.1 GCA_003484265.1 Anaerolineae bacterium
CCTTCTTTGATGTCAAAGGAAATCCCTTTAACGGCGGTGAAATCGTCGTATTTTTTGACGAGATCCTGAACTTCGAGAATGTTAGGCATGAACTTCTCCTCTTGATTATTACACTGAATGTATCTACGGGGTATTTCCCTAGAAGTTGTTGGAAGGTTGCAGTCACCCTGACTCGATTTACGAACGTTTCTAAGCCTCTTGCTGCCGCCGATAAAGCATGTATAACACAATCATAAATGCTGGGAACAGAAAATCCCAATAAACTATGATGCCCGTGTTGCCCGGTGAGAAGTTATTATGCTGAACCGCATGAAGGATATGGGTATATCCTGCGCCCCACATAAAAATTGTCTTCATGATGATAAACGGAAGCCGGTATCCCTTGTTCCAAAAACTGAGAAATCCGACCAACCCGATGCTGATAGATGCGAAACCTAATTCCATTTGGAAGCCACTGTTTACGGGCCAGCCAATACTGGCGGCAACCTGATCGGCATGGATGATGTGACCGAACAATCCGCTCATGATGCCGAACCAGCCTGCGAGTCCAATGACATAGATACTCATGATCTCAATGACCGACTCTTTTCGGTCTGTGTTACGGGTATTGAATAAGTGTACACTGATGGAAATGATCGTTACAACAAGTTGGGTGTAAACGTTCAAGCCGGGTATTTCATAAAATGCTTGCACTCTATTCTCCTGTTTGTTTTGTCATTATAGGAATGGGACCATCTCGGGGCAATATTGAAAATAATGGATATCGTGCTGAAATACATAATCTCCCTCTAACCTTTTGAGTCAAAAGATGTTGGATTATACAATAAACGATTTATGGATTACTTCCAGTGTCAATCGCCAATTAATTGTAGAATTCTTTTGTGGTGTATTTGTTGAAATACCAAATATAAACTGCCGGATAAATAAAACCACGAAGCACACGCCCCCACAAGCGAATTTGTTCGTCGTCAGGAACTTGACCAGAATTAATAAATATATAATTGTTGATCGCAACCAAAACATAATGTATTGTCACGATGATCAATAAAGACTTTCGGGCCCTTTCACTACCTTTCCAAGCACCTATTGCACTTGCAATAACCCCTATAGCGATGGGGAGGGAGAAGATGATGCTAAATCCGGTTCCGGATATATTTCCTGTGATCAATAAGAAAATTGAAAGGAGAAACGGGGCTATTCCTACAAATATCAGAGCATAAATGGTTAGTATCCAAACGCCGGTTGGACGTGATTTTATTGCTGCTTGCGGGGTTGCTATATTTTCTGCCAAAGTTTATCCCTCGACCTTTTCATGCTGGAAAAATCTTATTTGGGATTTTACTTCAAGTACCTATCTAGGTACAGATTATATGCCCGCATAATATATATGGAGATAACGATTGACTATTTACTCAAGCGATTGTACTTCTCCAAAACATCCCTCAATTCCTCATGCGGCAATGCCTTTACTGACAATCCATCCCGCCCTGTCATGTCCTCTGCGGCGATCATTGAGTTGATGATGGCTTCCTCCGTTGCATAAGCCGATGCGATCAATACCGGATCAATGAAATTGTTGCTCAACGATTGCAGTGAAGCCAGTCCTTTTTCATCTCCACGCGCTGCGTTGGGGTTGGCTGTTGAGAATGCCAGGAAAATATCACCAGAACCGTTTCCGCCCAATGAACCTGTCCGCGCCATGCCGAGTGACGCGCGTTTTGCCAATCTCTTGAGTTGATGGGGGAGAAGAGGCGCATCGGTTGCAATGATGACGATCAACGAGCCGTCATCCTGCTTGAATGGATTTTCTCCATTTGACCAAACTGCGTCATCTTTCAAGTGTTGGCCCACTGGCGTACCAGCGACAGTGAGTTGATATCGTCGTCCAAAGTTTGTCTGTGCGAATGCGCCGATCCTCCAGCCGCCGAGTTTTTCTGGAAGTTTACGCGATGATGTCCCACTGCCGCCTTTAAACTCGTAACATAACATCCCTGTGCCGCCACCCACGCTTCCCTCTTTAATCTGACCTGGTTCAGCGTTCTTTAAAGCATCTCTGACATGTTCAGGCTTGACATTGAAAGCATTCATGTCATTAAGCCACCCGTCAGCTGTCTCTGCCACGAGCGGACACGACCAAGGCTGGAACATTGCGCCGCTATCCACCTGCCACTGGATGATCGTATCGCGCACGACTCCCACCGAGTGCGTGTTCGTGATCCCGATCGGACCTTCGAGAAATCCGCCCTCCTCGACCCAGGCAGAGCCTGTCATCTCGCCGTTGCCATTGAAGGGGAACCACGCCGCAAATACGGGATCGTGATTCGCCTGTCCGCGCGGATGGATGATTGTGACCCCCGTCCTCGCCGAGTCACCTTCGATGATGGTGCTGTAGCCGACAGTGATTCCTTCTACGTCGGTGATGGCGTTGTATTTTCCAGTTTCTCCCTCGAATGGAATACCGAGGTCGCGTGCGCGGGCTCGTCCTGAGCTTGTCGAAGAATTGGTCATGAGGAGGCTCCTTAATAATTTTCGATTTGTCGGTTGAGCAGGGCGAGTGGTTTTCTTACCCGTATCGAAACCAACAAGCTTCAATAGTATTTTTGTAACAAGTATTATTCTGCTTAGGTGTGGTTTTGAGTAGCCCGTAGGGCGACTCAACCACCGGATCTTTCTTTTGCGATAGAGACCAACCCTCTCGCAACACTCTTAATAACCTCATCCGGCGCGCCGTCTACGGCTTTGGATTGGATGCGGGTGTCGATGTGGTCGTTGACATAATCCACGACGACGAACTCATCGTGAGTCAACGCTATCTCGGTGGTGAACCAGTCTAAACGGCAGAGAGAAGCGATGCGTCCTGTGATGTCACGAAGCGGCGAGAGTTCATATTTATGCTCTTCGGATTGTGTCACACTTGAGAACACATGCGTCAACGGATGCCACCAGCAGGGATACACAACGCCGACCGAATAAAACACACGGAACCAAGCGGGGCGTCCCTGTATGGTTCTTGGCGTGACGTTGGCTTGAAGCAGGTACTTTTCTTCTGGAAATTCCATGCGGGCACGCAAGACCTGGTCGAGGGAGGAGGCGCCCATGATCACACCTGCTCCACCTCCTTGATTCGATGGTTTGATGACGAATTGATTTCCAAGCGGCGTCAAATCAATCGGGGGGATGGCAGGTTGTTCAAGGAAAGGATGAAGCAGGATTGTGTAAGGGGTATGGATACCCGCGTTGATAAGCTCAAGGTGCATGGTGGCTTTATCTTCCGACCATTTGGAGAGTTCGGGAGGGTTGATGCGCCGTTTGTTATATTCCATAGCCCAATTGTTGATGGGCAGGAAACGGTCGTCGCCTTGTGAACGGTCAAGGAGGGTATCAAAGGATTTTTCACCTTTATACAAGGAGGTGATCGATTCGAGTAAGTTGTCGGATGTGATCTGCCAAAACGTTAATCCCTGTGTGCTGCAGGCATCTTCAACGAAGCGGACGAAATCACTATCATATTCCCAGTACCAGGGGAGGCAGAGATCGTAGAACATCAATGAATTATAAGGTAGAGCCTCGTGGAAAGTAGAAAATGGGTAATATATGTTGTCTGTGGTTTCAGCGCTGGTACAATGGGCGCATAATTAAGGAAAGGAAATCAAATGGACAAAGATAAAGTTGAAGATGGCGTGGTGGTTTCGATAGAATATACGCTCCATGTTGACGGCGAACAGTTGGATACATCTGACGGACAAGGTCCGTTGCAATTTCTGGCGGGGCATGGAAATATCGTGCCCGGTTTGGAAAACGAAATGTCGGGGATGAAGATCGGCGAAAGCAAAAAAGTTGTTGTCCAACCTGTGGATGGTTATGGAGAATTCGATGAGAAGGCATTTATGAGCGTGCCGCGCGATCAGTTCCCGAAGGATCTGCCGTTGGATGTGGATACGGAATTAACCGTCCGCGATGATGAAGGTCAGGGACGCTATGCGCGCGTCGAAAGCATAGAAGGCGACAATGTGCGGTTGGATTTCAACCATCCGCTGGCGGGCGCGGAATTGCATTTCAATGTAAAGGTGATCGCGTTGCGCGAGCCGACGGATGAGGAACTCGAACACGGTCACGTGCATGAAGGCGGACATCACCATTAAGAGCAGTTGTCAGCCGAATTTAAGACAGATCGTGTATTGGTAGAATAAAAGATGGATGCGACATAACGCATCCATCTTTTTGTTAATCCGAAGCGGCTGGGAGTGGCTGTCCTTCCTTTTGAGCTGGAGCGAACTGCTGCCTAGCCCCGAGGCGAAGATGCAGGGCGTAGTAGGCGAGTACAGAGAGCGCACACAACGCCCCGCCGATGTACCAGAGCAGGTTGGGATTGTAGTTATCCAAGATGTAACCCGCTGCGCCGGGACCAATCGTTGAAGGGATCGCCCACGAAAGTCCAAATATTGCCATGTAGCGTCCGCGCATGGTCTCCGGGGCGAAGTTCGCGGCGAGCGCCTGGCTGGTCGGCACAACGATCATTTCACCGATGGTGATGATGACGATGTTGAGGGCGAATAATACATAGACCGTGACGACACCGAACAAGGCAAACCCGATCATATAAAAGATCGTGCCGAAAGCCATCATGAGGAATGGCGGGCGGAATTTGATGAGACGCGAGACCCAGAATTGAAAGAGTACAACAGTGATGGCACTCGTTGTCATCAGGAATCCATAACCGCTGGGGTTGATGCCGTGGCTATCGCGCAAGTAGACGGAAAGCGTGCCGTACATTTGTTGATAAACGATCAACATAAGCATCCCCGCCACCATGAATGCCATGAATGCAACATCTCTGATGACAACTCGATAGCCGACCACGGTCTGCCAGAGCGATTCGCTTTCCTCATGTTCGTGAGCTTCGGGTTTTGTCTCTGGGATGGAGCGGAAGATGATCACGGCAACGACACAACTGACAACCGCGTCTATAACGAACAGGTAGAAGAAATTGATATTCGCGACAAACCCGCCGATGGTGGGTCCGATGATCCATGAAAGATTGCCAACCACGCGCAGGATACCGAAACCTTCCTGCCTTTGTTTTTCAGGCAATATATCTGCGATCATAGCGTCGTGCGCGGGGTGCGCAACGCTTGAAAGCAAACCGACAACGACCATCAATGGATATAAAGCGCTGAGATTATCCACAGATCCGAACGTCAACATACTGATGGCGCTGAATACCAGCCCGAACAAAATAAGCTGTTTGCGCCCGAACTTGTCGGTCAGTGCGCCGCCGATGGTACTACCGATCAACCCGAATAGCGACGATATGCCAAGCAGAATGCCCGCCTGGGTCATACCAACGCCGAACTTTTGCGTGATGTACAGGGCGAAGAAGGGGAAGAGGAGCGTGCCCCCAATGCGGTCGATGAAACTGACGATGACGACCACCCAGAACAGGCGCGGGAACTCATGATAAATTTTGTTGAGACGAGTGAACATTCAAGTCCTTTCGTATGGGATTGACGAATAATAGCACGCGTGTTCTAGTTTGTACAGATGTTTTGCCACGGATTACACAATCTGCACGGATTTGTAAATTTACGCTCCGTGATAATCGTGTAATCCGTGGCAACAAATTTTGTCCATCCTGATGAATTACGAACCGCAACTCTCTATAACTTTAGTGCTGTCCCAGCGTTCCCAGAGTCCTGACCCGTCGTTCAACCTTGTTGAAGACCCATGCTCCAAACCACAACATGGCGAACATGGTTACAACCAGAATGATGATCTCCACGCTGATGGGGAGGAGCGTGTTTGTCTTCAAGATGAATCCACGCACTGCATCGAGCCCATAGGTTAGGGGCAGCATGAGCGAGACGGGGATCAGCCAATACGGCAGTGACCTTACCGGGAAACTTGTGCCGGAAAATCCCTGCACGAGGAAACTTCCCACATCCACCAGTGTGTTGGCTTCCCGCATCAAAAGGACGATGCCTGCAAATGCAAAGCCGAAACCATACAATCCCACAAGCATTGGAATGGCTGTTAATATCGCGGCAAGAGTGCTCCCGGTTGGGTTGAAACCAAACAACTGTTTCGCAACTACCAGCATCGCAATGGAAGTTAGCGTGGTGGTGAACAAACTCGTCAGCGTCCGTCCGACGAGAATCAATAGGCGCGAGACAGGCGTCAACCAGTTTGATTCGAGAACGCCTGCGTCCATATCTTCCTTGAGGGCAAAGCCCATACCCCAGAACACAGTCATGATGAAATTGGTCAACACTGTTCCGACAAGGATGTATGACATGTAATCGCCGCTTCCGCTGTACGCCGCGAAGCCCGAGGCGTGTCCATTTGTGCTGAAGGCTTTTCCCATGAAATAGATGGGCGTGATCCATATGATCGGTTGAAAGACCTGCGAAACGGCGTTCAACGGATACCGCCAGAAGATTTTCCAATCCTTGCGGGCGATCACATATAAGGCGCGCAACTGCGTTTTGACGTTATCTTGTGAAAGGGTGGTTAGTTCCATACTAGGTTCTCCGTCTTTGCGAGTGGCTCTTTAGCGGCGCGGGCAATTTCCAAACAAGCCGGGAATTGCCTCGTCGCCTTTCGGACTCCTGACAATGACATTTTAATACTGCCCGATTGCACCGGTCCGGCGGGCGCGGCGCTCCATCCACAGGAAGGTGAAGTAGCCGACAAC
>DNDO01000188.1:0-1425 GCA_003484265.1 Anaerolineae bacterium
GGTCCCGCCGCGCACGCCGGTCACGTACGTCGGGGAACCGTTCCCGGATGGCACTGCGAACGAGCGCATCGAAGTCGGCATACTCGAGATCGAGTTCGCCCTGCGGCGCCAGGTCTTCCGCAGAGAATTCGACGTCCAGCGCCACGTAGGTCTGCTGGAAGGCGGACAGGCCCTGCATCAGCAGCGTCGCGAAGAAGATCGCCAGGAACGCGACGCCGACGAGGGTCGCCGCAAGACCGCTGAATTTCAGCAGCAGCTCGCGGCGATGACGTCGGCCGAGACCGGCCTCGACCCGGCTGCGTGTGTCGGTCGCGCGTTCCATCAGTCGTATTGCTCCCGGTATTTTCGCACGACCTTGAGACCGACCACGTTCAGCCCCAGCGTGACGACGAACAGCACCAGTCCGAGCGCGAAAGCCGCAAGCGTCTTTGCGCTGTCGAATTCCTGGTCGCCAACCAGCAGGGTGACGATCTGCACCGTCACGGTGGTGACCGCCTCGAAGGGGTTTGCCGTCAGGTTGGCGGCCAGACCGGCGGCCATGACCACGATCATCGTCTCGCCGATGGCGCGGGAGATGCCGACGATGATCGCCGCCGAAATGCCTGAGATGGCGGCTGGCACGACGATCTTCAATGCGACCTCCAGCTTCGTTCCTCCCAAGCCATAGCCTGCTTCACGCAAGGAACGGGGTACGGCGCTGAGAGCGTCTTCCGTCATCGACGCGATCAACGGCAGGATTAAGATCCCCATCACCAATCCCGCCGATGTCATATTGTAGATGTCCACTGTATCTCGCCCGAAGATGTTTCGTAATAGAGGTGTCATAAAGGTAAGGGCGAAATATCCGTACACGATCGTAGGGATGCCAGCCAGCATTTCCAATGTGGGCTTGAGGATGTTACGCACCTTTGTGGACGCGTACTCGCTCATGTAGATCGCGACACCCATCCCCAATGGAATGGCGATGGACATGGCGATAAGGGAAGTCATCAACGTGGAGCCGAAAAGGGGCAGGATGCCAAACTTCTCGATGTGAGGCTGCCACTCGGTCCCTGTGAGGAACGCCCATAACGTGACGGCGGGCTCGCGGAAGAATAACAGCGCTTCCTTGCCCAGTTCATAGACGATCCCGATGGTCGTAAAAATGGAAAAGATACCGCTGAAGAACAGCAATCCCTGAACGACCGTTTCGCCCCACCGAAATCGTCGTTGCAAACCTTCTTTTGATCTTGGATATTTCAACACAATCTGTTGCATATCAACCTTCCAACTGGATAAAGCACCATCCACACGCAATTTCCTTCCATCTCTTTTTCGTGGAGAGGGAAGGAAATGCGGAACGTATTTTGAACGATCTTTTGATTATTGTTCAGTTGCGGCTTTCCATGCGTCCATGGCGGCGGTCAGCACAGCGTCATTCGCGGG
>DNDO01000188.1:1735-7511 GCA_003484265.1 Anaerolineae bacterium
GCGACCTGCGGCTTTTCCTTGATGATGGTTGCATCCGAATAGAGGAACAGCGGGCGGGAAATCGGGTAGGAGTTGTCATCCACTGTTCCCTGGTTGGGAGCCACGCCGTCGATGGAGAGCACGGTCAGTTTTTCTGCATTCTCGGAGTAATACGCATATCCGAAGAAGGCAACGGCATACGGGCTGCCTTCGACACCCTGGACCAGGACGTTGTCGTCTTCGGAGAGCTGGGTGTTGGAGGCGGCAAGGATGGGAGCCTCGTCTTCATCGAAAACCACTTCGACAAAATAATCGAACGTGCCTGAGTCGGTGCCGGGGATGAATCGCTGGATGGGCTCATTAGGCCATTCGAGGCGCACATCCGACCAATTGGCGGCAGTCGAGAAGATCAACGCGAGTTCTTCGAGTGTGACATCGGTGACGAAGGTGTTGTCCTTGCTGACGACGACCGAGAGCGCATCCGTCCCCACGCGGAATTCGATTGGGTTGCGTCCGATGGCTTTGCAAGACTCCACTTCGCTGTCTTTGATGGCGCGGGAAGCGCCGGCCACATCGGACTCACCTGCGACGCAGAAGCGTTCGATACCGGCACCGGAACCAATGCTGTCATAGGTGCTGTTGCCGTCGAAGCCTTCTTCAGAAAAGCGCTCGATCATGCGTTCAGCAAGAGGAAATACTGTGGATGAACCGGCAACCACCACATCGCCAGAGACCGCATCAGGCGCGTACATTGCCACGGGGTCATCCGAAATCACAGGGGCAGATGTGGCTTCAACGACAGGCGCTTCGGTCGCGGCAGGCGTACCGCATGCGGCAAGCACCAAGCTTAACAAAACAAACACGAACAATAGTGAACGAACAGATTTGGTCATTTCTATTTTTCTCCTATGTATTTTCATATTGCCATCTTATCAATCAGGGTTTAAGACTGGAAGAAGAACAGGTTAATGTCTTGTTAAATTAATATTTCCCCCAAATTAAGACCTTCGAAGATGTATTAAAGACACAAGAGCCCGGGAGGAGAACCGGGCTCTTGTGAAGAGGAGAGAATGTGGTTTGTTTAGGATGGATTTAGGAGCGTTTCTTTGTCTCCACCTGCTGGCACAGGAAGGCGACACGCTTCTGTTTCGCGTCCACGGTGATAACCACAAGTAAACCCAAAACCATAAAAAGGAGGAGAATTTCCATGCCCCTAGGATAGCACGGAGAATCGAATCTGTGCTTTACAGCAGGTTTACCAACACAAAACAATTATGCAAATGGTTAAACCGTCGGAATGGAAAAGAAAAACGCGCTTCCCCGCCCTTCAACACTCTCCGCCCATATCTTGCCCTGGTGTGCTTCCACGATATGCTTCGCAATGGATAACCCCAGCCCAGTTCCACTCCCAGCTCTGGATTTATCGACTCGATAGAATCGCTCGAAGATGCGCGGGACGTCGTCTGCGGGGATGCCAACTCCAGTGTCCCGGACAGCGAATCTTACCTCGCGGTTGCCTGTCTCCGCTTCGAGGATCACTTCCCCGCCCGGCTTTGTAAACTTGACGGCGTTATGAATTAGGTTTACCAACACTTGTTCGAGTCTTTGCGAATCGATGTTTACTTTCGGGAGATCATCCGCACATTCCACGCGCAGACTCAACCCTGCGCGCTCGGCCTGTAACTGCATCCTTTCGGAGGCTGAATTAAGCAGTTCGAAAGCCGAAACAGGTTTGAGATCCAGGGAGAGGCGGCCCGATTCGATACGTGAGAGTTCCAATAGTTCAGTCGCCATTTGGGTCAATGCATCGGTTTCGATTTGGATCTGGTCGATGAAACGTCGCGCGGCGGGAGGGTCGTCCAATGCCCCGTCCTGCAGGGTTTCGGTCAACGCTTTGAGGGAGGCGAGCGGCGTGCGTAGTTCATGTGAGAGGTTGCTGACGAAATCGCGCCGCACGGTTTCAAGGCGGCGGACGCGGGTGAGGTCCTGCACGAGCAGCAGACTGCCGCTTGCGTGCCGGTCTGGGATGACAATAAGCTGCAAATATTGATGGCGTGAAGGGACTTCAACGGATTCGGTTTGCAGTTCGCGGGTTTTCTGGCAGCGCCGCCATGCCTCCACAAGTTGATGATGGCGGATCACTTCTGTAATGCTGTGATGCAGGGGAGTGGATGTTTGGAAAAGCCTGCCCGCGGCCGGGTTGGCAAATTGGATCAGCCCCTGTGCATCAGCGATGAGCACACCGTCGGTGATCTGGTCAAGGACAGTGGCAAGGCGCGCGCGTTCGGCATCTGAAGTTGAAAGTTGAAGGTTGAAGGCTGAAAGGATGGATGAGACCGAACTGGACAGATTTTCAAGTTCTTTGATGTTTGTGGAAGTGTTTTTCGCGCGTGCTTGTGCGGCGAAGTGATTAATATTGCGGCGCAGTTTGTAATATCGCCACGCATACCATACGGCGAGGAGTATGGCTAGAATTGTGATGAGGAGGGAATAGTTCATATTATTTCAACAGCTGATTTTCACGGATTGTTTAAAGAAATTGTGTCAACACGCGGCAAAACTTTTCAAACGCAAATCCAAAATCGAAGATCATTTCATCCCTCAAACCGATATCCGCCCCCTCGTACTGTGATGATACGCGCAGGACTGCCGGCATCCTCTTCGATTTTCTGGCGCAGCCACCTGACGTGCACATCCACGGTACGGCTGTCGCCGATGAAGTCCCAGCCCCAGACGCGTTCGAGGATGAATTCACGCGAGAGCATCTGTCCTTTGTGTTCGGCGAAAAATTCGAGCAGATCGTATTCCTTTGGCCTGAGTTTGATGGCTTCGCCGTTAAGCGTAACCTCCCGGCGTGTGAGGTTAATGACAAGGTTAT
Source organism: Anaerolineae bacterium (assembly GCA_003484265.1). GTDB lineage: Bacteria > Chloroflexota > Anaerolineae > Anaerolineales > Villigracilaceae > Defluviilinea. Next base: position 4,593 of record DNDO01000188.1, read on the forward strand.
CGAGCATGAGTTTCGAGTGGGCTGTCGTTTTCGAATCCTGTTTACCCAGTTCATCTTTCAGGAGGCGGGTGCGGCGCAACTGCGCCTTGACACGCGCGATCAGTTCACGCATCGAAAAGGGTTTGGTCAGGTAATCGTCCGCGCCCACCTCGAGACCGACGACTCTGTCGATCTCATCATCGCGCGCAGTCAGCATCAGGATGGGTGTGTTCATCTCCTTGCGGATGATGCGGGCAACCTCCAAACCGTCCAGTTCGGGGAGCATGATATCGAGGATGATGAGGTCGGGTTTCAAGCGCCGGGCGGATTCGACAGCGCTCCGCCCGTCACCAACGGCTTCGACGATGAAACCATCCTTCTTGAGATTATAAGAAAGGGTATCCCGCAGCGCGGGTTCATCTTCGACAATAAGAAGGGTTTCGGGCATGTAATTTTTTTCCTCGCCGAGCGGAGGCGCGATGGCTGCGCCGTAGTCGAGATCGACTTCCACTTCGCTAACGCTCAGTGTCCGCCCAGGGCGGAAATTGAATTGTTAACAGACTATACCATAAGCCATTTTTAGCCGGGTTAAGGTCTTGTTAATGGATTCGACCTTTTGAATTGAGACGGTAATGGTATTTTTATGTATCTGCTGTAAAATTTGATCCACTTCAAACATCAAACCAATTATGGCTCAAGAATTTCAATTTTCCTGGCAATGGGACCTTGTTTCCCCTCCCGAAGCGATCTGGCCGTTTGCAGCGGATACAAACCGTTTTAACCGCGATACCGGTCAGCCGGAGGTGGAGATGCTCGATAACGTTCGAGGCGCAAGGCATCTTCGGATGAAACTCCCGGTTGTCAGGGTGGAATGGGACGAGGAGCCGTTCGAGTGGACGTTCCCGTATTCGTTTGGTGTTCGCCGCCGGTACAGCAAAGGTCCGCTGGATGAAATGAATGTGTTGGTCACGTTCGATCCACTCCCCGATGGCGGCACGCGCCTCACCTACAAGACGACCATTCGCTCGAGCAATATCCTTGCCCCGCTGGTTTTCCCGCTTGTTATCGGCATTATCGCCAAAGGCAGGTTCGAGAAAGCCTTTCGCTTGTATGACCGAATCGCAAACAAACGCGGATCGGTGGTTGAGGCATCCCGTCAGCGTGGACTCAGCGCGGGCGGGCGAAACAGATTTAAGTCCATGATCGAGACGTTGAGTCCTGATGTCGATCCAACTCTTATCAAGCAACTCGAGGAATTTTTAGACCGCGCTGATAACCTGTCCCTCCAAAGAATCAGACCATACGCGTTGGCAGACCGTTGGGGCGCGAATCGCCGCGCAGTGCTTGAGATGTTTTTGCTTGCCACGCGTGCGGGCATCATGGATATGTCGTGGGATATCCTTTGCCCATCCTGCCGCGGCAAAACCGAGGGACACAGCAACCTGGCGCAGGTGCAGGGCAACTCGCATTGCAACACCTGCCAGATCGATTTCAACACAAACTTTGATCACAACATCGAGGTGATATTCAAACCGAATGCATCGGTGCGTTATGTGAAGGCGGATGTCGCCTTCTGCGTGGGAAGCCCGCAACTGCAACCGCACGTAGTGATGACGCAAAGTTTGTCGGCGTTGAAGTCTTTGCCTGTGCCGCTCAAACTGGAAATGGGACGTTACACGTTGCGCGCCTCGAATGTGCCGGGTTCGATCTCGTTGTATGCGGAAGGGAACGGCCTCGCCAAAACAGATTTGCGCGTGACTCAATATGGATGGCCGCCCGAAGAGCAGCGTATCTCGCTTCTTCCGACCCTTAACCTGATCAATGCAACGGAAGCGGACTCTACCTTTACACTCGAGCGCACCGCCTGGAGCGATCAAGCCTCCACCGCCGCCGACGTAACCGCACTGCAGGTCTTCCGTAACCTCTTCGCAACCGAAGTAGTAAGACCCGGCGAAGAAATATCCATCGGTTCCGTCACTTTGATGTTCACCGACCTGCGCGACTCGACCCGTTTATATCGAAACATCGGCGACGCCTCCGCGTTCGGGCGCGTGCGCGAACATTTTGAAATATTGGAAAAATACGTTGCGGAGGAAGGCGGCTCCATCGTGAAAACAATGGGCGACGCAGTCATGGCGACCTTCCGCCACCCCATTGACGGGTTGAAAGCGGTATGGAAAGCGCAAACAGAGATAGCCAAACGCGGGGAACCGATGCTGTGGCTCAAGGTCGGTCTGCATAAGGGACCGTGCATCGTCGTCAATTTGAACGATCGTCTGGATTACTTCGGCTCGACGGTCAACATCACCGCGCGCCTGCCCGGCTTCTCACAAGGCGGCGAATTGATCCTCTCCGAAGCCTTTCACGAAGACCCGGAGATACAGGAATTCCTCTCAAAGAATGTCTCCTACGAAAAACTAAAACCTTTCACCGGCGATGTGAAAGGTTTTGACGAGCCGTTTACGATGTGGAAATTGAGGGTTTAAATATTTCTAGTCACCCGACAGTTTCGAATCAACTTGTACTGGCTCGCGCCACTGCTATTGGGGTACACCACTCTTCGCCCCCAGATATATACACCTGCTACGACCACGAAAAGAATACCTATACCAGCCCAGACAATCTTTTTCATCTCCCACCACTATCTCACGTCTCTAAAACACAAGTCAAGGGTTAAGCACTCGCTCGTATTCACTGAGCTTACCACCAGCTCCAACCACTTGGACCGCCGAGCTATATCCACTTGAAGCAACTTTCGTCGCAATAATCTCCCAGATTTCCTCCTTCTCCCAGCGTGTATTTGCAGTTGTTCCATCAAGTAAGTGTGGCATTCCAGACATGTGATTTCTAACATCCCCTGCAGTATCAGAATATTCACCACCAGTCATCAAGCCAATTGTAAAGGTTATAACTCCTTCAGGGCTCCGACTAGCCCCTAAT
>DNDO01000178.1:0-5472 GCA_003484265.1 Anaerolineae bacterium
ACAGTATAAACCGCAGGGTTGGCATTAATAGCAGTTCAATACGAAGGAGTGTGAAATTATGGGTACAAAAGGTGACAAATTGACAGACGCCTCAGCAGCATCTGCTGAGAAACTTCAGGGCAGTCTTTCCCACTTGGGAGACATTCGTATTCGCAAAATGTTTGGAGGGCACGGGGTGTTCAATGAAGATAAGATGTTTGCCCTCGTGGATAGTGAAGGCGGCATCTTTTTCAAGGCAGACAATACAAACAAAAAGTTATTTGAAGAAGCTGGCTCCAGTAAACATAGCAAGATGCCATATTACCAAGTGCCGGATGAAGTGCTTGGTGACGAGAATATTCTAAAAAAATGGGCTCAAGCTTCGATCTTAGTTTCAAGTAATACCAAGTAATCAAGGATTTATCCCAGATCAAAAACTGGTCACAGCCAAATGCAAAACACTTCCCCCACGACGATCCTTGAAACAAAACGATTAACCCTCCGTCACCTTTCCGCGGATGACGCTCCCTTTATTCTCGAATTGCTGAACGACCCATCGTTCATCCAAAACATCGGCGATAGGAATGTCCGCACCATCGCCGATGGTGAATCCTATATTTTGAAGGGACCGCTAACCAGCTACGAAAAGAACGGCTTTGGTTTGGATTTGGTCATATTGAAAGAAACAGGCGAATCCATAGGCATCTGCGGATTGATCAAACGCGATACTCTCGAAGACGTCGATATCGGATATGCTTTCCTGCCGAGGTTCTGGTCGAAGGGCTACGCAGTTGAGTCCGCGCTTGCTGTAAAGGAGTACGGGCAAAAGGTCCACGGCTTGAAGCGGATCGTTGCAATTGTCGTCTCTGAGAATCAGGGATCCATCCGATTGCTGGAGAAAATCGGATTCGAATTTGAAAAGATGGTAAAACTAGCGGGTGATGATGTTGAACTGATGTTGTTTGCGTTCAATGCGTGAACAAGATTTGAATCTTTCATAAAATTCATTTCCGAAAGCAGATTGTATACTTCCCGTGATAAAAACCTCGATACGGCTGCTGGCATTGTCCAATGCTTTCGCGTTGGCATTCCTTGCCCTGCTGACTTTTGTAAGTATCAATAGTCAGATTCCCATGGGCACACTGACCCGCGACCCAGCCACATTGGAAGGGTTCCATCCCTTGATAGGCATTTTGTCCAATTTGGGTATATTGTTGTGGTGCGGGACAGCCGCCGTTTGTCTGTTTGGCGCGGTTATCCTTCATCAAAACGGATCGAAGAATGCCGGAAGGTTTCTTGCCGGTTCGGCGTTTCTCACGTTCTTCCTTCTATTCGATGATTTTTTCCTGTTCCATGATGTTTTATCGAGGCAATATTTTGGTATTAGAGAAAAGGGCGTCTACGTGATTATTGTAACGATCACAATAATTTATGCTGCCATTTTCTGGCGCACGATCTTGAAGACGGAATACATTGTCCTTGGATTTGCTTTGATCCTCCTTGCTTCATCCCTTGGGATCGATGCGCTCTTGGCAGGCTTGACCGAAAAAATGGGGGAATGGAGCTTTCTGGTAGAAGACGGTTTGAAATTTCTGGGAATCGTCGCGTGGTGTAATTATTTTATGGGAACTTCATATCGATTCGTAGTGGAGGGTTTGAGTAACGCGATAAAAAACCCTGAAAATTCCTGACCCGTTTTTAATCTAATAGTCCTCATACACCTTGTTTACAAATCGCCTTCGCGGTTTTGTTATAATGCCTTCATATTGGTAGGGGCACAGCGAGTTGTCTACCGGCTCAGACGAAAATTCGTCTTGCTGTGCCTGTACAGGAGAATACCCCTCATGATGCGATTTGACAGATTTACAGAGAGAGCACAGGAAGCCGCCCAACGCGCCGCGGAGATCATCCAGCGCTACGGCCATAACCAGATAGACACTGAACACATCCTGCTGGCGCTGATCGAACAGCCCGGCGGAGTAATCCCCCAAATTTTGGAAAAACTGAGCGTCAGCCCCGAAGCGCTGACTGAACGTCTAGACGCGACTTTGCGCGCCAGCCCGAAAGCCAACATCTTCGGCGGCGGCGCAGGGCAGATATTCATCACCCCTCGCGTCAAGCGGATCATTGACCTGGCCAACGAGGAAGCAAACCGCCTCAAGGACGAATACATCTCCACCGAACATATCTTCCTCGCGATCCTCACCGAGCGAAATACGCCTGCCGCGCGCATTTTGGAATCTGCTGGATTAACACGCGACCGCGTCTACACCGCCATTCAGGATTTGAGAGGCGGCCAACGCGTCACGGACCCGCAGGCTGAATCCCGCTATCGGACGCTTGAGAAATACTCCCGTGACTTGACGCAACTGGCACGCGAAGGCAAACTCGACCCGGTCATCGGGCGCGACAGTGAGATCATGCGTCTTATTCAAATTTTGTCACGCCGCACCAAGAATAATCCTGTTCTCATTGGTGAGGCCGGCGTGGGTAAGACAGCCATCGCGGAGGGACTGGCGCAGAAGATCGCCAACAACGACATTCCTGAAATTCTTTCAGGCAAACGCGTTGTTGCGCTCGATCTCGGCTCGATGATCGCAGGCTCGCGATTCCGCGGTGAATTCGAGGAAAGACTCAAAGCTGTGATGGAGGAAGTCTTGCGCGCGCAGGGTGAGATCATCCTGATGATCGACGAGTTGCACACTGTCGTCGGAGCAGGAGCCGCACAGGGGGCGATGGATGCGTCCAACATGCTCAAGCCGGCGCTCGCCCGTGGTGAACTCCAGACTATCGGCGCAACCACGCTGGACGAATTCCATAAATATATCGAAAAAGACGCCGCTCTCGAACGCCGCTTCGCCCCGATCTACGTCGAAGAACCCACCGTGGACGACACGATCAAAATGTTGATGGGTCTGCGTGATAGATACGAAGCGCATCACAAAGTCCGTTTCGCGGATGATGCCCTTGTTGCCGCAGCGCGTCTCGCTGACCGGTACGTCACCGACAGGCGCTTACCCGATAAAGCCATCGACCTGATGGACGAAGCCGCCGCGAAATTGCGCGTGGCGCTTTACTCCATGCCGCCCGACCTCAAAGCGATGAAGACAGAGATCGAAAAATTTCAAGCCGAAGAGGAACAGGCCGGTTTGAACCGTGATTATGAACTCGCCGCTAAAAAGAAATCGGAACGCCTGCGCCTCGAAGAGGAATACAAGGAAAAGCGCGATAAATGGGAATCGGAACACCAACTCGATGAAGTTGTGGACGTGGACGATATTGCGTCCGTCGTGCACCAATGGACCGGCATCCCAGTTACACAGATGATGGAGACTGAGTCTGAAAAACTCCTGCACATGGAAACCCGTCTGCACGAGCGTATTGTCGGGCAGGAGGAAGCCATCCACGCCATATCGGATGCGATCCGCCGCTCACGCTCTGGATTGTCTGATCCATCGCGCCCGATCGGTTCATTCATTTTTATCGGACCTTCCGGTGTTGGCAAAACGGAACTTGCGAAAGCCCTCGCTTGGTTCATGTTCGACGATGAAGAGGCGCTCGTCCGCATCGACATGTCCGAATATCGTGAACAGCATACGGCAAGTCGTCTTTTTGGGGCACCTCCGGGATATGTCGGGTACGAGGAAGGCGGTCAGCTGACAGAAGCAGTCCGGAGGCGTCCGTATCGTGTTGTCCTGTTCGATGAGATCGAAAAAGCTCACCCGGAAGTCTGGAACGCATTGCTCCAAATTTTGGATGACGGCCGTCTGACAGATGGTCAGGGCAACGTAGTGGATTTCCGCAATACGGTTCTGATTATGACCTCGAACCTGGGCACGGAATACGTGAAAAAGGGAGGTACCCTGGGCTTCCTGCAAGGCAAAGCCTCTGATGAGGAGCGCGAATCTCACGCCAAGATCGAGAAGGCTTTGAAAGGCGCCTTCCGACCTGAGTTCATCAACCGCATCGACGAGACCATCATGTTCTCGCCGCTCTCCATCGAACAAATGGAAGAGATCGTCGTCCTGCAAATGAAGGAAGTGCAGGATCGCCTGAACGATCACAATATCTCGGTCGAACTGACCGACGCCGCGCGCGAGTGGCTCGCCAAGGAAGGGTACGACCCGGCATTCGGAGCTCGTCCGTTGCGAAGAGCCATCCAAAAGAATGTCGAGAGTCCGCTTTCGGTGGAACTGCTCGGCGGCAAATTCAAGGACGGCGGAAGCGTGCAGGTGGATGTGGACGATGAAAACAACAAAATCGTCTTCCAAATATCCGAACCTGTAAAAAAGAAAAAGAAGAGCGAACAACACGCAGAAGCGTAACAAGTAATGAAGTGACAGTCACCTTTAAGGTGACTGTCACTTTTAATTTCCTAATCGTAATATTATATTTGCAGGGTACCATACACTGAAGCCAATAGAAGGAGACCATTCTCATCATGGAATCAAATACCAATCAATCTTCAAGCGTCACAAAGATCGTTGTCGGGATTGTCGCTGTCCTGCTTTGCTGTGCCTTGGTTGTTATCGTCGCGGCAGGTGTCATTATGTATCAAGCCGCCCAGCAGATACCTCCCCTGGACGACTTCCCACCTCAAGACTTCCCGACGGATGATTCGTCGACCCCGTTACCTGTTCCCACCCTGGATCGTACCTCTCCCGATTCGATCTCAGCCGATACGCTCGACACATTGAACAATACCCTTGTGCCGGAAAACGACCCGTACGAACTTGCCTGCCGCTTGAAAGCGATCTGCGATGTACCCAGGACAGTGCCCGGCAAAGCCTATAAAGTAGGCGACAAGGAAAACTTCTGGATCAGCAATTCAGATACCGCAGAGCATCATCAGATCACAGCAACATTATTGTATATAACTCCCCACTCCTACTTTTGGGCGGAGGAAGGCGCGAGCGTGGACGAAGGCGATATGAAGAGATTGATGGATACCTTCGAGAATGAAATATACCCGACCGACCGCGAATTCTTCGGCGAGGAATCTAACCCGGGCATAGACGGCGACCCTCATATCTTTGTCATCTACGCCAGCGGACTTGGACGGAATGTGGCAGGCTACTTCAACTCTTCCGATTCGTTCAACCCGCTGGTCAAGGAATTTTCGAACGCGCACGAAACCTATATGCTCAGCACCACACAGAACCTGGCTGACGAATATACTTATGGCGTTTTGGCGCATGAGTTCGTTCACATGATCCAATTCGCATCTGACCGCAACGATGTTTCCTGGCTGGGCGAGGGATTTGCCGAAGTCGGCGTTTTCATTAACGGTTATGATGTCGGCGGCAAGGACTGGGTCTACACGTCCAACCCAGACCTGCAATTAACCACTTGGGGCGATAGTGTCAGCAATAATGGACCGCACTACGGACAGGCGTTCCTCTTTCTCACATATTTCCTTGACCGTTTCGGCGAAGATGCCACGAAGGCACTGACGAGCAATCCCGAGAACGACATCTCCAGCGTGGACGATAC
>DNDO01000178.1:5733-6962 GCA_003484265.1 Anaerolineae bacterium
TTATATCTCAAGGATTCAAGTGTGGGTGATGGTCGTTACACCTATTACAACTATCCAGATGCGCCTCGCACAAGTGACACGGATACCATTACGACTTGTCCACAGTCGCCGCAGAGTTTCACTGTCAATCAATACGGCATCGATTACATCAGAATCTCGTGTGCCGGCGATCACACACTGACTTTTAGCGGATCCACTGCGATCGGGCTCTTGCCCACCGAGGTTCACTCTGGCAAGTTTGCCTTCTGGTCGAACAAGGGCGACGAATCAGACATGACCCTCACTCGGGAATTCGATTTCACTGATGTCACTGGCCCCATCGATATCAGCTATTGGACGTGGTACGACATTGAAGAAGATTGGGATTATGTGTTCCTAGAAGTCTCCACCGATGGAGAGACCTGGGAGATCCTCACCACCCCCTCCGGCACCGACTTCAACCCATCCGGCAATTCGTATGGCTGGGGATACACAGGCATGACCGGCGATTGGATCCAGGAAACGGTCGACCTTTCACAATATTCCGGGCAGAAGGTGCAGATCCGCTTCGAATACATCACCGACGCGGCGGTCAATGGACAAGGCATGCTGCTGGATGACATTTCAATTGATGCGATCAACTACCAGTCAGACTTTGAAGCGGATGCCGGCGGCTGGGAAGCCGCCGGGTTTGCGCGAGTCGAAAACGTTCTCCCGCAGACCTATCGCCTGTCCCTCATCCTCAATGGCGATACCACTACAGTGACCCATGTCGAACTCAACCCCGACCAGACAGTTGACATTCCACTTTCTTTGAATGCCGGCGAAGACGCCACCCTGATTATTACAGGCACCACACGCTTCACGATCATTCCTGCGCCGTATCAGATCGAGGTGAAATAGTGACAACCGCACCAAAATCAGAAATCATGAGCATGGCTGGCATCGTTGCCTACAACGACGGTTCAATCGTCAGCCGCCAGATCATCAAAGCAGACGGAGGCAACGTCACGATATTTGCCTTCGATCAGGATCAGGAATTGAGCGAACATACCGCGTCATTTGATGCGCTTGTGCTTATACTGGATGGTGAAACAGAAATCAGAATTTCGGGAACGCCATTTCATTTGAAAATGGGAGATGCGATCATCATGCCCGCTAATGAACCCCACGCCGTCAAGGCATTGACACGCTTCAAGATGTTATTGACGATGGTCAAAAAGTAGTTTGCAATAAAAACACCCCGCAGA
>DNDO01000178.1:7212-9806 GCA_003484265.1 Anaerolineae bacterium
GCGGGGTGTTTTTATTACGCAACTGCAGGAGCAGCAGTCCTTCTCAGGAATGTTAGCGACATGAACAGCGGAATAAGCGAAAGCGCGCCAGCCATCACAGCAATGGCTGTGTAGCTGGTTGTGTGAAAGAGAAAACCGCTGCTCAAACTAATGAACGCCGATGCAAGACCCACGAGCAGGTCGTTCGTGCCCTGGGTGCGCGAACGTTCCACTGCTGAGAGCTGGTCGGCGAGTAGAGTGGAGCCTCCTACAAAACAGAAGTTCCAGCCCACGCCAAGCAGAAATAATGCAATGGCAAGAGGAAGGACATCCGGCGAAAGCGGAGCCGTGATGCAGGATAGCAACAGTGTCAAAGCGCCTATTAAGATCATTTTGCCGCGCCCCCATTTATCTAACAGCCAGCCCGAAACGATGGATGGGGCAAACATGCCGAAAGTGTGTCCTGAAATGACCGAGTAAATATCTGCGCGGTTATGCAGGTGGTCTTCCATATGCAGGGATGTGATCACCATAATGGCGACCATCACTACCTGCCCGAGTACCATCGCAGTCACTGCAGTAATCGCAGCGGGTTGGCTCAAAATTTGAGTAATGGGGCGGGCTTTTCCCTGGGGAATCGCTTCGGGATATTGTCTTGAAACCTCCATTCCTATATCCCGCGGATCGGGGCGTAGACCGACGAAAACAATCACAGAGGCAATTGCGAATAAGGCGAGGGTGGTGATGTAAGCGCCCGCCAATTCGTCCATGCCTATACCCACTGCAAAACCGCTTACCGGCACTGCAAGTAACCGAGACAAGATCGTACCAATCACACCGCCCAGAACCACTGTCGAGATAGCCCGTCCGCGCCTGTGTGGCGGGTTTACTTCTGCCGCCGCAAAACGCCCCAACTGTACGGCTGAATTGGTTATGCCCATCATCATCAATCCGACCATCACCAGGATAAAAGACGATGACGGGATGGCCACCAAAACGATTATGTTTCCCAGCACACCGATCACGAGACCCGAAACAATCCCATTGCGCCGCCCAATACGGTCCATAAGATAGCCCCATGCCGAGGCGGAGAGTGCTCCGGTTAACAGATATGCCGCCGTCGGCAGAGTTGCCAATGACCGGCTCGAGGCGAGTTTCGCACCCAAGATCGGGTTGATGGTTGCGGCGGCGATGAAACCCGCCGATGCCAGGCTTTGTGCGGCAAAAAGAACGAGTGTGATCTTCCGCGCATTGTGATCAAAGTTTTTCATGGATTTGTCCTCTCGGGTTTGACGATTATACGTCCGATGCGGGTAGAATGGGCAACATGAAACTGGACACAAAACCCGCTACCGACTACCAGATAATTGAACTCCTCAACCTGCTTAATCTTTCCTTCGAGAATTACCTCGTCCCCATACACTTCGATAGTTCCCAGTTCCTCAACATGCTCCGCAAGGACAGCGTGGACAAAACCTCCAGCCGTGTGTTTCTTTCTGGCGATCAGCCCGTAGGAATCGCATTGATAGCCCGTCGCGGTTGGACAAGCCGCCTCGCAGCAATGGGTATCGTAAAAGGAATGCGTGGCAAAAAAGCGGGCACATCCATCATGAAAAAACTTATCAGCGAAGCGCGCGAACGCAACGACCGTGAAATGGTGCTCGAAGTCATCGAACAGAATGAACCCGCTGTCCGCCTCTATAAAAACTGCGGTTTTGAAACTTTGCGTAGATTAATTAGCTTCATCCATCAGGATACAAAACAGGATGCAGTAAACGACCTGCAGGAAATGGATTTGCGCGAGTTGGGACGTATGGTCTTGCAATTTGGCTTACCAGACCTGCCATGGCAGTTATCGGGTGAGACCATTGCCTCGATGACCCCGCCTGCGAAAGCATATAAGCGGGAAGAAGCCTATATCGCCATTTCAAACCCCGATGTGGAGCACATTGTGATATGGTCCCTGCTTGTGGAACCCTCCGCACGCGGAAAAGGGCTTGGGGTGGATATTCTCAAAAGCATAATCGCGCATCATCCGAGTAAGGTATGGCATGTCCCTGCGATATGGCCCGAGGAGTTTGGATTCCTTTTCGAGCAGGCAGGTTTTCAACGCACGGAACTGTCGCAGTGGCAGATGAGGCTGAGTTTGTAGCGGAATAAAAAGTATTTGTTGTTGAATCAACTGACAGTTTAGTCAGGTCCGGGGTTTTGTCACACTATTGTTTTACGTATCACAAGGATTGCGGATATAATTTTTGAATGCGCATGGGAGCAATATCCAGATGACATCCTCAGAAAGAAAAACGATCGGCGTATTTGCATCGCAAGTAGGCCGCGCTTGGGGCGCGCAGTTCCTCGCAGGCGTGACGCAAGCCGCAGAGGAAGCCAATGTAAACCTTGTACATTTTATTGGGGGAAAACTGACGGCCATGCCCGGCAGTGATTTATCGAATCCCTCGTATGGTTTATACGATTTGGCAAAGCCAGGTCAACTTGACGGAATATTGCTTACAGCGGATGTTGCATACGGCGTGAGCGATGCCGATCTAAAAACATTTCGAACCCTTTATTCACAAGTACCCATGGTAACGCAATCGGTACCGATTGCGTTACCA
>DNDO01000088.1:0-298 GCA_003484265.1 Anaerolineae bacterium
TTTTACCGCTGAATAACTGCGATTTCACCGATTTCCGTCCGCTCTTGCAACTAGGCTGGTACATCACCAAAGGCGAACGCCTCTTCGATCCTGGTGCATGGGATGAAGATATCTTTTGGTTATGTGGTGAATCCATTGGTAGAGTAGCAGATCGTATTGAAACCATCAAGGAATCAACAATACTCTCATTCCCTTATGGCGGGATCTATCTCCTCCGCAACACGCACTCCCACGCCCTTATCCGCTGTACAGACTTCACTTCCCGTCCCTCCCACGCCGACCAACTCCACGTGGACTT
>DNDO01000088.1:545-3524 GCA_003484265.1 Anaerolineae bacterium
AACGGACTGGCACACACTTCCGTGCATAACACGGTCACGGTGGACGATAAAGACCAGATGACGATGGTCAGCCGCTTCACATGGACGAACTGGTCAAAGGGGAAAGTTCTCAAACACGATAAAAATTATTGGCAGGGCGAGCATGATGGATATAAACCTGTGTCACACGAACGATCGGTCACCGCTATGGAAGGTGACCGTTGGCTGGTTGTGGACCATCTCAATGCGCAAGGGTCGCATCATTACGCGCTTCATTGGCTGCTCAATGATTATCTCTTTGAGCACTCCGGAGATTCCATTCTACTCTCCGTCGAGGAAATGAAATACAAACTGCAAGTTGGAACCATGAATGCGAACGGCAGCCTCTCCATCGTCCGCGCCGACCCTGCCACCACGCGCGGCTGGCGTTCGCGATATTATGGCCACAAAGAGCCAGCCATCTCCGTGATGCTAGAAGCGGACCAGCCCCAAGTCATGTTCTGGACGTTCTTTGGTTTTGAAAATGATGTCGTTGAAATCGTCGGGGACACGTTGAAGATTAATTCAGAAACGATTCAGTTGCCGTAAGGGGGGATCGCGATCCGCCCTTTACGAAATATTACACCTTCACCGCCTCGTCCGCCCTCAACTTCTCCATTGCGCGGAAATACTTCAGGTATCGGATTGAGTTCGCATCTTTCCCCAGTAACAGATCAATTGCCTTGATGGAATTTCCGAGTTTGATTGCATCGGTGATCGAACACGTCACGCCTGTTTGAATCGCCAGGGCAAGGAAGGCGCTGTTCACAGCATGGCGGTCAGGCAGACCAAACGAGACATTGCTGGCGCCAAGGCTCATATTCACACCATATTCCTTCTTTATCAACTCGATAGACTTCAACGTCACCAGCGCCGCTTCACTGTTGTGACCGACGGTCATTACCAGAGGATCGATGACGATATCTTCCGCAGGTATGCCCATCTTCGCAGCGTATTCGATGATCTTCCCGGCTGCGGCGAGACGCCCTTCCGCGGTGGGCGGGATACCATCATTGCCGATTGCCATCCCGATGACTGCCGCGCCTCGATCCTTGACGATGGGCAGGACCGTCGCCAATTGCTTGTCCTCCCCGTTGACAGAATTCACCAACGGCTTGCCAGGTGAGGCGTTAAGCCCCGCCTCCAAAATCCTTGGCTCGTTCGAGTCGATGCACAACGGCACATCCGTTACTTCAAGGATCGCCTCCACCACCTTCGGCATAATTGCTGCTTCGTCAATTTGCGGGTGACCGACATTCACATCGAGTACGTCCGCGCCCCAGGCGACCTGACGTTTTGCCAGGTGCTGAACATACTCAAAGTTCTGGTCAACGAGTGCCTGCCCTAATTTCTTGATACCCGTAGGGTTGATCTTTTCGCCGATGATGACGAATGGTTTGTCGTGACCGATCGTGACGGTCTTCGAATTACTTTTCAAGACTGTGTGCATATTCCAACTCCCTTGCTGGATTGTTTATCTGTATGTCTTTGGATATAAATCCTGCATCGCGGACGATGCGCGGGACGATCTCATCCCACCCGATCGGCATGAGATGGATCCCATGTATGCCCTGTTTATCGTACCCCTTAATTTCACGAATAATTTCCAGCGCGATCTGCACGCCCTCCTCCTGCGCATTGCCCGCATGGTCTGCAACCTCCATCCGCTCAAGAATATGCTGCGGAAGATGGACGCCTGGAATTGTTGACAGTTTCTGCGCCATCTTCAAACTCTTGATCGGTGTCACGCCTGCCAGGATATAGACCTTGTCCAGTATGTTTCGCTTGGCGAGTTCGTTCAGCCAGAGTTCCATGCCATCCACATCGAAGATTAAATTCGTCTGGAAGAACTGCGCTCCCGCATTGACCTTCTTCTGTTCGCGCAATGCCTGAAACTTTGGGTTGGACGAAAACGGTGAAGCCGCCGCGCCGAGGAAGAACATCGGCGGATTCTTGATCTCGCGACCATCGAGATATTTTCCTTCGTCTCTCATGCGACGCAGTACCCACAACATTTGGATGGCATCCAGATCGTTGATGTCCATCTGGTCGCGCGGAGAGGGTGACATTTTTGCGCTGTCGCCAGTTACGCATAAAACATTTCGAATACCCAATGCTGTCGCGCCGATGATCTCACTTTGCACGCTTCCGCGCGAACGGTTGCGCGCAGACATCTGCAAAACAGGTTCTGCATCTTGATCCATTGCGACCTGACTGCAAGCCCACGACGTCATGCGCGGCGTTGCGGATTGATTATCCGTAAAATTCACAGCCGCGACATAAGGTTTCACCATATCTATGTTGCGGATCAATTTGTCGGTGGAGGAGGATAGCGGGGGAGTGACCTCGCAAGTAAAAACAAATTCGCCAGCGGCCAGCCTCCGCTGTAGATCCGAAGCGGGTTCAGCGTAGGCGGGCGCATGATATTTCGAATCGCCCTGCCACCAGTCTGGCTGACGAACTGGACGGAAAATCCCATCCAATGTTTGTGCGCGTGTTTCAGCGAAGAGCAATCCGCTAAAGATTTTCTTTACGCCGATCCTTCCAGCGTTCCTGAGTATTGCGCCCCACGAATCTTTCCCCACCTTTTCCCAATCGAGCGGCGGCAGCACTTCGAGCAATACATCTTCGCGCCCCCATCGAAATGAGCGATCATAAATTTCATACCAAACGCACGGGCGGGACTCGTCCACATAGCAGTATTCAGATGTAGAGCCGCCGCACGGACCGTTCCGCAAACCCTTTGGGCACTCCATCGGGCAGATCAGCGCGGTCTCAGCCAGCAGGCAGTTGCCGCACATGCGGCATCCGAACAACGGTCCCTTTACGCTGTATTCGAGCACCCGCAAAGCGTGTTCACCGAAGCTCTCTTTTTGGAATGGGGAATAGGCGGGCTGCCATCTTCGACCAGGGGTAAATCCGGGCATTCAGGCTCCTTGCCAAAATTATATATAATTTTGG